>NZ_CP073078.1:2807742-3112823 GCF_018135625.1 Phenylobacterium montanum
GGCCGATGACGCTCGGCCATGGCCAGGCCCTCCTTCCCGTCACCGGCTTCGAACACCTCGAAGCCATAGGCCGACAGGGCGTCGGCCATCATGGTCCGGCTGGAGACGGCGTCATCGACGATCAACACGCTCCGTCTCGGCCCCTGGTAACCGACGGCGGTGCGTTCGTCGCCGGGGCCCTTGCCGACCGGCCGGCGGGCGATCGGCAGTTCGAGTTCGAACCAGAACAGGCTGCCCTCGCCGACCTCGCTGGAGACCTCGATATTGCCGCCCATCAGCCTGACGAGCTGGCGGCTGATCGCCAGGCCCAGGCCAGCCCCGCCCTCGCGGCGCAGCGCTTCGCCCGCCTGCTCGAACGGCTGGAAGATACGCTCGATCTGGCTGGGGGTGATGCCGAGGCCGGTGTCCTCGATCTCGAACCGCAGCCAGGCTCCGCGCCCCTTGGCGGCGTTCGACGGCGGCAAGGCCAGCACCCGCAGCACGATCGCGCCGCTGTCGGTGAACTTGACCGCATTACCCAGGAGATTGAGCAGCACCTGCCGCAGCCGCCGGTCATCGACCCGCACCACCGCCGGCAAGTCGTCACCCAGCTCCTCGGTGAAGGCCAGGCCCTTCTCCTCGGCCTTGACCCGAATGATGTCGCCCACCACGCGCAGGAAAGCGGCGAGCTCGATCTCGACCGGCCTCAGCTCCAGCTTATCGGCCTCGATCCGCGAAAGGTCGAGGATGTCGTTGATCAGCATCAGAAGATGCTGGGCGCTGGCCTGAATGGTGGCCAGACCGCCGCTCTGGCGCTGGGTCAGGCGCTTGTCGCGCCTCAGGATCTGGGCGTAGCCGAGAATGGCGTTCAGCGGGGTGCGCAGCTCGTGGCTGATCTGGGCCATGAATTCGCTGCGCAGGCGGGCCAGACGGACAGCCTCGTCGAACGCCGCCTCGCGCGCGGTCTCGGCGGCCTTGCGACCACTGACATCGCGCGAGACGCCGACCGTACCCAGCACAGTCCCATCCTCATCGAGCACGGGCGCAAGATCGGTCTCGAGCCATATCTCACCATCCGGACCATCGATCCGGGCCTCAACGGTCCGTCGCGTGCGCGAGGCCATCACCTCGGCATCGATCGCGAGGATCGCCTCCGCCCTCGCCCTTGGCCTGACTTCCAGGTCGAATTTGCCGACCATTTGCTCAGCGCTCAATCCGACGAGGGCGGCGCAGCTCTCGTTGACCGCCAGATAGCGGCTCTCGGTGTCCTTCAGCCACACCAACATCGGCAGGGTGTCGAACAGGGCGCTCAGATACCGGGTGCGCAGGCGTAGCTCCTCGGTGCGTAGCTGCACGCGCTGCTCCAGCGACTGGTTCTGAGCACGGATTTCCTCGTCGGCCAGCTTGCGGGCTGAGATGTCCGAGAACACCACCACCGCCCCTTGCGCCTCGCCCGACCGATCGACCAGCGGCCGGCCGGTGGCGCTGATCCAGCGGCCCTCGGGGCAGCCCGGATTGCGCACGTAGACCTCGACATCGGCCGCTGTCTCCCCCGCAAGGGCGCGGGCCAGGGGCAGGCTTTCGGGCGGAAATGGCGTCATCCGATCTGGCAGGAATAGGCCGTAGTCGCGCGACCAGTCCTGAGGCTCGGAGACTGGCGGAAAGACCCCGAGAATGCGTTCGGCTTCAGGATTGATCAGAAGCCGACTGCCGGACCGGTCGACCACCACCACCCCCTCGCCCATGCTGTCGAGGATGGACTGCAGGATGCCGGTCTGCTGCTGCAACTCGGCTTCCGAGGCCTGCAGCCGGGTATTGACCGCCATGGTCTGGCGGTGGGCGCGGCGCAGTTGAGCCAGCATCAGCCCACCGCCGGCTAGACCGATGGCGCTCGCCGCGAGCACGGTCCAGAGCCAGCGCTGCTCGAGCACGCGTTGCCTGAGTTCGGCGTCCTGCTTCTGGTTGCGCTGGGTCAGGGCCTCAATCTGGCGCTGCTTGCTCTCGGCCTCGTAGCGCTGGGCCAGGTCGAGCACCTGGGCGCCGACGCGCTGCTGATCGGCCTTGGTGGTCAGGTCCACGGCCCTGGCCGACAGGGTGTAGGCGCGGTGGAAATCGCCCAGGGCGGCGTAGAGGGCGGCCAGGCGGCGGGCGCTTTCGCTCTGATAGATGGGAAACCCGATGCTGTCGGCGAGACCGGCCGCCCTTTTCGCATCCGTCAGGGCCGCGACCTTGTCGCCGAGCGCGGCCTCGCTCGAACTTTTCAGGTTCAGGGAATACCAAAGCCCGATGCGGTTTGGATGCTGTTCGTAGATGCCAACCACCTCGCCGAGCACCGGAAGCGCCTCGCGAGCGCGCCCCTCGGCGAGCTTGTTCTGGGCGTCGGCGAACAGGGCGAAGCTGACCCCGAACGGAGCGCCCACCTGTCGGAACAAGGCGATGGCCTGGTTATTCAGGGCGTCGGCGGTGCGAAAGTCGTGGGCGTCGGCGTAGGTAATCGCCAGGCCATTCAGAGCATAGGCCTCCAGCATCTTGGACGGCGCAGCCCGGGCAGAGTCCAGCATCTGCTGGAAGAAGCGACGCGCCTCGTCGCGATGGCCGCTCTGCTGAAAGGAGACCCCCATGCCATAGTAGGCATAGGTCAGGGTCAACGGGTCGCGAGTTCCGCGAGCGATCTCCATGGCCCGCAAGGTCGTCTTGACAGAGTCGTCGATCTGGCCGAGGCGGCGATAGGTCATCGCCGAGCGCAGCAGGGCCTCGCTTAGCAAGTCCGGGCGATCCCCGCCCTGCAGCGCCTTCACCGCGTCGGTGGAGGCCTCGACCAGCTTGTCGATTCGTCCCTCGTTGACGGCATTGAGGTCGATATTGAGGTCGGCCTCGGCCTGGCCGATCCGGTCCTGCTGCCGCTTGGCCATATCGAAGGCCTCGCGCGCGTGTTCGGCCGCCTCGGGCGTCATGGCCAGATAGACCTCGGTCCGCGCAAGCAGGTTCAGAGCCCTGACCCGGTCCGTCGTGTGCGCATCGGGCGGCAGCTCGGCGAGCAAGCGGCGCGCCTCTGCATAGGCTTTTGGCGCGTCGTTTTCGGCCAGCCGGCGCGTCTCGGCGGCGGCTGTCCGCCAGGCTTGCAGGCGCGCCGCGCTGTCGCCCTCGGCGCTCCGCACCTGGATCGCCGGAACGAGGACAAGAAGGGCCACCGCCAGGACTCGAGGCAGGCGATCCAAGAGCCTCATCACGGTGCGCGCCTCCACGCGGTCAGCGAACGAGGCGCTCGCGCCCTCCGAGACGGCCGGCTTTGCCGGCGGGACCCGCTTCGCGGACGCCTCGTTCGCCGATCCTAGAATCAGTAAACGTGGCCGACCGGGTAGTCGGGCCGATCGCCCGGCCTGTCAGGATTATCCTGACAGCTCGCTTCAGCCTTCCGACTCCTCCAGCGCCCTCATGATGGCGGCGTGCAGTTCGGGAATGCGGATCGGCTTGGCCACGCAGGCGTCCATGCCGGCGCTGCGATACTGTTCGAGCTGGTGAGTCATGACGTTGGCGGTCAGGGCCAGGATCGGAGTGCGGCTCCGCGCCTCCTGCGCCTCCTCGGTGCGGATCAAACTGGTCGCCGTCAGGCCGTCCATCACCGGCATTTGGATGTCCATCAGGATCAGGTCGAACTTGGCCGCGCGCCAGGCCGCGAGCACTTGTTCGCCGTCCTCGCACAGCCTGAGGTCGACGCCTGCAGGCTCCAGGATCTGCTGCAGAATGCGGCGGTTGGTCGGGTTGTCGTCGGCGGCCAGGATGCGGATCGGCCGATCCCGCGGCGCCTCGGAGACGACAGCCGCGGCCCGCCTGGGCGGCGTTCCCGAAAGCCGCGCCAAGGGAACCTCCAAGCGGAAGACCGAGCCTTGGCCCGGCTCGCTCTGAACCCAAATTCGCCCGCCCATCAGCTCGACGAGTTGCCGGCTGATGGCGAGGCCGAGCCCGGTGCCGCCGAAACGCCGCGCCGTCGAGGTCTCGGCTTGTCGGAACTTGTCGAAGATCAGGTCCAGCTTGTCGGGCGCTATGCCGACCCCGGTGTCGCGGACCTCGAACGACAGGCCTATTTCACCCTCGGCCCGGATCGCCACCGCCACCTCGCCCTCCAGGGTGAACTTGAGCGCATTGCCGATCAGGTTGCCGGCCACCTGGCGCAGCCGATCGGGATCGCCCCGCCAGATCCCCCGCGCCCCGGCCGCGACCTCGACCCGGTAGACGAGGCCCTTGTCTTCGGCGATCGGCCCATAGAGGCCCCTCAGCGCGCTGGCCAAGTCGGATAGGTCGAAGGGGCGCAGATCCAACTCCAACCTGCCAGCTTCGATCTTGGAGAGGTCCAGGATGTCGTTGACGATGGTCAGCAGACTCTCGCTGGACTGGCCGATCACTGCAAGGCGCTCGCGCTGGACCGCCGACAGGGACCCCTGCTGCATCAGCTGCGTCATGGCCAGAACCCCGTTCAGGGGCGTGCGGATTTCGTGGCTCATGGTGGCCAGGAACACCGACTTCTGCTCGTTAGCGGCATGGGCTTCGTCCCGCGCGCTGGCCAGTTCCAGCAGCGTGGCCCGCAGCCGCCGAGCTGTGCGCCGCATCGCCAGGTAGAGCGCAAGCGGTGCGCCGACCCCCAGCAGGATCGGCAAGAGAGCGACCGAGATGAGATAGCGCCCCGGCCGCCGAGGGCTCCAGGCGATCCGCCCCATTGTGCGGCCAGCCTGGTTCTTCAGGTCGATGAAGCCCCGCCCGGAATCTTGCATGCTTACCAGCCGCATGTCGTCGAGCAGCAGCCGCTTGCCGAGGTCGGCCATGAAGGCGGGATCGATCGGCTTGCCGGTGATTACGATCGAGGCGCGCGAGCCGGCCGGCAGGTGGACGCCGAATTCGGGCTGAATCAAGGTGGCGGTCAGAATGAACAGGCCGCTGTTCCAGGCCACGACGTCGTCGGCCTGGATCGGCTGCGAGATTACATTCCCCGACGCCGCGCTCAGAGTGAATGGCGCCCGACGGGCTTCCCGGGCGCGGACATCGGCGACCAGCGGGGCCGCCGCCCCCAGGAGGCCGGTGAAGCGCTCCGGCGAAATCGGCCGCCCCCGCTCCATGGCGAAGACCGCTCGGCCGGCCCCGTTCAGCAGGCAGACGAAACGGAAGCGGCGCGGTTGGGTGTAGTAGGCGCCGATATTCTCAGAGATCCAGGGCAGGTCGATGCGGTTGCTGGCGCGATCCACCGCGTCGTCCCAATCAGTGTTCGCAGTGGCTTGATCGGCCACTTCCTGCATCCGCCCGCGCAGGGCGTTCGACGCCAGGGCCTGTTCGCGCTGAAGCTCCAGCCCGTCGACCTTGGCGCCCAGCCCGAACAGGCAAGAGATGAAGACCAGGATGGCGAGGGTCACGGCCAGCGACATATGCAGGTCGATCAGTCCGCGCCTTGGCATGCGTGTCATGGGCAAGAACGAGGGCTCGTCTGAACGATCGGAGGCTTTGGACCTTGCGGCCGATCATCCAGCGAGGTGATAGGCAGGGCCAGTCAGGCCCTTAGGATGGCGCGTAAGGATATTCCTGGCCTGCGACCAAGGAGGAGCCTCGCATCTCGGCCAATCAGAACGACCGCGTTGCGGGAGCAAATGCCGCCGCAGACGGGCCGGCTCGATTGTCTCCCTATGGCGATCGAGAGCAAGGCGATGTCGCCAGGATGTCAGCCTAGTCCCGCGGCGAACAAGTCTGCCTTCCCGATCGGCACGCCGTTGTTGCGCAGGATTGCGTACGTCATCGATACGTGAAAGTTGATGTTCGTGGCGGCGAAGACGGTCAGCCACCGCGCCGCGGGAAATGTGGGGGCCATCCCCGGCATGATCTCGAATGTCAGAGGAATTTCGTCCCGGCCATCGAATTGCTCTGGCTTAAGCGCGCGCAGGTAATCCAGGGCGGCGTCGAGTCCGGCGTTCAATCCGGCGACGTCGAGATCGGCCGCGATCCCCTCTGGAGGCTCCAAGCCTGCAACGCGCGCCGTCCAGGTCCTGCTGAAATTGGCCACCACCATCACCTGGAAACCCAGGGGATGCATGTCCTCCGCTAGCCGCCAATTGAGCATTTCCCGCTCCGGGACGCCCAGGCCGGACACATGCGCCGCGCCCTTGGCGAGGAGGTGCTTGGTGGCGACCACGGAACGGGCGAACAGGTCGACAAAGCTGAAGAGATTAACGGCGGACATCGGCTCTCCTGGAGGTTCTGCCGTTCCATATGCGGCGGGAGGCGGGGCGTCGATGGCTGGGCGGCTTGAAAACGCGGGAGGTTCACGACCCCGCCGATCGACATGACCTTTAATTGGAGTCTGACGCAGCTTTAGGCCGATCCTTCGGAGGCCAGCAATTGGCGAGTCGGGTTAGGTCGGCTGACGGGGCACAAATCCCGGCACGCCGGTGTCCACCACGGCATTGAACCGGACACGGGTGGCGATCTCCTCGCGCATCTCGCGCAAGGCCTGGTCTGGCAGATCTGAAATATCGAAATTCTCCCGGATACGGCCAGGGTTGGTCGAGGTGGTGAGCACGGCGGTTCCGCGCTGGACTCCCCAGGCCAGGGCGACCTGAGCCGGCGTCTTGCGCGCGCGGCGCGCGATCGCCGCCACCACCGGATCCTCGGTCACGCGCGGCTGCATGCCGTGGCCCAGCGGCGCGAAGGCCTGCATCACGATTCCATGCGCCCGGCAGAAGTCGAGCAGCTCCCACTCGGGCAGGTAGGGGTGCGCCTCGACCTGCACCACCGCCGGCCTGATGCGGGCGATGGCGACGATCGCCTTCAGTCGGTCCAGGGTGATGTCGGACAGGCCGATGGCCCTGGTCCCGCCCTCGTCGACCAGGCGCTCCATGGCCCGCCAGGTCTCAGCCAGGGTCACGCCGGCGTCATAGATCACCTGGCCGTGCTCGTCCCGCGGCTGCAGGTCGTCGCCGGGCGGAAAGGCGAACGGGGTATGGACCAGGTAGCAATCGACGTAGTCGAGTCGCAGGCGCCTGAGGCTGGCCTCCAGCGCAGGTCCGACCCGTTCGGGCCGGTGGTCGTTGTTCCTGCAGCCGGGCGCTGGCGAGCCGCGCCTCGGCCTGTTCCACGGCGATCTCGTAGGATTCGGGATCGATCTGGAACGGCAGCTGGCCCTTGCGGACGATCTGGTTGTCCTTCACCGCGATCTCCACCACCTAGCCGGAGACCCGCGCATTGATCGAACCCTTGGTGGCCCGGACGAACGCGTCATTGGTCGAGACGTCGCGCGCCGGCGCCAGATAAGCGGCGGCGCCGGCCAGTAGCACCAGCGCCGGGACCGTGACCATCAGGGGGCGGCGAACCCGCTCCGCCAACGTCCGGCTCGCCCGCTCGGGCTGCGAGGCCTGGGCTGGATCGTCGATCGCCTGGTCGAGCCGTTTGTGCATCGTGCATCCGCCTTCTCATTGGGAACCGCGCCGAAGGCCGGGGCCCGGCTAGGTCGCTATTGCTTTTTATGCGACGCCGAACAAATATGGCCCCGCAAGCGGATGGTCAAGGATTTTATGCGAGATGGTACAAATTAAGCAGGACGCCCGGCCCAAGCCCAGGGGACGGCCGCGGGAATACGATCCCGAAACGGCGTTGCAGCGGGCGACCGAGGTGTTCTGGAAAACCGGCTATGCCGGCGCCTCGCTGGACGAAATCTCCGCCGCCACCGGCATGAACCGCCCGAGCCTTCGCGCGGCGTTCGGCGACAAGCATGCGCTCTATCTCAAGGCGCTGCGGCGCTATTGGGACCTCAAGTTCGCGACCATGCGCGAGGCGCTGGAAGACCAGCCGCTGGAGGCGGCGCTGATGTGCGTCTACGACGCCGCGCTGGCCATCTATTTTTCTGGAGAGAAGACCGCGCGCAGCTGCTTCGTGGTCGGCACCGCCATAACCGAGGCCGCCGAAGACCCCGAAATCCAGCGCATTGTCATGGACGGGTTCAAGCGGCTCGACGCGGCCTTCGAGACGCGGCTGCGCACGGCGCGTGAAGCGGGTGAACTCGGTAGGGACGCCGACCTGTCGACGCTGGCCATGTTGGCCACCGCGACGATGCACACCATCGCCGTCCGCGCCCGCGCCGGCGCCGCCCGCGACGATCTTCGTGCGTTCGCCCTTCGTGCGGTGCGCGTGATCTGCGGCAAGGCCGCGTAAGCTTCGAGAAAGCGGCGGCGGCGTCGCCCGAGGCTTAGGTTATTTCCTCAAGGGCCAAGGCGTCGATCACGCCGTGCAGGCCCGCAGCGTAAAGCCGCGACCGTCAATGCTCCCGAAAGATGCATGGCCGCGAGCCTACGCGGCTGTAATCCTCGCTCCATGGCCTTGGTACGAGGCTCGGCTAAACACGACCCGGCTTGGCGCGCTCCCACCAATCCCAATGTCCGCATCTGAGAATGCCATCGTTGCTTTATGCTTACAGGCGGAATGTCGGTTTCTGGCGAAGAGCCCTGCTTGACCGAGCGGGCCGGCGCTGCATTGGCTGCCGCCCCATGGCGCAGCAAAACCACTGTTCAGTGCTTCCCAAGGCTCCGCTCGGATGAGCAAGATCTAGGCATGCGTACCGACTTTCTCGTGCCGCTCGATCCGAACGATTCCCTGAGCCTGCAGGACCAAGTGCGGCGCGGCGTGGTGCGGGCCGTCGTTTCCGGCGACCTAGCCCGCGGTTCGCGGGCGCCGTCTTCGCGCAGCCTCGCCGCCCGGCTCGGCGTGTCGCGCAACACGGTGCTGCTCGCCTATCAGCAGCTGGTCGCCGAAGGCTTCCTGATCGGCCGAGAGCGAAGCGGCCTGTTCGTGGCGCCGGACATGTCGCCCAGGGGGCGTGGCGTCGGCGAGGTCGCCGGCGTTCGCGGGGAAGCCAAGGCGACGCCTTGGCGCGTGCGCTTCAAGACGGGCGATCCGCCGACAGCGACGCAGCGTACGCCGCCGGACTGGGCGCGATATCCCTATCCGTTCATCGACGGGCTGATCGATCCTTCGCTGTTTCCCACGGCCGAATGGCGCGAGGCCAGCCGCCTCGGCCTTTCGCCACGCGATGTCTCAGCCTGGGCCTCAGGCCAGGGCGATGCCGACGACCCGATGCTGATCGAAGAGATCCGCACCAAGATCCTGCCGCGCCGTGGCATCTTCGCAGGGCCCGACGAGGTGCTGATCACCCTCGGACGCCAACAGGCCATCTCGCTCGCCCTGGACCTGTTCGCCGACCGCCGTAGCCTGGTGGTGGTCGAGGAACCCGGCTATGCCGACGTCCGCGAGATGGCACGCAGACTGGACGCCCGTCTGCAGCACCAGCCGGTCGACGCCCACGGCATGATCATCGACGATCGGCTCGCCGGCGCGGAAGTGATCGTCGTCACCCCGAACCATCACTATCCCACAGGCGTCACCCTGGCCCCGGAACGGCGCGAAGCCTTGCTGCTGCGCGCCGCAGAACACGAGGCCATCATCGTCGAAGACGACTTCGAGTGCGAAACCGCCTATTTCGAGCCCAGCCTACCGGCCCTGCGCGCCATGACCGGCGGCGAGCGGGTGGTCTACGCCTCCAGCCTGTCCTCTGTGCTGGAGCCGGCCTTGCGTCTCGGCTTCATGGTGGCGGACGCCCGGGTGATCGCCGAGGCGCGCCGGCTGAGGCGGCTCTCGATCAAGCACCCGCCGCTGGCCAGCCAGCGCGCGGCGGCCTATTTCCTCAGCCAGGGCTCCTACGACAAGACCATGGCGCGGACCGGCCGCATGCTGAGGCAGCGTCGCCACGCCCTGGCCGAGGCGCTGAACCATTACCTGCAGCGCTGGGTCTCCATCGATCCTGCGGCCGGCGGGACCAGCTATTGGGTCCACGGCCCCGTCGGCGTCGACGCCCGGTCCCTTGCCCTCGAGGCCGAGCAGCGGGGCGTGCTGATCGAGCCGGCCGACGTCCATTTCCAGGGCCCCTCCCCGAACAACCTGTTTCGCTTAGGGGTGACCGGCGTGCCGCTGGAGCGGATTCGGGCGGGGATCGAGGTGCTGGCCGGGCTGATCCGCGAGAGGATCTCGCCGAGCTTCGACCCGACCGCTCTGGCCCCGACCTTGCGGAGCGACGAGGCGCTGCGCGCGGCCATGGCTGGCGCGACCCTGCTCTGCAAGACCGTCTATGGCGAGCCTTGCACTATCGAGTTGCGACCCGACGGCTCGATGATCGGCCGGGCGGGCTATGGCAATGAAGACCAGGACCAAGGTCACTGGTGGGTCGAGGGCGACACTTGGTTTCGCCAGTGGGACAGCTGGGCCTATGGCGAGACCTCCTGCTATCGGCCGCTGATCGAGCACGGGCGTGTGCAATGGCTGAATGCGCAGGGCGTCGCGGTGGATTCGGCGGTCTATGTCCCGCCCGGCGCCGATCCCAGCGAATTGGGCGATCTGGCGCCATAGGATTCTCCGATCTGGCTCTAGAGATGGCGTAGCAAAGCGGCGAGGCTGCAGTCACGGCTGGGGAGATGCGGGTTCGGGCATGACGGGGATCGGGGGCAGGACGCGCTTGAGGGTCGCGCTCGCTCTGGCGACAGTGATCGCGGGCCTGGCTGGACAGGCTTGGTCAGGGCCCCTGTCCAGCGCGATCCTGAACGGGACCAAGCTCGACGGACCTGTTCCGGCTAGCGATTTCATGCCGGGTCCTGAGGCCAAGGCCGCGAAGTTCCGGGTATCGGGCCGCCTGACCGTGATCCCGAAGGCGCAGCCGGACGGATTCCGGGTCATCACCGACACCGCTCCGCCGGCCAGGGACACGCGCCGGGTCTGGCCCCGGCTCGCAGTCGATCTGGTCACGGACGGCGAAAGGCTGATCCCGGTCCAGCACGGCCCGATCGCGGCCGGCAATCCCGATTGGGACTGGATCGTCGAGCCAGGCCTGGCCTGGTCGGAGCCTGCTGACGGCGATCGGGTGCGCGCCGTGCTGCCGGTGGCGCTGGAAGAGCGCAACGCCAATTGCATCCACAACGGACGACTGCTGGTCATCCTCGGGCCCGATGGGACGGCCTCGAAGGCCGCCATTCAGTTCGACACGGACACCTGCCTCTACTTCAGGTTCGACGCCTGGGGCCTCGCCGCCGCTAGCTACGCACCCGGCCAGGTGAAGGCTGCCCCCGCCCTCGTCAATCGCGACCGCGCCGAGCGCGCCGCCCGCCTGCCGGCGAAGCCCATCTCGGACCTCGCCGCCACCTTTCCTGGAATAGACCTCGCCGCCCTGGCCCGCGCGGCGGGGCCGGGCGCGGTCTGGGGGGTGGTGGCCAGCGGAACCCATTTCACCGCGCCCTGCCCGACCCGCTCGGGCGACGATCCTCTCTGCGCTGAACGCGACCTGCCTTCCTATTCGACCGCCAAGTCGCTGGTCGCCGCCCAGGCCCTGTTCCGGCTGGAGGCGCTCCGGCCCGGCGTGATCCATGAAACCATCGCCGCCCACGTTCCCGCCTGCGCCGCGGCGGGCGGCTGGGGCGACGTCCGCCTGATCGACATGCTGGACATGGCCAGCGGCCACTATGTTTCCGCCGCGCCGGAAGCCGACGAAGCCGCGCCCGCCACCGAGGCCTTCTTCGATGCGGAAACCGCGGCCCAAAAGATCGCCTTCACCTGCGCAACGCCGCGCAAGGCCGCACCGGGCGGGACCTTCGTCTATCACACGGCCGACACCTTTCTCCTGGGCGTGGCCATGACCGACGCCCTGCGCAAAGCCGGGCTCGGGCGGGACCTCTATGACGACCTGATCCGCCAAATCTGGGCGTCGATCGGCCAGTCGGCCGCGCTGGACACCACCCGGCGCACCTACGACTCTGCCGCCCAGCCCTTCACCGGTTGGGGCCTTGTCTATCACCGCGACGACATCGTCCGCGCGGCAGGTTTCCTTGGCGGCGGCGGCCGGATCGCCGGACAGCCTTATCTCGACCCCAAGCTTCTCGGCGAAGCGCTGCAAAGGACCGAGCCGGGCGGCGGCCTGTTCGGCCCAGCCCCTTACCTGCGCTATCGCCACGGGTTCTGGGCGCGCGATGTCGGGCCGCTCGCCGGATGCGATCACCCGGTCTGGGCGCCGTTCCTGTCGGGCTACGGCGGCATATCGGTGGTGCTGTTTCCCAATGGCGTGCAGTTCTACGCCTTCAATGACGTCAATCATTTCGACTGGGCGGCCTCGGTCCCTGAAGTCAGCAAGATCCGGAGCCTCTGCGGATGAGCCTGCCGTCTCGCTACCGCGCGGCTCCCGACGGCCTGGTCGCCGCCGTCCTGCTGTCGTTCCTGGCCACGGCGGGACTGTTCTACGTCAACATCATGCCGGCCCTGGTGGACGGGCTGAAAACCGGATTGGGCTTTTCGGCGCGGGAAGCCGGCTTCGTCGCTTCGGCCAATGTCTATGGCGCGGCGCTTGGAGCGTTCAGCGCCGTGTTCACGGTCAAGCGGCTGTCCTGGCGCAAGGTCGCGCTGGCGGCGCTGATCGGCCTCATCGCCATCGACCTGGTTTCGACCCAGCTCAAGACGGTCCAGGTGCTGATCGCCGTGCGCTTCCTGCACGGCGTCGTCGGCGGCTTCCTGGTCGGCACCTCCTACGGCGTCTTCGCCAGGACCAAGGCGCCGGATCGGGTGTTCGGCATGCTGCTGGTGGTCCAGTTTGGCCTGGGAGGCCTGGGCGTGCTGCTCCTGCCGAGGCTGGCGCCGATCTACGGAACGCCAGTACTGTTCATCGCCCTGGCGGCCTTCAGTATCGTCACCCTGATCATGCTGCCGTTTCTGGACGACTATCCCCGGCCGGCGGCCTCGCTGGAGTCAGCACACGGACGCGTCCTGTGGGTCCCGCTCGCCACCGCGCTCGCGGCCGTCTTCCTGTTCCAGTGCGCCAATATGGCGCTCGCCTCCTATGTGATCGGCCTCGGCCGGACGTTCCGGCTCGAGATAAGTTCAATCACGGGCGCCTTAGGGGTCGCCAACTGGCTGGGCGCGCTCGGATCCGTCGCGGTGGTGGTGATCGGCGTCAGGTTCGGGCGCGCCGGGTCGATCATGGCCGGCATGGCCCTGGCCTTGGCGGGAACCGTAGTGTTCCTGATGCAGAGCACGCCTTGGGCCTATGCCGCGGCCAATGTCCTGACCAGCGTGGCCTGGTCCTTCACCATCGCCTACTTGCTGGGCCTGTGCGCCGCCTTCGACACCACGGGGCGCAGCGCGGCGCTGGCCGGGTTCTGTTCGAAGATGGGCCTGGCCTCAGGACCGGCCTTCGGCGGCCTGCTCCTGGAGGAGACCCACTATCCGCGGCTGGTGGTCCTCTCCTGTGTCGGTCTCGCCCTGGCGGCGGCCGCGGCCGTCTGGCCTGCGGTCAAGCTCGATCGGACCGCCCTTGGCTGATCTCACCGGTCTCTGGGTCGATCCCCTCGGCCCGCAGGCCGGCGGCGAACGGTTCCAGTTCAGCCTGGTGATGGCGCCATAGCCCGACCGACCCGGTATGCACCGGCTCGCGCACCTGGGCGGCGCTGGCGGTGGCGACCGGGGCGTCGTGGCGATGGAACTCCAGGCAGGCCGGCTGCCAATCCAACTCCAGCCGCGCGTACAGGTCCCGAGCGGTGGCTTCAGGCCGCTGGACCAGCGCCTCGTAGTCGAGGTCGACCACATAGCCCGGCGCCGCCGCTCGCCAGTGTCGCATCAGCCTGGCGTAGGCGGCGTAGTAGCGGGCCAGGTCGTTCAGGTCGTAGGCATAGGGATAGCCCATGCGAAACAGCGTCTTGTAGATCGCATAGGCGCTGTCCATCGGGTGGCGACGCAGGTGGATCACCCTGGCGCGGGGCAGGCCTCGATAGAGCAGGCCGATATAGAGGAAGTTGTTCGGCAGTTTGTCCGTCGTCACCGGCCGCGCGGGCTCGTAGGTCGCCACGGCGCGCAGATAGTCCCGCCCCAGAGCCGCGAAATCGGCCTCGCCGGCCCGCCGGATCGTCTCGCCCTTGTCCCCGCCTGCCGCGGCCCGGGTCACGGCCAGCGGCAGCTCGGTCAGCTCGCCCAGCGCCGTCACCTGGCTGTGCATGCCCAGCATGCGCTCGAGCAGCGTGGTGCCGGTCCGCGGCAGTCCGACGATGAAGATCGGGCGCTCGGGGTTGTCGGCCGCCGGCGTGTTGGCCAGCTTCTCCACCGAGAATACGGCGGCGATGTCGGCCATCGCCTGCACGTCGCCCTCGACCCGGTAGGACAGCATCGCCCGGCGCGCGTCCGCGCCCTGCTTGAGCCAGACAAAGCTTTCGCCGTGCTCGCCCAGGTCCTCCAGCTCCTTGGCCAGGGCGTAGGCCAGGGGAACGATCCCGCGCCCGGATGGATGGGCCAGGCGCGCCCGCAGCGCCGCGATATGGTTGCGCGCGGCCGTCTGGCGGCGGAGCACTGCGCGGTTGTACCAGGAATCGCACTCGGCTGGATCAGCCGCGATGGCCGCATCCAGCAGGCGCTCGGCCTCGCCCAGCCGCCCGCAGGCGGTTTCCGCGGCGGCCAGGCCGCGAAGCACGTCCGGATGGCCTGGCAGCAGCCGCACCAGCCTGCGCTGGCAATCGGCCGCCGCCGGGTGAGCGTTCATCTGACCGAACAGGCTGGCGGCCCGCGCCAGCAGGTCCGGCGAGGCGCCCGCGGCCTCGACGATACCTTTTAAACTCGCCAACGCCTCGGCGCGCCGTCCCCGCAGCATCAACTGCTGCACCTGGACGAGCGGTCCGGCCGCGGTCACGGCGCCGCCCTCAGAAGCGGTAGCTCAGGGTCAGACCGGCAGTGGTCGGGGTGGCGATCTGGGTGCGCGCGTCGTTGCCGTAGAAGTTGGCCGCCACGTCCGAACCGCTGAAGGCCTGGGTGAATTCCCCCGTCGCCGCCTTGGCGTTGAACAGGTTCTTGACGAACAGGGTCGCCTCGTAGGATCGCCATTGCAGGGTGGAGGATAGGGTCCAAAGCGAGAAGGGATCCAACCCTACATTCTGCGACCCCGGCGTCACGCCGTTTCGCGTGCTTGACTGATAGTAGCCGACCACGCGGTTGGTCATCCTGATCCCCGCGCCCAGCATCTGGGTCTGGTTCAGCGACACATTCAAGGTGTGCTCGGGCACGCCCGGCAGCATCGTCCCCTTCAGCCCGGCCACATACGGCGTATCGTTGAATTGCGAGTGCGCGGTGATGATGTCGGAGGTCAGTGAGGCGTCGGTATAGGCATAACCGAGCGTCCAGGCGAGGCTCGGGGTGAACTTTCCGCTCAGTTCGGCCTCGACGCCCCTCGAGGCGGCGCTCTTGCCGTTGACCACGGCGTAGTAGCCGAAGGTGGGGGTCTGGATGTTCACCTGCACATCCGACCAGTCGATGTAGAAGGCGGCCAGGCTGTAGGTGATCCCGTGGGTGCGGCCCTTGACCCCGATCTCGTAGTTCACCGTGCTGTCCGAGGTGTAGTTCAGGTAGCTGGCATCTTCCTTCTGCGGTCCCGTGATCGGAATGGCGTTCGAGCCGCCGCGCCGATAGCCCTGGGCCACGGTGGCGTAGGCGAGGTTGTCGTCGTCCAGGCGATAGGACAGGTTGACCTTGCCCAACGGCTTGTCTTCGCTGACATGCGTGGCGTTGGTGGCGTAGATGTTGTTCCGGGTCAGCACGGCGCCGCCGATGGTGGCGTTCACGTCGGACT
This sequence comes from Phenylobacterium montanum, assembly GCF_018135625.1. NCBI lineage: Bacteria > Pseudomonadati > Pseudomonadota > Alphaproteobacteria > Caulobacterales > Caulobacteraceae > Poindextera > Poindextera montana. Next base: position 2,823,389 of record NZ_CP073078.1, read on the forward strand.
TGTCGCTGAAATAGCGCAGGCCGCCGGTGACATCGAACTTCTGGCTGACATGCCAGGTCAGTTCGCCAAATCCGGCGACATCCCTGAACCTGTCAGCCCGCTGATAGAAGAAGCTGCGATCGCCGGAAACGAAGGTCGGATCGGCCTCTGGCGTCTGCAGATAGGTCTCCTCGAAGCCCGGCAGATAGTTGCGCGATCCGGCGCCGCGATCCTGGTCCTCGTAGTAGAAGCCGATCACATAGTCGAACAGGGCGCCTGGCTTGCTGTTGCTGGCCAGCCGCGCCTCTTCGACCACCGCCCGTTCGGAATAGGTGTTGACGAAGGTGGTTAGCGGCAGGCGGTTCGGCGCGTAGTAAGTGAAATAGTACAGGAACCCGACCGGCAGGGTCGGCAAGAGGTGGCCATAGAAGCCGGTGTTGTCGGTGATGCTCTCGCCGCGATGATCATAGTACGAGGTGCTGCTGGTCAGGGTGGCGAAGCCCAGATCGTAGGTCGCCTCCAGGCTCTCGACATTCACTTCCCGCGCCGACGGCTCCTTGATCACCGCCCCGTTTTCATAGCGGCCATAAGGCGTCCCAAAGCCGTTGGTCCCCTCGGTGATCGCCTGTCGGCCGCCGACGTGATCGTCCTGATAGTTGTAGTTGAACACCAGCTTCAGGGCGTCGGTCGGTCGCCACAGAAGGGCGCCATGGCCATACCAGGTGCGCTGATCATTGACGCTGTTCTGGCGATAATAGTCGCTGGCTGTGGGCGCGGAGGCGCCGTTCAGCGTCTGCTGAAGGCCATCCGCGCCTGGCTTGTAGAGGTTGGGATAGTCGATGAAGCCGGGATCATAGACCCGGCTGACGGTCCCGCGAACGGCCAGGGTGCTCGACAGCGGCACGTTCAGGGTCAGGTCACCGCTCCAGCCGGCGCCGTCCGAATTGGCGGTATAGGACTGGGTGCTGGTCACCTTGCCGCTGAAGCGGTTCACATCCGGCTCGTTCTGGATGTAGCGCACCGTGCCGCCCAGCGAGCCGGACCCGTACAGGGTCGCCTGCGGCCCGCGCAGCACCTCGACCCGGTCCAGGTCCTTGAGCAGGAAATTCGCAAACACCGGCGTGTCGTTGATGTAGGTCGACAAGGGCGAAACTGACGAGACCGGATAGTCGCCCAGGGCGGCGGAATCGACGTTGATCCCCCGGATGCGCGCGCCGTCCAGCTGACCGGCGTTGCGCGGGCCGCGATCGACCACGCTGACACCCGGGACGGTTCGCAACAGCTCGTTCGGCGTGGTCAGGCTCTTGCTCTCGATCGCGCCGCCGCTCACCGCGGAGATGTTGTACGGCACCTTTAGCACCGTCTCAGCCCGACGCCGCGCCGTCACCACGATCTCCTCGGTGGAAGCCACAGCCCCCGCCGCCGGTGCGGCCGCTTTCGCCTGCGTCCCCAGAAGCGCGAGCGACGACGCGCCGCCCAGCAGCAAGGCCCGGCAGCCGCGCTGCAAAGCGACCGCCCAGACATCCGACCCGACTGACACCATCACGCCCTCCCCCATCCTGGTCTGTGCGGCCTGCGGTTCCCCAACGCGACAGGCTCGCCCGCTTCAATCACCACGCTACTGTTCCGCCTCCCGGGCCGGCGGCGTCCTCAGCGCGCCCAAGCCGGTCAGAGCGGGAACCGACCGCCCGCCCGGCTGATAGGGCGCAAAGGGCGCCGGCCCGTCGCGAAAGCTCTTGAGGGTCTGGCCCAGCCCGTTCCAGCCGCGCTCGCGCGTCCGGCGCACGTGGCCGAGATCGAGATCCAGGGCGATGACCTCCCGCCCCACGCCCGCCTCATGGACGATTTCGCCGCCCGGGCCATAGGCGCAGGACCCGCCGACGCCCAGCTCGCCGGCGACGTTGATATCCACGAACCACAGCTGGTTCTGTGCCGCGCTGGCCCGGGCGATGGCCTTCTCGGCCTCGCGGTCGATGGTGCTGGTCATGCTCGGATGCAGCACCACCTCGGCGCCGAGGCAGGCCAGGGAGCGGGTGGTCTCCGGGAACCACATGTCATAGCAGATCGAGACCCCGATCCGCCCGACACCGGGCATGTCGAAGACGGTCGGGACCTCGCCCGCCGCGACGCCCTGTTCGTAAGGCAGAAACGGATAGAGCTTGCGGCAGCGGGCGACCACCGTCCCGTCCGGGGCGATCACCGGCGCGGTGTTGAACAGCTGGTCGCCGACCCGTTCGTAAAGACTGCCCGGGATCAGCCAGACCTTGTTTTCCCGCGCGACCTCGACGAAACGCGCCTCTGCCGGCCCCGGCAGGCTCTGGGCGCTGGCCACCCCGGGACCGAAGGCGGAAAGCTCGCCCAGCATCACCAGGTCGACCCAGGGCAGTCGCCGTTTGGTCGCGGCCACCTCTGCGGCGATGCGGTCGAGATTGTCGCCGCGGCCCAGATCAAGCTGGAGCCCTGCTATTCCGAGATGCCCCATGCCGGTCCGGCCCCAAACAACGCTTGTGGGAGCCTAGGGGGTTGCTTTTCGGCCCCATAGAGCCAGATAGCGAGATTCTATGGCGCCAGAATTGGACACCTGCTCGCGCCTACTGGCGCCCGTCAGCAAGTAGGTTGAACATCGCGGCGCTCGCCAACTGATCACCGCTATCCGTGGCCGGGAATGACCAGTTTGGGAAACTACCGCTGCCTTAGGCTCGTCACTCCTGAAGTCTGGAAATGGCGTGGCGCCGCCAGCTAAACTCAAGGGCTGGCACAGCCATGTGACGAAGTTGATCCGCCAGAATCATACTTAGAGGCTCTACTCTAAATTCCATCCGCTCTAAGCGGCGGGCGCCGTCAGCCAGCCATGCTGCGGGGGCGAAGCCAGCGAGACGACTGAAGAGGTGTGACCACCGCCTGCGTGTCCCTGTGCAGCTATGTACTGGCTGAACAGCGCCGCACTGGGCGAGGCGGCCGACGGCGGATCGCCAAAGATCAGGCCTGTGTCGAAGCCGCCGCCGGCCGCCGAGCTCGTCACGCTCATCACCACGCGCAGTCCGAGGCTGTCCGCGCTCAGCTGGCCGCTGGCCAGGGATCCGAGATCGACCGCGCCGTCGGCGAACCAGGCCTGGGCCGCCGCGGCGGAGCAGAAGCTCTGGTGCAGCACGTCGATCCCGTCGGCATAGATGTCCAGGTTCAGGTTGGAAAAGCCGGCGCCGACGACGGTCGGGCTGTAGAAGCCGACCAGCAGGTCCTGCCGCACGGCCAGTTGGGTCAGATCGACGGTCAGGTCGATCTCGCTGGTCGCGGTCTCGGCCACCGAGCCGGTGGCGCCATGGCCGCCGCCCAGCTCACCCAGGGCGAAGAAGGACGGTGCGGCGCCAAAGGCCGCGGCGATCGCCGGATTGGCGGCGAGCACCGCCGAGGTCGCCGCCGCACTGGGCGCTCCGGTGACCTGGGCTATGGCCTGGTCGCCGTTGACCAAGCCCGGCGCGGCGCCGCCGATCGCGGCCTGGGCCTGGGCGATCGCCGTACCCGCCACCGTCGTGGACGCCTCGGCCGAAGCGGAGGTGACCAGATTTCCGGCGAGCGTGGAGGTCGAGGCGTCGGCCGTAGCCGAACCGCCGGTCCCCGTGGCGGTGGTCACCGCGGTCGCGGCGCCTGCTGTGGCCCCCTGGCCGCCGATCGCGTCGGCGGTGACGTTGACCGAGGTCGCGGCTGTCGCGGTCGCGCTCGCCTTCGCCGCGCCGCCGGCGCCGGTCAGGGCGTTTGTCGCGCCCGCTCCCCCTGCGCCGCCGGCCGCATCGACATTGGCGGTGACCGATCCGGCGCCGGTAAGCGCCAGGGTGGCCGAGCCGCTGGCCCCCGCCGCCCCCGCGGATCCGGCCGACCCGGCGCCGCCGGCCCCGCCGTCCGCGGTCAGCTGTACGGCCAGCGAGGCGCTCTTGGCCGCGCCGGCGGCGTCGTGGAGGGTCAGGTTCGAGGTGGCGACACCACCCGCCCCGGCCAGGCCGCCGGCGCTGGAGCCGCCGGCCCCGCCGACCGCCTGCTGCGTCAGGCTGAGCGCGCCGCCATTGGTCGTACCGGAGACGGCGTTGACGAGGTAGCCATAGGCCCCCGCCCCGCCATTGGCGCCCGAAAGGCCTGCGCCGCCGGCGCCGCCGGTGCGATAGGCGCTGGCCGCGCCGGCTCCGGAGCCGGAAGATGCCGAGTTGGCGGTGGCCGAGCCGCTGCCGCCCGCGCCGCCGGTCGCTCCGGCGCCGCTGGCCGAACCCCCGGCGCCGCCGAGCGCCGTCGCCGTCGCCGTGGCGCTGACGCCGGTGGCGCTCGCCGTCGCAGCCATCCCGCCGCCAGCGGCTCCAACGCCGCCGGCGCCGCCCGTCGCGGTCGCCGTGCTGGAGACGCTGGTCCCGCCCAGCACCGAGTCCTTGGCCGTCGCGGAGCCGCCCGCCGCGCCATTGCCGCCGGCGCCGCCCGTGGCGCCCACGGAGCTGGCGACGGTCCCCGCGCCGGTGACGACACTGGTCGCATAACCTGCGCCGCCGGCCGAGCCTGTCGCGCCCGAAGCGCCGGCGCCGCCGGCAGCGGTGTTGGTCACCGCGAGCTGGGCGCTGCGGGTCGCGTGGCTCAGGTCGTTGAAGGTCAGATTGGAGGTCGCCGCGCCCGCCGCCCCGGCCGCCGCCGTGTCGCTGGCCCCGCCGGCGCCGCCGGAGACCGACTGGCTGAGCGTCAGGGCGCCGCCCGCGGTCTGGCCATTGACGCCGTTGGTCAGGGAGGCGCTCGCCCCCGTCCCGCCCGCAGCGCCGCCGCTGCCCGCGCCGCCGGCCCCGCCGGCTTCGATCGCCGCAACCGAGCTTGCGCCCGACCCGCTGGCGGTCCCTTGGGCGGAGGCGGTCGCAAGTCCGCCGGCGCCCCCGGTCATGCCGCCGCCATTGCCCGCCCCGCCGGCCCCGCCGATCGCGGAGGCGGCCACGGTCAGGTTCGCGCCGGTGACGGCATCTGTTGCGCTGGCCGCGCCGCCTACGGCGCCGCTGGCGCCGGTCCCGGTCCCCGCCGGCCAATCAAATTGTCCGAAATGCGTCGCTTGGCTGGGAAAGCGGACACACCCGGCTTGGCCGCGCAACGATCCGAAGCCGGACAAGCCCGCAGCCCCGCGGTGACAGTCCCGGCCGGAAGCCATCGTTCGGAATGAAGGAAGAGCGGCCCTGCGACAGCCTGGCCCGGCCGCTGAAGGCCAGCGGTACGACCTGCATCGCCGCCCTCCTCGGGCGCACTACTGATGGATCGACCAATTTCTTCACCGGCTCACTGGACGGCCTGGGCAACACCATCACCGGCTGCCGACCAAGGTTTAGAAAGTTTCATTAATTTTCAGATGGTTACACGGGTATCTGAATCAGTCCCTCTGAAATCCGACGAACAATTGTCGGACTTCAGTGAAATCGATTCAGATTTCATCGAAACCGATTCACCCCCTGGCGATCGTCACTTGCAGGCCGGCCGAACCGCACGGGGCGCGCGAGGTTTAGAACTCCTCCCAATTGCCAGGAGCGACGGCGCGGATGCCGGCGGCGGCGATCCTGGCCTGAGCCTGAGCCACGGGATTGCGGGCGGAGCCATGCCGGGCGGGCTCGCGACCAGCCATCGGCCTTGCAGGCGCCGGGTGGCGTCCGGCGGGGGCTGAGCTTGAGCCGCGGGCGCCAACCTCGAAGCGGGAGATCATCTCGGCGAGTTCAGCGGTTTCCCCCTTCAGCGAATGGGCCGCCGCCGTGCTCTCCTCGACCATGGCCGCGTTCTGTTGCACCACCTGGTCCATCTGATTGATGGCTGTGTTGACCTGGCTGAGGCCGGAAGCCTGCTCCTGGGCGGAGGCGGCGATTTCCGCCACCAGGGCGTCAATCTCGTTGACCTTGGCCGCGATCGCCCGCAGGGCGCCGCCCGTCTCGCCGACCAGGCCGACGCCTGCGCCGACCTGTTCAGAGGAAGCCGAGATCAGGCTCTTGATCTCCTTGGCCGCTTCGGCCGAGCGCTGGGCCAGAGCCCGCACCTCCTGGGCCACGACCGCGAAGCCGCGGCCCGCCTCGCCCGCCCGCGCCGCCTCGACGCCGGCGTTCAGGGCCAAAAGGTTGGTCTGGAAGGCGATCTCGTCGATCACGCCGATGATCTGGCCGATCTGCTTGGACGAGGTCTCGATCAGGTCCATGGCCTGGACCGCTTTTTCCACCACCTCGCCGGAATGCTGGGCCTGGCCCTTGGCCGCTGTCACAGCCTCGCTCACCTGCTTGGCGCCGGCGGCGGTCTTTTGGACCGTAGCGGTGATCTGGTCGAGAGCGGCGGCGGTCTCCTCCAGGCTCGCCGCCTGTTGTTCGGTGCGCCGCGAAAGGTCGTCCGAAGCCACTGTGATCTCGTCGGTCCCGCTGGTGATCGCATCGGCGGTGGACTGCACCTGGGCCAGCGTCGCCGCCAACTGCTCGATCGCCGAATTGAAATCCTGGCGGAGCTGGCCATATTCGCCCGGCAACTCGTCGCCGATGCGGTGCGTGAGATCGCCCTGGGCCAGCTTGGCGAGCGCGACGCCTACCGCCGACATCACGGCCGCGTTGGTCGCCTGAGCCTTGGCCTCGCTGGCCTGCCGGGCCTTGTCCAGCGCGTCGAGATAGACTGAGATGGCGAAGTCCATATCGAGCATGGTCGCCTTGGTGACGGCGCCGATCTCGGAGACGAGTTGGCTGGGGCCCTCGCGCCTGGCGCCCAAGCCGCCCCTGGGCCAGCGCGCCTCGACCAGGTCGCCGAGCAGCCGCTCCAGCACCAGGGCATAGCCGCCGATATACCAGCGCGGCTCCAGGCCAATGCGCGCGTGGGTCTCGCCGACCTTGGTCACCGCCTGCACATAGCTCTGGCTGAATTCGCCGTCGGAAATGATTCGCCAATGGTCGAGCTGGCGGCTTTTGGCGCTGTTCATCAGCCCCGGGTTTCGGAAGAAGGCGCGGGTCTCGGGGAACGCCTCGACCTGCTGATAGAAGGCGTCGAGCGCCCCGGGCAGCGCCTTCATCAGGGCGGGCTGCACCGACTTGAGGGCGCGCTGAGCCTCGCCATCCAGCTTCATGAACCGCAGGCGGCCATCAATGCCCGTATCGTTGGTCATTATCGTCTCCAGAATGGCGGCCCGGCGACGAGAAGGCCGCCGGACATCGCGCTTCGATCCGCGCGGCTCCTGCACCCCGAGGCATCGGGCGCGGAACGCGAGCTCAACTGGAAGTGTGCCAACCCTGTTGGTAAACGAGCGCCTAACCGGCGTCTGGGTGAAGACCGCGACCGAGCGGTTCCCTTGAAATCCGTGAACTTTCGAGCCGCCTGAACATCTGAATGTGACGGTCTGACGCAGATCAAGGCGGCGACGCCCGAAGCCATGACACATGAACTCCGAAGTCACGTGTCAATATTCGCAAGCATGACGCCCTTTTAAGCAAACCTTTGGCGAGGTCTGGGCTGGCGAAGGCGGGGCGCAGCACCCGCCAGCAGCGCCACGGCGCAGCCAAGACCGACGCCGTGACGGACGAGGACTCGCGTTGGCGCTGATGCATCTTCGCAAGTACCTGCACCTGGCAAAATCCCAGGTCTCGCCCGCCGACCCGGCCGAGGCGGCGAAGCCACACGTCAGAGGTGTAGTGCTGATCGCCTTCTCCCAGGCCGCGATGTCGCTCGGCCTGGATTGGGAGGCCATCGCCGCACAGTCCGGGCTGCCGCCCGAAACCTATCTGGACACCGGCGTTAGCGTGCCCGGCGACGCCGCCCTGCGCGCCATAAATCTGGTTGCTGCCCTGTCGGGGCGCGAAGACATCGGCATTCGGGCGGCCCTGGCCTCAAAGGCGGTGATCGGCTCCTTCCTTGTGGCGCCGTTGCGCATCGCCCTGCGCGCGCAACCGACGCTTGGCGCAGGCATCAGATTTCTCGCCAAGCACATAGCGCTGCAGGACCCCGGTCAGGTTCACGAGGTTCACGAAGTCGGGCAGCTATTGGTCTGGAAGCGGCGCTTCACCAGGCCCGAGCTCAACAGGAACCCCCATCTGATGACCGTGCTGCAGGCCGCCAGCGTCCTGTTCCTGCGTGACATTCTGGGGGCCGACTGGCGACCTCACCTGACCTGCTTCTCCCGGACCGCGCCCGAGGACATCGGCCCGTTCCAGGCCTTTTTTGGCAAGGTCGAGTTCGGCTGCGAGGGCGACAGCCTCGTACTCGACCGCGCCGACGCAAACCTGTCGCTGCCGCACGCGAACCCTGAGGTCCTGAAAACCATCGAGGAGTTCGTCACTGCTCGCGGTCGCCCGGATCAATCCGACCCGCTTGAAGACCTGCAGGACGTGGTTCTTCGCCTCCTGATCGAAGGCGATTGTTCGCTCCAGCGGCTTGCAGCCGAACAAGGCGTGGATCCGCGCACGATTCACCGGCGGCTGAAGGCGCACGGCACGACCTTCAGCGATCTGCTCGATCGCGCGCGCCGAAGTCTCGTCGAAAGTCAGATGGGAAGGGCGGACCAGCCGTTGTCGGAACTGGCCGCGATCGTCGGATTTTCCAGCGTCAGCACCTTCTCCCGCTGGTTTCATGACGCCTATGGCATGACCGCCAGCGAGTACCGCAGGCTGGGCGCGAGCGCGACCGACCAGGAGCGGGCGAAGGCGCTCATGGACCGCGCCATCGACGTCGTACTGGGCGTGGACCGGGCGGGACGGGTTCGCTTCTGCAACCAGGCTGTGCAGCGGTTGGGCTTCGACGCCGGCCGGCTGATCGGCGCCAACCTGCGTGATCTCGTCCATCCGGATGCAGTGATTTCGATACAGTCGCTGTTGCGCATTGGGCAAGGCGCCGAGCCATCGAACGCCGCGGCGCACCTCGGCCTGCAGGTCCGCCGTGCGGACGGGACCTACCAGGCGTTCGGATGCCACACAGCGCCGATCTTCGATCGCGAAGGGCGCCTGCGAGAACTATTGATCGTGCTTCGGCAGCAGCCCGAGACCTGCCCCGCCCATGTCGACGGCTCACGACACTAGGCGGAACTTGGAAGGCGACGTTTCTCCGTGCTTGCGACACCCTGCAACAAGCTCGGCAGGGGTCGCGTTCGACGCCCCGGCGACGGACCAGAAGCTCCTGGGCGAGGTGAATTCGCTGGAGGCCGCCGGCAAGACAACGGCCCCCAGGTACATGGAGGTCCTGATCCCCATGCACTACGAGCAGCACATCCTGCGCAGGCCCTAGGCTGAATGGCCCGAGCCGGTCATTCGCAGCTTCGCCCAGATCAATTCGGACCTCTACACCCTGATGCAGGGCCCGAGCGAACGGGGGGCCAGCGGCCGCCTGGCCGACTGGGACCGTTTCGCCGACCTCCGGCGCTTCGCCGTCCCGACCCTGGTGATCGGCGCCCGCTACGACACCATGGACCCGGCCTACAGGGAGGCGACGTCGAGGCAGCTGCAGAGCGGGAAATATCTCTATCTGCCCGAGGGTAGCCACCTGGCGATGTACGACGACCAGCAGAGATACTTTGACGGCCTCGCCACCTTCCTCAAAGGCGTCGAGTAGCCGCCGCCCGGGCGCAATTCATACGCTTGTTTGATTTTTCCCGAAACCGGCGCTAAGCCTGCTGTCGATCTTCGCGGCGCAGCGCACACCGCCTGCGCCCGCGCCGAAATTTCGGCAGCACACGTCAATGAAGGAGCGACCAGGATGAACATCGCCACACCCAAGGCGTCCTCGGACTACGCCCTCAACCCTCAGGACGAACTCAACGACCTGCGGATGAGCGACAAGGCGGTGCCGCTCTATGAGCACGTGAAGCGCTTCATCAAGGAAACCGTCGAGCCGATGGCCGCCGAGTACGAACGCCTCGGCGAGGGCCACACCGACCGCTGGACCTTCGCGCCCGGCCAGCTGGAGGTGCTGGAGGTCGCGAAGAACAAGGCCAAGGCCGAGGGGCTCTGGAATTTCTTCCTGCCTGACGCCGAGACCGGCGAGGGCCTTTCCAACCTCGACTACGCCTATATCGCCGTGGAGCTGGGCAAGAGCCCGCTGGCGTCGGAAACCATGAACTGCGCCGCGCCCGACACCGGCAATATGGAAGTGTTAGAACGGGTCGGCACGCCCGAGCAGAAAGAAAAGTGGCTGAAGCCGCTCTTGAACGGCGAGATCCGCTCGGCCTACGCCATGACCGAGCCGAACGTGGCTTCGTCCGACGCCAAGAACATCTCCACCACCGCCACCCTGGTCGGCGACGAGTGGGTGATCAACGGCGAGAAATACTACATCTCAGGCGCCGGCGATCCGCGCTGCAAGATCATGATCACCATGGTCAAGACCAACCCGGACGCCGCCCCGCACCAGCAGCAGTCGCAGATCCTGGTCCCCACCGACGCCCCGGGGGTGAAGATCCTGGGGCCGATGCACGTGTTCGGCCACGACCACGCACCGCGCGGCCACATGCACATCCGCTTCGAGAACGTGCGGGTGCCCAGGGAGAACATCCTGCTGGGCGAGGGCCGCGGCTTTGAGATTTCCCAGGTCCGCCTCGGCCCGGGCCGCATCCACCACTGCATGCGCACCATCGGCAAGGCCGAACTGGCGCTGGACCTGATGGTCAGCCGCGGCCTGTCGCGCGAGGCGTTCGGCCGGCCCCTGATCATGCTCGGCGGCAACCTGGAAAAGGTCTCGCGCGCCCGGATCGAGATCGAGGCCATGCGCCTGATGGTCTTGAAGGCGGCCAAGGCCATGGACGTCCTGGGCAACAAGGAAGCCCGGGTGTGGGTCAGCATGGTCAAGGCCATGGTGCCGGAAAAGGCCTGTCAGATCATCGACGAGGCCATCCAGATCCATGGCGCCACCGGCATCTCGCAATGGACGCCGCTGGCCGACCTCTACACCGACGTGCGCCACCTGCGCTTCGCCGACGGCCCGGACGAGGTCCACCACATGGTCAACGGCCGCAACGAGCTCGGCCGCTACCGCTGATCGCACAGCGGCGGGCCGCCTCGGCGGCCCGTCGAACGCGGCGCCCAACTCGCAAAGACCACCCGAACCTCAGGGATTGATCATGCACGTCAAGGACAAGGTCGTCGTCGTCACCGGCGCGGCCGAAGGCATCGGGGCCGCCCTGGCCCGGCGCTTCGCCGCCGAGGGCGCCGCCAAGGTGGTGGTGGTCGACCGAAATGGCGAGGGCGCGGCGGCGACCGCCGCGGCGATCGGCGGAGAGGCCGTCACCCTGGACGTCACCGACGGGCCGGCCACGGCGGCCATGGTCGCCGATATCGAGGCCCGCCATGGGCGGATCGACCTCATCTGCTGCAACGCCGGGATCGGCGACGCCGATCCTGACAAGGACGACCCGACCTCATCGCCTGACGCGGTCTGGAACCGGGCCTGGAACGTCAACCTGATGGCCCATGTCCACGCCGCCCGCGCGGTCATTCCGGGCATGGTGGCGCGGGGCGGCGGCTATATCCTCAACACGGTCTCGGCCGCGGGGCTCCTGTCCCAGATCGGCGGAGCGGTCTATTCGACGACCAAGCACGCCGCCGTCGGCTTCGCCGAGTCCCTGGCCATCACCCTGGGCGACCAGGGGATCAAGGTTTCGATCCTCTGCCCGCAAGGGGTCGACACCGCCATGCTGCGCCAGGGCGACGCCGCCTCCCAACCGCAGAACCTGGACGGCGTGATGACCCCGGACGAGGTGGCCGAGGCGGTCATCGCCGGCCTCGCCGCCGAGACTTTCCTGATCCTGCCGCACGAGCAGGTCCTGACCTACATGCAGCGCAAGGCCGGCGACTACGACCGCTGGATCGGCGGCATGCGCCGGCTACGGGCGAAAATGGCGCAGGCCTGAAGCCTCGCCTCATGCGCGATCGCGACTAGCCTAGCCTTGCTGGCCGCGCCGCTACGCGAGCATCGGCGCCATGCCCGGCTCCGCCTTGGCCATCGCCCGCTGGTAGGCCGGCCGCTGGCCGATGCGCTGGAGATAGGCGCGCAGATTGGGATAACCCTCGATCGAGGCGCCGCGGAAGGCCCGGCTGGTGGTCAGGCAATAGACCATCATGATGTCGGCGGTGGTCAGGTTGGCACCGCCGAAGAACGGGGCCTGCCCCAGCCTCGCCTCGGCCATGGCCCAGGCGCGGCGGCTGCGGTCCTCCACGAAAACCGCAGCCGGATTGCCCGGGGCCCCGCTGGCCAGGACCAGCTGCATCATCAGCGTGGCCATGAAGGTGCCGTTGGACCAGTGGAACCAAAACAGGTGATCGGCGAAGTCGGGGTCGTCTGGCCCTGGCGCGAGCCGCCCGCCGCCGTAACGCCCGCAGATGTAGTCGCAGATGGCGCCGCTCTCGCCCAGCACGAGGTCGCCGTCGGTGATCACCGGCGCAATCCCCATCGGGTGCAGCGCCTTGTAGTCGTCCGGCGCCAGGCGGTTGTCCGCGCGCCGGTCGTAGCGCTTCAGGGCGTACTCGATCTCAAGCTCCTCGCACAGCCAGACGATGCGTTCGGATTGGGATATCCCGAGGTGGTGTACGGTGAGCATGTCCGCCTGCTGTGCTTGGATGTGGGAAGGCGAGGATAGGCCGCCGGGGGGCGCCCTAAAAGCCGTAGTATCGAACGGGACAGGGCCGGGGCGAATCACATAGCCGGTGCCTGGATGGCGCCACGCCCGCCGTCATCGCCTGGGGCGATCGAGCGCGGTCAGAGAACAAGGGCTACAGCATGCGCCGATCGACAGCATTCCTCGCGGCCCTGATCCCGATCTGCCTTTTGGCCTGGGGGCCGCAAGCGCGCGCCGGGGGCGGCAGGGTCGCCCTCACCTTCGACGACCTTCCGGCGCTGAGCCTGTTCAATGACCAGCCCTATGTGAACTACCTCAACGAGATGCTGCTGCGCGGGCTGAAGCGGCGGCGCCTGCCGGCGACCGGCTTCGTCAACGAGAGCAAGCTCGACCAGATCGACCGGGCTCAGCAGATCGCCAACCTGGAAAAGTGGCTGGACGCCGGCATGACCCTCGGCAACCACACCTTCAGCCATGAATCGCCCGATCAGCTGGGCGGCGCCGGCTATATCCAGGACATAGCGCGCGGCGAGCCGGTGACCCGCGGGCTGCTGGAAAAGCGCGGCCGATCGCTGGGCTGGTTTCGCCACCCCTATCTCGAGACCGGGGTTCCTGAGGCGGTCAAGAAGGAGATCGACGACTGGCTCGCAGCCCACGGCTACCGGATCGCGCCGGTCACCATCGACGCCGACGACTGGGAATTCGCCGAGCCCTATGACGACGCCATCGCCCGCCACGACGAGGCCCGGCGCCTGCGGATCAAGCGGCAATATCTCGAATACACCGAGCGCACCGTCGGCTGGTACCAGGCTGCGTCGACCGCCCTGTTCGGCCGGCAGATCGCCTTTGTCATGTTGCTGCACGCCACCCGGCTGAACGCCGATTGCATCGACGACCTGGCCGACATCCTCAAGCGCCGCAAGCTGAAGGGCGTGACCCTGGACGAGGCGATGAAGGATCCGGCCTATCGCACGCGCGACCCCTATGTGGGCCACGACGGCATCGACTGGATGGAGCGCTGGTCGAACGAACTGCACAAGGACCTGCCCTGGGACAGCTGGCAGGACCCACCCAGGCAGATCGTCGAAGAATACGACCGCACCAACAACGACCGGCACTGAAGGCTTGCGGAGCTCGGCGACCTAGCCCTAGCGACCGCTGCGGACCTCGCGGAAGGGAATGTCGCGGTCGACCTCGGGCTCGCGGGGCAGGCCGAGAACCCGTTCGCCGATGATGTTGCGCTGGATCTGGTCGGTGCCGCCGCCGATGGAGGTGAAATAGGCGTTCAGGGCCAGGAAGTTGGCGTCCTCCGAACGCGGATGATCGGGGCCTTCCAGCAGGCTCGCGGCGCCCAGGATGGCGGTGCGCACCCTCGCCTCCTCGTGCAGGATGCGGCTCATGGCCAGCTTGCCCAGGCTCATCACCGGGGAGGAGCTGCCCTGAGCCAGGTCGGCTTTGGCGCGGGCGGTGTTGAGGGCGTTGAGGCGCTTGTAGGCGATCGCCTGGGCGAGGTCCTGCCGCAGCAGCGGGTCGCCCAGGGCCCCCGCCTCCCGCGCCAGGGCGATCAGCGGCTCCTCGGTCTTGGACTCCGCCGCCCCTGAGCGCCCGCCGCGGGCGGATTCGCCCATCACCGAGCGCTCGTAGGCCAGGGCCGTCTGCAGCACGCTCCAGCCGTCGCCCAGGTCGCGCAGCAGGTTCTCGGCCGGAACGATGGCGTCGGTGATGAACACCTCGTTGAAGTGACTTTCGTCGGTGATCTGGCGCAGGGGCCTGACCTCGACCCCCGGCTGCTTCATCGGCAGGAAGAAAAAGCTGATGCCCTTGTGCTTGGGGACATCCCAGTCGGTGCGGGCGATCAGCATGCCATAGTCGGCGGTGGCCGCGCCCGAGGTCCAGACCTTCTGGCCGTTGACCACGAAATGGTCACCCACCCGCTCGGCCCGGGTGCGGATGCCGGCCAGGTCCGAGCCCGCGCCGGGCTCGGAATAGAGCAGGCACATGCCGACCTCCTGGCGCAGCAGCGGCAGGACCAGCTTCTGCTTCAGGGCCTCCGTGCCGCAGGCCAGAAGGGTGTTGGCCCAGAGATTGGTGCGGTCCTGGCCGGCGCCTGGCGCGCCGGCGGCGGCGAATTCGCGCTCGATGATCCGGGCCTGGGCGTCGGACAGGCCGCGGCCCAGCCAGGCCGCTGGCCAGCGGGGCACAGCCCAGCGCGCCTCGACCACCTTGGCCAGCCAGGCCTTCTGCTCGGGCGAGGCGGTCCAGCCGGCCCCGCCGCCGGAGCGCGGCAGGCCCTTCCAGTTGTCTGCCAGCCAGGCGCGGACTTCTTCGCGCAGGGCCTCGTCGGTCACGGGTGCGGCTTGCGTCATGATCAGGCTCCCAGCGCTTTCAGGAAGCGCTCGCGATGGGCCGGCGAGGCGCCGAACAACTGGGCGTCGGCGCGGGCCCGCCGCAGGTAGAGGTGGGCCGGATGCGCCCAGGTGAAGGCGATGCCGCCGTGCATCTGCACCGCGTCGGCGGTGGTCCGGGTGAAGGCGTCGGCGCAGGCGAAGGCGGCCAGGCTGACCGCAGCCTCCGCATCGGCGGCGCCCTCGGCCAGTCGGGCCGCGGCGTGGCGCGCCGCCGAGATGGCGCTCTCGGTCTCCAACAGGAGGTCGGCCGCCATGTGCTTGATGGCCTGGAAGGAGCCGATGGCGCGGCCGAACTGATAGCGGTTCTTGGCGTAGTCGACGGTGAAGTCCAGGCAACGCTGCGCGGCGCCCGCCTGCTCGCCGGCGAGGGCCACGAGGGCCAGATCGATGGCCGCCTGAACCGCCCGCCAGGCCGCGCCGCCGATCCGCCGGGCGGGCGCGCCCGAGAAGGTGATCCGCGCCAGCCGAAGCGTGTGGTCGAAGGTCGGCAGCCCAGCGAGACTGACGCCGTCGGCCTTGGGATCGACCTCGAAGACGGCCAGGCCATCGTCGGCCCGCGCCAGCACCAGCAGGACATCGGCGTTCTGGCCGTTGAGGACGTAGCTGGCGACGCCGTTAAGGGCGAAGGCCTCGTCCACGGCGTCGGCGGTGACCGATACTCCATCCTCGACCCAGGTTCCGGCGTCCCCAGTCAGGGCGGCGGTGACGATGGTCTTGCCGGCGGCCATGTCCGGCAGCAGCCGCGCCTTTGCGTCCTCGTCGCCCAGGGCGCGCAAGAGCTCGGCCGCCAGCACGCTGGAGGCCAGGAGCGGCGAGCACAGAAGCGCGGCGCCCGCTGCCTCCATCACCGCCTCGACCTCCATCGGCCCGGCGCCCGCGCCGCCATAGGCCTCCTCGATCACGAGGCCGGTGACGCCCATCTCGGCGAGCTGGCCCCAGAGGCCGGAGTCGTAGCCGGTCTCCGTCTCCATGGTCCGCCGCACGTCGGCCTCCGTGCTCTTGTCGGCCAGGAGCCGGCTGACCGCGTCGCGCAGCGCGGATCTTTCCTCTGCGGACAGACTGGCCATGCGGCGGCCTCCTTTATTTACGGACGATACCCGTCTAAAACTAGGCGCATGATGCGCGACGATGCAAGCTCGCAAACCAGAAAGGCCGACAATGCGCCGACGGGCCGGGGCCGTCCCCGCGACCCCCAGTTGGAAGACCGTGTGCTCGACGCGGCGATCGGCCTCTATGCCGAGGCCGGCTGGGCGGGTTTCAGCTATGAGGCCCTGGCCCGCCGCTCCGGCGTGGGCAAGGCCGGTCTCTACGCCCGCTGGAAGAGCCGCGAGGCGCTTTTGCGGCGGACCCTCGAGGCCCGATGGCTGGCCCCGGCGCGTATCGACACCGGTTCGCTACGCGGCGACCTCCTGGCCCTGGCCGGGCAGATCTTCGGGGTGCTGACCAGCGACCATGCAGGCGTCGCGCGGTGGATGCCGGCGGACGCCGTGCGCCATCCCGAGGTGGAGGCCGCCCTGACCCCCTACCGCGAGGCAACCGTCAGCCAGGGCCGGGCCATCGTGCGGCGGGCCATCGCCCGCGGCGAGATCGCGCCCAGCGTCAATCCGGGCCTGCTGATGGACCTGGTGGTCGGCGGGGTGACCAACCACGTCAGCACCACCCCGCGCCGCCTGCGCGCCGCCATGATCGCCAAGTCCGAGCGTTTCAGCGCCGATCTGGTGGACGCGGTGCTGCGCGGCGTTGGAGCCGGCGAGCCTATTTCGCCGGCGTCGAGCTGAACTCGGTCTCGATCGCCACGTCCACCTCGTCGCTGACGCCCATGCTCGAGCCTGGGGCCGGAACGCCGTAGGATATTCCGTAGGCGGAGCGCTTCAGCACGCCGTGGGCGGAAAAGCCGATCCTGGCGCCGCCGGGATCGAAATTGTTGGGCGGCCAGCCGCCGTTGTAGGTCACGTCCAGCACCACAGGCTTGGTCACCCCGTGCAGGGTGAGGTCGCCCGTGACCTTGGCCGCGTGCGGGCCGGTGAGTTCGACTGATGTCGAACGGAATGTGATCTGCGGGAACTGGGCGGCTTCGAACCAGCTCTTGCCCATCAGCTGATCGTGAAAGCCGGCCGGCGGGGTGTTCAGCTCCAGCGAGGTGGGGTCGATGGTCGCCTCGACTTTCATGGCCGTGGGGTGGTCAGGATCGAACGCCAGCGTACCGTCCACCCGAGAAAAACGGGCCGTGTAGTGGGAGAATCCAAGGTGGCTGACCCGAAACACCACCGAGGTGTGCGCCTTGTCCATGTAGTACTGGCCGGCCGGAGGCTGCGGCGCGGCGGCGGTCTGGGCGATCGCAGGGCTGGCGGCGAGGGCGAGTGAAAAGGCGGCCTTGGCCGCGAAGAGGGCTCGATAGGGTGGCATTGCAGGTCTCCTGGTTCGCCCTCAAGGACGCTCGAATTTCCGCCTTTCCTACACCTGGCTGGCGGACGCGCGAAAAATCTGCGCCAGGGCCGCGGTCAGAGGCAGGGAGACCGTGACCCGAGTCCCCTCGCCCAGCCGGCTGGCGACGGCCACCTGGCCAGCGTGCAGGTCCACCACCATCTTGACCAGATAGAGGCCGACGCCGGCGCCGACCACGCCGCCGACATTGCCGCCGCGGTGATAACGGTCGAAGACTTGAGGCAGGTCGGCGGGGGGAATTCCGATCCCGTGGTCCTGGACGATGATCTCCAGGACATGGTCGCGGACTTGGGCGTCGAGGTCGATCACGGCGGCGTCCGGGGAATACTTCACCGCGTTGGACACCAGGTTGCTGATCACCTGGTAGAGCAGCTTGGGATCGCCGACGAAGTCCGCCGGCAGTTCCCCATACCGCTCGACGATGCGGACTTCCGGAGCGATGTCGCGGTGAACCTGGCAGACCTCGCGCAGCAAGGCCGCAGGATCGAAGGCGACCGGATGGTAGTAGAGCTTGGCGTCGCCGTCGGACAGGCGTGTGGATTCCAGCAGCTGCTCGATCGCGTGGCGCAGCCGCAGCACCGCCTTCCTGATGCGCCCTGCCCGCTCTGCGACGTCGTCGGGCGACAGACGCCCCTTCAGCGAGGCCAACCTCTGGGCGTGGCCGTCGATGATGGTTAGGGGCGTCCTGAACTCATGCGAGGCCATGGAGACGAAATTGCGCTGCATCCCGGTCAACCTGCGCTCGGCCTCCAGCCGCTCCTCCAGAAGGCTCGCCTGTTGGATCAGGGCCTGCTGGCTGCGCGCCAGTTCGATGGCGTTGGCGCGGAACACCACCACGGCGCGGGCCATCTCGCCGACCTCGTCGCGCCGGCGAGTGTAGGGGATGTCGATGCGGGTCTCATTGGCGGCCAGCGAGCGCATTCGCGCAGTCAGGTCCAAGAGGGGCCGGGAGATGGCGCGGGTCGTGTAGTACACGCCGCCCGCCAGCCCCAGCGCGGCAAGGACGATGGCGGCGGCGATCAGGGCCCGCGCGGTCCGGTAGGCCACAGTGGCCTGTTTGCTGGCCTCTCGGGCGCGGACCACCGTGCGGTCGGTGAGGACGCCGAGGGCGTCGCTGGCGGCCGCGTAGGCCTTCAGCGAACCTGAGGCGTAGAGCGCATCGGCCTCGGCCTGGCGCCCCTCGCGCGCAGCGGACAGCACCTGCCCCGAGACGGCGTGGTAGGCGTTCCAGTTCCCGATGAAACGCGCGTAGAGCGCCCTTTCCTCGGCATCGTGCGCCACCTGCAGATAACTGCGCTCGGCCCGGGCGACCTGGCGATCGATCTCGACGATCTCGCGATCCATCTCCGCCTTCTGCGGGTCGCTGTGGGCCAACAGGCGGCTCGCCTCCGCAGCGCGGGCGTCGGAGGTGTAGTTGTTCAGGTCGCCGAGCGCGCGGGTGCTCTGCAGCCAGCGGTCGCGGATCTCGGCGGAGACCCGGTTCACGTCGCGGAGTTCGCTGACGCTGAACGCCCCGAGGATCGCCACCAGCACCAGGAACAGCAGGAACACCGCCGAAAGGCCGGTGCGGATCGAGCGCCAGGGGTTGACGGAGAGCTGCGGCACGGGGCCGAGCCTATTGAGCTTGCCGCCAAGGCTCAATGCTGGCGAACAGGCCAGGCTCTCGTATAACCACGCCGATGTCGCAAACGCCGAAAGCCCCCGGCGAAGCCGAGCCGCCGACCGTCCTCTGCATCGAGGACGACCGGGAGACCGCGGGCCTGCTGGCCGAGGACCTGACGGAGCGCGGCTATCGCGTACTGGTCCGCCACAACGGGCGCGAGGGCCTCTCTGCGATCATGGCCCAGCGGCCGGACCTCGTGCTGTGCGACCTGAACATGCCGATCATGTCCGGCTTCGAGGTGCTGGAGCGGCTGACCGCCAACGCCCCCTGGCTGTCCGACATGCCGTTCGTATTCCTCACCGCCCTGACCGACCGCGACAGCGAACTGCGCGGGCGCCGGCTGGGAGCCGACGACTATGTGACCAAGCCGATCGACTTCGACATCCTGGCCACTATCGTCAAGGCGAGGCTGTCGCGCGTCCCGCGCCGCGACCTCTGGCGACGCGACGTCGCCCTGAGCCCGCGCGAGATCGACGCCCTGACCTGGTCGGCCCGTGGCAAGACCTCGGACGAAATCGCCCAGATCCTCGACCTGACACGCCGCACGGTGGATTTTCACCTGGACAACGCCCGCACCAAGCTGGGCGTGGCAACGCGCACCCAGGCGGTCGCGGTGGCCATAGCCGCCGAACTGATCATGCTCTAGCCGCTCCGGCGCATCACGGCGCGCCTGTGACAAGTCACAGTTCACGCCCCAGCCCCCCCGGCCTAGGTTTTCCACAAACCGCATTGCGGGCTGGCGGGGGCCAGACGTCTGGAGCGAACGTGAACACGTCCTATATGCCAAGAGCGCTCGCCGGCCCGGTGACCGCCTACCTGGCCATGGTCGTCGGCATGGCCCTCTGCATGGCCGAATTCCCGGACCATCTGGCCGCCGTGGCCGGCGCCTTCGTCTTCGCCCATGCGGCGGCCTCAATGGCCGTGGCCGCGGTGCGGCAGGAGATGAACATGCTGCAGGACGTCGTGCGGCACAGCGAACTGACCAAGCGCATCGGCATCGACGAACTCGCCCGGCGCATGGCCCGCGGCGAGGCCTCGTCGCTGCACGTTGATGCGCCCCATATCTGGAAGGCGGCCAGCGAGGAGGCGCGCGAGGAGTTGGACGGCCTGGCCGCCGGCGCAGAGGCCGGGACGCAGGAGCCGGCGCTCTTGCCGGCGATAATCGCCCATTTCGCGCTTCTGGCGCTGTACTACGGCTTCGCCGTGGCCCTGGCGGCCACCATGGCCAAACTGCCCAAGCTCCTGTGAGCCCCCTCACGCGACGCACACAATGGACGATCCTGGTGGCGGCGGCGATCGTCGGCGGCGGTCTGTTCTTCGGCGCGCCGCGGCTCACCGCCCTGTTCGCGCCACCGCCGGCGCCTGCAGATTCGCCCCCGCCCAAGGGCGGTTTCCGCCCCACCGACGAGCAATGGTCCACCTTCCGCTTCGCCGCGGCCGAGCCTCGGACGTTCCGAATCGCCGCCGCGACCGACGGTAAGATCGCGACAGACGACGACCGCACCACTCAGGTGTTCTCGCCGTTCTCGGGCCGGGTGACGGCAGTGATGGCTGTGGCCGGCCAGGCGGTGCGCGCAGGCCAGCCCCTGTTCGCCGTCCAGGCCCTGGAGTTCGTGCAGGCCCGTAGCGACCTGGCGACCGCCGCCGCCCAGGTGCGCGTCGCCGAGGCGGCGGAAGCGCGGCAGCATGCGCTTTACGCCGCGAGCGGCGCGGCGCTGAAGGACTGGCAACAGAGCCAAGCGGACCTGGCGAGCGCCCGCGCGGCCCTCGCCTCGGCGCGTGATCGGCTGGCGCTGCAGGGGGTTAGCCAAGCTTCGATCGCCGCCCTGGAACAGTCCGGCGCAACCGACCGGGGCCGGGCGGTGGTCGCCGCGCCGATCGCCGGGATGGTCCTTCAGCGCAATGTCGGCGAGGGCCAGAACGTCGCCAGCATCGCCAGCGGCGGCGCCACCCCCGAATTCGTGGTCAGCGACCTCTCGCACGTCTGGCTGGTGGCCAATCTGCGCGAGACCGATGTCGCCCGCGTCCGGCTGGGCCAGGCCATGGAGGTGCGCGCCAACGCCCTGCCCGGCGAGGTTTTCCAAGGCCGGCTGGACTTCATCGCCCCGACGGTCGATCCCAACACGCACCGCGTCGCCGTCCGCGCGACGATCGAGAACCTCGGCCTGAAGCTGAAGCCCGAGATGTTCGCCGAGGCGCGCCTCCTGACCCCTCAGGCTGCGCCCGGCGTCAGCGTACCGGAGGCGGCGGTGATCTTCGAGGCCGATACCGCGCGGGTGTGGGTGGCCGGCCCTGGTCACACCCTGTCGCTGCGCCAGATCCGCGTCGGCCGGGTCGAGGACGGCGCGGTCGAGGTCGTCTCTGGCCTGAGGACCGGCGAGCAGGTGGTGACCAGCGGCTCGCTGTTCATCGACCGCGCGGCGCAGGACCAGTAGGCGTGAACGCCATCATCGCTTTTGCGCTGCACCGGCGCGTCATGATGCTCGTGCTGCTGGCCGTGGTCCTGGCGGCTGGCGCCTTCGCCTTCAGCCGGCTGAACATCGAGGCCTATCCTGATCCCGTCCCGCCCCTGGTGGAGGTGGTGACCCAGGCCAATGGTCAGTCGGCCGAGGAGATCGAGCGCTACATCACCATCCCGATCGAGATCCAGATGGCCGGCATCCCGCATGTCGCCAGCGTGCGCACGGTGTCGCTGTTCGGCCTGTCGGACGTGAAGATCCAGTTCAGCTACGACTTTTCTTACGATGAGGCGGAGCAGCGGGTGATCAACCGGCTGTCGCAGCTGCCGCCCCTGCCAAACGGCGCCCAGCCACAGATCTCGCCGGAAAGCCCGATCGGCGAGATCTACCGTTATCGCCTGACAGGTCCGCCCGGTTATTCGGTGACCGACCTGAAGACCCTGCAGGACTGGGTGCTGCAGCGCCGGTTCAAGGCCGTACCCGGCGTGATCGACGTCACCGGCTGGGGCGGCAAGACCAAGACCTATGAGGTGGTCATCGACAAGAACGCCCTGACCGCGCACGGCCTGACCCTGTCGCAGGTGCTGCAGGCGGTGGGCGACAGCAATGCCAATGTCGGCGGCCAGACCATCAATTTCGGCCCGCAGGCGGCGATCGTACGCGGGGTGGGCCTGGTCCATTCCATGGACGACCTACGCCGCACCATGCTGACCAGCGCCAATGGCTCGCCGGTGCTGCTGCAGGATGTCGCCAGCGTCGAGATCGGCCACCAGCCGCGCCTGGGCATAGCCGGCCAGGATCACGACGACGACATCGTCGAGGGCATCGTCCTGATGCACCGCGGCGAGAAGAGCATGCCGACCATCCGCGCCGTCGAGGCCGAGGTCGAGCACATCAACGGCTCGGGCCTTTTGCCGCCCGGCGTGCACATCGAGAAGATCTACGACCGCAGCGACCTGATCGCGGTGACCACCCACACCGTGCTGCACAACATGGTGTTCGGGATCGTGCTGATCTTCCTGGTCCAGTGGCTGTTCCTGGGCGATCTGAGGAGCGCGGTGATCGTCTCGGCCACCATCCCCTTCGCCCTGTTCTTCGCCATACTGATCATGACCCTGAGGGGGGAGTCGGCGAACCTGCTCTCTGTCGGCGCCATCGACTTCGGCCTGGTGGTCGACGCCACCGTGATCATGGTCGAGAGCATCTATCGCAACCTGGCCGAACTGACGCCCATCGATGGCGACAGCAGACGCGGCCTGCGGGCCAAACTGACCACCATCGCCGACGCGGCGATGCAGGTGAACAAGTCGATCTTCTTCTCCGCGGCGATTATCATCGCCAGCTTCGTGCCTCTGTTCACCTTGACCGGGGTCGAGGGCCACATCTTCGGCCCCATGGCCAAGACCTACGCCTATGCGATCGCCGGCGGTCTCCTGGCCACCTTCACCATCACCCCGGCGCTGAGCGGGCTCCTGCTGCCCAACAACGTGCGCGAGGTGGACACCCCGCTGGTGGCCCTCCTGAGACGGCTCTACGACCCCGTGCTGCGCTGGGCCCTGGCCAACCGGCTGCTCACCCTGGGCGGCGCCAGCCTGGCGGCGATCCTGGCGGTCGCGGCCGCCGCCTCCCTGGGGCTTGAGTTCATGCCGCATCTGGAGGAGGGCAATTTCTGGATCCGCGCCGACATGCCCGCCTCGGTCTCGCTCGAAGCCAGTGACGCCTATGTCAACCAGATGCGGGCGGTGATGATGCAGTTCCCCGAGGTGCAGACCGTGGTCTCGCAGCACGGCCGGCCCGACGACGGCACTGACGCCACCGGCTTCTTCAACGCCGAGTTCTTCGTGCCCCTGAAGCCCTTCGACAAGTGGCCGGCGGGCGTGGACAAGGTCAAGCTGACAGAACAGCTGAACCAAGCCCTGACCCGGCGTTTCCCTGGGGTCGACTTCAACTTCTCGCAGACCATCGAGGACAATGTCGAAGAGGCCGCCTCGGGGGTGAAAGGCGAGAACTCGGTCAAGCTGTTCGGCCCCGACCTGAGGACGCTCGAGCGCACCGCGGGCCAGATCAAGGCGGCGATGGCCCAGGTCCCGGGCGTCACCGACCTCGCCGTCTTCACCTCGCTCGGCCAGCCGACGGTGGAGATCGAGGTCGATCGCGGACGGGCCGCGCGCTACGGCCTGACGCCCGGCATGATCAATGGCGCCGTCCAGACCGCAATCGGCGGCCAGGCGGCCGGCAACCTCTATGAGAACGGCAGCGATCGGAACTTCCCGATCATGGTGCGCCTGGCGCCGCAGTACCGGACCAGCCTGCAGGCGCTGGCCAGCCTGAACGTCGGCGCACCGGGCGCCAACGGCGGCGTGACCCAGGTCCCGCTAGGCGACGTGGCCAACATCCGCTTCGTCAAGGGCGCCGCCTTCGTCTATCGCGAGAACCAGGAACGCTACATTCCGATCAAGTTCAGCGTCCGCGGCCGCGACCTCGGCGGCGCCGTCACCGAGGCGCAGAAGAAAATCGCCCAGATCGTCCATCTGCCTGGCGGCTATCACCTGGAATGGGTCGGGGAACTGGGCGAACTGAAGGAGGCGCTCCAGCGTTTCGAAGTGGTGGTGCCGGTCAGCCTGCTGCTGATCGGGGTCCTGCTCTTCATTCACTTCTCGTCGATGGTCGACACCCTCCTGGCAGCCAGTGTGATGCCGATGGCGTTGATCGGCGGGATATTCACCCTCTACGTCACCAAGACGCCGCTCAGCGTGTCGGCGGCTATCGGCTTCATCGCCCTGCTCGGCATTTCCACCATGAACGGAATCATCGTCCTCTCATCCTTCGACCAGCGGATCGGTGCGGGCATGCCGCGGAGCGAGGCGATCTTGAAGGCGTGCGAAACGCAGCTCAGGCCCGTGATCATGACCTGCATGGCCGCCTGTGTAGGCCTTTTGCCCGCCGCGATCTCGACCGGGATCGGCTCGCAGGTGCAAAGGCCGCTGGCCCTGGTGGTGGTGGGCGGTATCCTCTTGGCCCCCGTCCTCATCCTGATCGTGCTGCCGGTGCTGATCGACCTCTATTCCCAGCGCGGCCGATCCTTCGCTCAACCGGGCGCGCGGGCCGAGGCGAGGGGCGCGGAATGACCCGGACCCGTTCCCTCTTCGCCGCCCTTGCCACCCTGCCGATCGCGGCTTGCGTCGTCGGCCCCGACTACCACGCTCCCGTCACCCCCAAGGTCGAGGGCTATCAGAGCGCGCCCCTGCCGCCGGCCACCGCAACAGCGGACACCGAAGGCGGAGCCGCGATCCGGCTGACCCAGGGCGCCGATCCCGAGGCGCGCTGGTGGACGGTGTATGGCTCCGCTGACATCGACGCGCTGGTGGACCAGGCGTTGAAGGCCAATCCGGACCTGAAGTCTGCCCAGGCGGCGCTGAAGGCGGCGGAGGAGGCCTACTTTGCCCAGCGCGCCGCCATCTGGCCCACCGTCTCGGCCGGCTACAATCTGCAACGGCAGAAGACCGCTGCGGTGGAAGCCTCTCCGCTCGCGTCCAACGCCGAGACCTTCACCCTGCACACCACCCAACTCAGCATCGCCTATGCGCCCGACGTGTTCGGCGGCCTCAAGCGCCAGGCGGAGTCTGCCGAGGCCCAAGCCGAAGCCGCGCGCTTTCAGGCCCGGGCGGCCTATGTGACCCTGACCGCCAATGTTGTGCAGGCGGCGGTGCAGGAAGCCGCGCTGAAGGACCAACTGGAGGCGACCCGGGCGTTGATCGCCGACGGGCGCACGCAACTGGACCTGATGCGCCGCCAGAAGGAGCTGGGCGAAATCTCCGGCGCCGACGTCGCCGCCCAGGAAACCGCCATCGCCCAGCTGGAACAGAACCTGCCTCCCCTGGAGCGCCAGATCGGCCAGCAGCAGGACCTCCTGGCCGACCTGACCGGCCGCTATCCCAGCCAGGTCCCGGACAGCCCGCTGACCCTATCGAAGCTCAGCCTGCCGGCTGAGCTCCCCGTCAGTCTGCCCTCGGCCGTGGTCGCGCACCGACCAGACATCCAGGCGGCCGCGGCCAACCTGCACGTCGCCAGCGCCAATGTCGGCGTCGCCGTCGCCGCCCGTCTGCCGAGCTTCACCCTGAGCGCGGCGGCCGGTGGGGCAGGCACCGACCTCTCCAACCTGTTCACCCATGGCGACGAGTTCTGGAGCCTGGGACTCGACGCGGCCCAGACCGTATTCGACGGCGGGGCGCTGAAGCATAAGCAGAAGGCCGCCGAAGCTCTCCTGGATCAGGCCGAGGCCCAGTATCGCAGCACAGTGCTGTCGGCGTTCCAGAACGTCGCCGACTGCCTCGCCGCGCTGCAGGCGGATTCGCGGACCCTGGCCGCGGCCGCCGCGGCCGAGCGGTCTGCGCGAACCAGCGTGGACCTGGCGCAGAAGCAGCAGGAGGCGGGGCAGACCAGCAGCCTTGCGGTCCTGGCCGCGCGCCAGGCCTGGCGGCAGGCCCGGCTGGTGCGCCTCCAGGCCGAGGCCGCCCGCTATGCCGACACCGTCGCCCTCTACCAGGCCATGGGCGGCGACGGGTGGCGGCAGGCCGCGTGGAAGGCCGAGCAGTGACCGTCACGCGATCCGTGTATTGTCCGGCGGATTGCCTTTAAGGGGAGCGATTCGAGGCGATGACGCCGATCTTGCGTCGATGGGGAGCCGCCGCCCTCGCGCTTCTGGCCGCGGGGCCGGCGCTGGCCGATTCCGCGCCGACGGTAGCGCTCTCGCCCGATCAGCAGCGCCGCCTTGGCGTGGCGGCCAAGCCCCTGGCCGCAGCGCATCACGTCAAGAAGACCGACGCCTTCGCCAAGGTGCTGGACCCTGAGCCGCTGGTGCAGCTGGCCTCGGACCTCGCCACCGCCGAAGCCGCCGCAAGAGCCTCATCGGCCGAGGCCAAACGCGCCCGCGCGCTGCAGGTCGGCGGCGCAGCCATGGCGGCCAAGGACGCCGAGGCGGCGATAGCCCAGGCCGAGAGCGACGCCCTGCATGTGGACATGCTGCGCCGCCGGCTGGACCTGGAATGGGGTCCCGGCGTCGCGCGGATGAGCCCGGCCAAGCGGCGGCGGCTGATCGACGGTCTGACCGCGGGCAAGATCGCCCTGGTCCACGTTGACACCCATAACAATGAGGGCCAGGCCGGCGCGCGAAAAGTCGAGATCAGCGTCGGCCCGGACAATGTGCCCGGAACCGTGCTCGGTCCCACCCGCGCCGCCGAGCCGCGGCTGCAGTCATCCGGCCTGCTGGTCGAGGTCGACGGCCCGTCGGCCATCCTGCTCTCGGTGGGCCTGACCCAGAGCGCCGAGATCGACTCCCCCGATTCCGTAACGGGCGTCGACCTGCCGCGCGGGGCGATCGTGCGCATGGATGGCGGCGACTGGGCCTATGTGCGGACCTCGGACAGCGCCTTCGAGCGCCGGCGCGTCGACCAGCCAGAGGGCGACGATGACGGCCTGTTCGTCGCCTCGGGCTTCAAGCCGGGCGACCAGGTGGTGGTCCAGGGCGCCGCAGCTCTACTGGCCGCCGAAACGGGCCGCGGGCGGTCCCGGCCTTGAGCCCTCTCTCCAGCCTGGTCCGCTTCGCCCTCGCCCGCCCGAGGCTGATCCTGGCCGCTTTTCTCTGTCTCATCCCCCTGGGTTTTCTGGCCCTGAGGGACCAGCGGGTCGAGCTGACGCCGAACCTAGCCCCCGCCGAATTCCGCATCGACGCCGAGGCGACCGGCCTCGACGCCCAGCAGGTCGAACAGACCGTGACCCGGCCGATCGAGACCGCCGTCCTGGGCGCCGCCGGCGTGCAGCATGTTCGGTCCAAGTCGCTGCAGGGCCTGTCGCTGGTTATCGGCGAATTTGCGGAGGGCGCCGACCAGTCACGTGTGCGCCAGGCCCTGCAGGAACGTTTGGCCAGCCTGCGGGATTTGCCGGCCAGCGTGCCTGCGCCCGTGCTCGAGCCCCCTGCGGCGGCGGACGCCGATGTGCTCGAGGTCGGCTTCACCTCCGACAAACTCGATCCGATGGCCTTGCGCGACCTGGTGCAATGGACCATTCGCCCCAGGCTTCTGGCCGTTTCCGGCGTGGCGCAGATCCGGCTCTATGGCGGCCAGGTCCGGCGGCTGGAGGTGCGGGCGCGGCCCGGCGACCTGGCGGACAGCGACCTCGGCTTCCTCGACATCATCGCCGCCGTGCGGCGGGCCACCGGCGTGGCCGGCGCCGGCTTTATCGACACCCCAAGCCAGCGGGTGCCGATCGAGCCGCATGGCCAGGCCGAGACCGCCGACGAGGTCGGCGCCGGGCAGATCCAGACCTCCGGAAATGCGCCGGTGCGGATCGCGGATGTCGCCGACGTGACCGAGGCCCCGGCGCCGGTGGTCAGCGACGCGGCGGTCGATGGCAAACCCGCCGTCGTGCTGGTGGTCGAGCGGTTGCCCGAGGCCAATGCGATCGAGACCACCCGGACGGTCGAGCAGGCGCTGCAGCAGATGCAGCCGCTGCTGGCTGGTCAAGGCGTCACGGCGCGGACAGATCTCGATCGGCCTGCGGACTTCACGCTCAGCGTGATGAAGGGGTTGATGTGGGACCTCCTGATCGGCTTGGCCCTGGTGGCGGTGGCCCTGCTGCTGATCCTGCGCGAACCGCGCTCGGTGCTGCTGGCCCTGGTCACCATTCCCGCGACCTTTGCGGTCTCCCTGATCGCCCTGAAGCTCCTGGGCTGGTCGGTGAACGCCATGACCCTCGGCGGCCTCGTGGTGGCGCTGGGCCTGGTGATCGACGATGCGGTGATCGACATCGAGGACATTGCGGCCCGCCTGCGCGACGCCGAGGCGCATCATCGCGGCCGGGAAGAAGCCCTGCTGGCCGCCTCGCGCGAAGTGCGCGAGCCCCTGGTGTACGGCGCCCTGGCGATGGAGGCGGCGCTGGCGCCCCTGCTCTGGGCAGGCGGCCCGACCGGAACGCTCTTGGCGCCGCTGGCCGGCGCGATCATGACGGCCATCGCAGCCTCTCTGCTGGTCACCCTGACCCTGACCCCCGCCCTCGCTGCGGTGCTGATCAAGGGTGGAGGGGCCAAGCCGACGCCGCGGGCGGTTCACCGACTGCGCGACCGACTGCTGCGCCGCCTGCCCGGCTTCGCCGAGCGGCCCATCATCGCCCTGGTCGCCGGCGTGGCCTGCCTCGCCATCCTGGTCGGTTTGGCGCTTTCATTCCGCGCCGAGTTTCTGCCGGGCCTGCATGACGAACATCTGGTCGTCCGCCTACGGACGGCGGGAGGGATTTCGCCCGACGCCGCCGCAGATCTCGACCGACGGATCGCGGCGGACCTGAAAGCCGAGACCGGGATCCGCGCCGTGACCGAGACCCTGGGCCGCAGCCTGTTCGGCGGCGACGCGGCCGGGCTGGACGAGGCGCGCTTCGACCTGGACCTGACCCCGAAGCTGTCCGCCTCGGCGCAACGGGATCTTGCGCAGCGCCTTCGCCGCCGTCTCGAGTCCCTCCCCGGCGTTGAGCCCACGGTCGCCTCCCGGTTCGAGGCCAGCCAGCTGTTCCAGGGCGCCGATGCGCCGCTGCAGGTGGTGCTGTTCGGTCGCGATCCACAGGTGCTCGACCAAGCCGCGGGGCAGGTGGGCGACATGCTGAAGAGGCAGAGCGCGGTGGCCAGTATCTCCCCCTCCGCGTCGGTTGACCTGCCGACCGTGCGGGCCGACCTCGACTTCAATCGCCTGGCCATTTTCGGCCTCTCCGCCGCCGACGTGCTCGACACCGTGCAGGCCGCCTTCGCGGGCGAGACCCTGGCCCGGATTTACCAGGGGGACCGAGCCGAAGACCTGGCCATCACCGCCCAGGCCGACCTGCGGCGCGATCCGGAGGCGATCGGGCGGCTGTTGCTGCGCTCAACCTCGGGCTTCGCGGTGCCGCTGAAGAGCGTGGCCAAGGTCTATCTGACCGATGAGCCGGCGGAGATCGCCCATGAAGCCGGCCAGCGCGTGGCGGTCGTCGGCGCTGAGGCCAAGCCCGGCCTGCTGGATCGGCTCGCCGCCGAAACCCGGGCGGCGATGGCCCAAACCGCCCTGCCCGCCGGCGTCTATTCCGAGCTCAGGGTGAAGGATTCCGCCGAAACCCTCTGGCGGCCGCTGCGCCTGGCCTATGGGCTCGGCGCCGTCCTGCTGATCGGCTTTCTGACCATCGCCTTCGACGTCAGGACGGCGAGCCTGGCGATCGTCGCAGCCGCCTTCAGCTGGGTCGGATGCGCCCTGGCCATCGCCGCCCTGGGCGGTGTGGTGACGGTGGGGACCACGGCGGGCCTGGCAGCGGCCTATGGCTTCGGCCTGCGTGGCGCGATCCTTCTGCTCAGCCGCATGGAGGATCGGGTGCGACAGGGCGGCGCGACCTGGTCGACCGCCGCCGTCGACCATGCGACCCGCGAGCGCGCCGTGCCGCTGGTGGTCGCCACCCTGCTGCTGATCCTTGCCCTGGCCCCGCTGGCCTTGAGCCTCAATTCGCCCGGCCACGAGATACTGGCGCCCATGGCGGTGGTGATCATCGCCGGCGCCATTGCCGGAACCCTCGGCAATCTCGCACTGTTGCCCATCCTGGCCTGGCGGTTCTGGCGACCGCAGCCGGCCCCGCCCCAAGCCTCAAACGGAGACTAGGCTGCCATGAACCGTCCAGACCTCAGGCATGAACTGCGGGACGCCGAGGCGGCCCTGTTGCTGGAGCTGCGCCGCGTGCGCCGGGGCCTCCGGCAAACGGGTCAAGCCGGCGGCCAATCCCTCACGATCGGCCAGAAGGTGGCCGACACGGTGGCCGCCGGCATGGGATCCTGGGCCTTCATCATCATCCAGTCGACGATCCTGCTGCTCTGGATCATCGCCAACGTCACGGCCTGGATTCAGCACTGGGACCCCTATCCCTTCATCCTCTTGAACCTGGCCCTGTCGTTCCAGGCCGCCTATGCGGCGCCCTTCATCATGATGAGCCAGAACCGACAGCAGGACATCGACCGCAAAGCCGCCGAGCACGACTACCAGATCAACATAAAGGCGGAGCTGGAGATCGAACTACTGCACCAGAAGATCGACCAGCTGCGCGAGACCGAGATCATTCGGCTGACGGAAACGGTCCGCGACCTCAGCCAGCTGCTGGCGCGCTCGGGCCTGTGCCCCGCGCCGGAAGGCGAGAAGGACGCTTAGGCTAGAGGCTGGCGACCTGGAGCACGGTCTTGCCGAGGCCCTGGCCGGTCAGCGCGAACTCGAGCGCCGCGGCATAGGCCTCGAAGGGGAAGGTGCGGCCGACCGGCGGGGAAAGCTTACCCTCGCCGACCCAGCCCAGAAGTTGGTCCAGGTGTGCGCGGCCGTGCTCGGCCTCGAACAACAGGAACTGGCGCACATCGACGCCCACGAGGGCCGCGCCTTTCATCAGCGTCAGGTTGGCCGGCAGGGCCGGGATCGGCCCGCCGACGAAGCCCAAGACCAGATGGCGCCCGCGCCAGCTCAGCGAGCGGAAGGCCGGCTCAAACAGGGGGCCGCACACAGGGTCGAACACCACGTCCGGTCCCCGCCCGCCGCAGGCCGCCTTCAGCCGGTCGCGCCAGCCCTCGGGGGCGGTGTCGATGACCTCGTCGCATCCGAGCTCGCGGCAGAAGGCCCGCTTCTCCTCGCTCGAGGCGGCGGCCACGACCCGGGCGCCCATCAGCTTGGCCACCTGGACCCCAGCCGCGCCCAATCCACCGGCGGCGCCCAGCACCAGGACGGTCTCGCCCGGCTGCAGGTTCGCCCGGTCGGCGAGGCCGTGCAGGGCGGTGACGTAGTTGATGTGGAAGCCGGCGGCCTGGGCGAAGGCCATGGCGCCGGGGATCCGTCGCACGGCGGCCGCGGAGGCCAGTGCGTATTCGGCGAAGCCGCCGCGGACCGTCGCCATCACCCGATCGCCGGCCGCGATCCCGGGCACTTCCGGCCCGACGCTCGCGACCACGCCGCCCACCTCCTGGCCGGGGGTATGCGGCAGGGGCGGTTTGACCTGATAGCGGCCGAGGGAGACCAGGGCGTCCACATAGCCGACGCCGCAGGCGGCGACGCGGACCACCACCTCGCCTTGCCCTGGCTGAGGGATTTCGGCCTCGACAAGCCGATAGTCGTCGATCGACGTAAGGGCCTGGGCCTCGACCTTGCGCATTGAGCCACCTCCTGTTTCGCCTTCGGTAGGGCGTTCCCGCGGCGTCAGTCGAGGCCATTTGGGCGACTGGCGGCGCGCTGGAGCCGCTCAGCCCCGGACGACGCAGCGAAAGCCGATGTGGGTCGTGGCCGTGTCTTCCATCTGCGGCTGACGCGCGGCGGGGCGATAGCGGTCGCAATAGCTCTCATGGCAGAGGTGCGAGCCGCCCTTGACCACCCGCCGGGGGATTCGGACGCCCGGCAGGTCGGGATCGTAGCTCGCCTCCGCGGTCGGGCCGCAGCAGCCCGCGGGACCTGAGGCGTAGTAGTCGCGGGTCCATTCCCAGACATTGCCGATCATGTCGTAGAGGCCGAGCCCGTTGGCCGGAAAAGCCCCCACCGGCGAGGTGCGCTCAAAGCCGTGGGCGGCGTCGTTGCGGTGCGGAAAGGCGCCGGTCCAGCTGTTGGCCATCCAGCGGCCGCCGGGCCGGCGTTCCTCGCCCCAGGCATAGGTCGCGCGCTCCAGGCCGCCGCGGGCCGCATATTCCCACTCCGCCTCGCTCGGCAACGCCTTGCCGGCCCAGGCGGCGTAGGCCAGGGCGTCCTCGTAGGCGACACAGACCACGGGATGGTCGAGCCGCCCCCGATAGACCGACCCCTCGCCCTCGGGCTTCAGCCAGAAGGCGCCCGGGACATAGGCCCACCACGCCGACCAGTGCGCGGCGCCGGGGCCGCGCGGCGGGCGGAACACCATGGCGCCTGGCTTCAGCCGTTTGGAGTCGATCCCAGGATAGCGCGCCGGGTCCATCGGCCGCTCGGCCACGCTGACGTGACCGGTCTCCCGCACGAAATGGGCGAACTGGCGATTGGTGACTGGGTGGGGGTCGATGCGGAACGCTCCGACCTCGACCCGGCGCACGGGCGCTTCCTCCGGATAGTGGCGATCGTCGCCCATCCAAAAGGCTGCGGCGGGCAGGGCGATCATGTCGTCGTCGGGCGTCATCCCCTTCATCCTGCCACAGCCGAAGCCCGCCGTTTACGGTCCGACATCGTTGAAATCTGCTCGCACACGGCGAATGGTGCTGGGTAACGGTCGGCCCGCACACGGCGAGGTCAAAGGGAGAAACGACGGATGCGACGCCGTGAGGTCCTGAAGGCTTCGGCGGCCCTGGCCGCAGCGCTGCTGCCCGCCGCTAGCGAGGCCGCGCCGGCCCGGCCGCCGAACATCGTCCTGATCCTCTGCGACGACCTCGGCTACGGCGACGTCGGCGCCTTCGGCGGCAAGATGATCCGTACGCCGAACATTGACCGGCTGGCGGCCGAGGGCGTCGCCCTGACCGACTACTACGCGCCGGCCAATCTCTGTACGCCCTCGCGCGCGGGCCTTCTGACCGGACGCTATCCGATCCGCACCGGCCTCGGCTACGAGGTCATCATGCAGAACGACGACCGGGGCCTGCCCCTGTCCGAGGTCACCATCGCCAGGGCGCTGAAGCCGGACTACGCCACCGCCCTGTTCGGCAAATGGCACCTGGGCCACAGAGGCGAGGCCTGGCCGCCGACCCGCCACGGCTTCGACCGCTTCTTCGGCATCCCCTACAGCCACGACATGGCGCCCCTGTCGCTGTTTGAGGCCCAGGTCGGATCTGACGAGGTGAAGTCTTCCCCGGTCGACTACCCGACCCTGCAGCAGCAGTTCTACGAACACGCCGAACGTTTCATCGAGGACAATCGCGAGCGGCCGTTCTTCGTCGAACTGGCCCTCAGCGCCCCGCACCTGCCCGAGCATCCGCACGCGCCGTTCAAGGGGACCACGCCGGCCGGGACCTATGGCGACGTGGTGGCCGAGATCGACTCCCTCGTCGGGCGGCTGATGGCCAGGCTGAAGGACCTCGGCCTGGAACGGAACACCCTGGTGGTCTTCACCTCTGACAACGGCCCCTGGTTCGAGGGCTCGGCCGGCGGCTTTCGCGAGCGCAAGGGCGGCGGCGGGTTCGACGGCGGCTATCGCGTGCCGTTCATCGCCCGGATGCCGGGGACCATCCCCGGCGGGCGGCGGGTGGATTCGATCGCCTCGGGTATCGACCTTCTGCCCACCTTCTGCGCCATGGCGGGCCGCCCGATCCCGCCGGGCGTCGAGTTGGACGGCAAGGACATCACCCAGGTCCTGGTCGCCGGCGCCCCCTCGCCGCACGACCAGATCGTGCTGTTCGACAACGAGAACGTGGTGGGCGTCCGCACCCAGCGCTGGAAGTACATCGGCGCGGCCTATTACCGGGGCCTGATGATGCCCATGGCCCTTATGGGATATCAGGAACTCTATGACGCCAGGGCCGACCCGGCCGAAAGCTACAGCGTCGCCGAGACCTATCCGGACGCGGCGGCGGAGATGAAGGCCAGGCTGGACAAGGCCAAGGCCGAATTCGCGCCGCTCAAGCACAAGGACATCCCGCCGGTGTTCAAAGCCCTGCATCAGGCCCTCGAGCACATGGAGGACTGACCCGCGGCGCAGCGGTCACGGTTCCGCAAAATCGACGCCCCGCGACCTTCGGTCTCGGTTTCGGCGGGCCGGCTTGAGCCCAAGATCACGGCTTGCAGCCTATCAAGGCGCAGCATGGGGCTCAGTCCATCCGTTCGCGGGCAATGAAACCGGTCCAGTCGATCAGGCTCAGAGTTCAAGTGGTCGTCGGCCTGCTGGTCGCCGTGCTGGTGACCATGTGCGCCGTCGCCGCCCATCACGCCTATCAGAGGCGGCAGCAGGCAGAGCGCGTGCTGGCCGTCACCGAGGCCTCGCGCGATCTGTTCGCGGCGATGAACACCTTCCGCCTGGAGCGCGGCGCCACCAACAACCGGCTGGTGCAGACCCCGCCTCAGACACAGACCGACATCGCCTTCCGCCGCTGGCTGAGGGTGCGCGACGAGGGCCAACTCGGCGCCGGCCTGGCCAAGCTCGCGGTCCTGGACCCCAAGGGCGACACCTTCGGGCGAGCCGCCATCCTGGACCGTCTGCAAGCCGTTCGGGCGCTTCGCGTGACTACCGACGCCGACCTCGCGCGCCCGTTCGCCCAACGCTCGCCGGCCCTGCCGCCCCAGTGGATGGTGGCCGCGACCGCCCTGACCGACGCCCTGGCCGACACCGGCGATCGGCTGGTGGCGGCGGTCGGCCAGGAAGATCCCGTGGTCGTGCGCATGA
The DNA here is from genome assembly GCF_018135625.1 of Phenylobacterium montanum. Taxonomy (NCBI): domain Bacteria; kingdom Pseudomonadati; phylum Pseudomonadota; class Alphaproteobacteria; order Caulobacterales; family Caulobacteraceae; genus Poindextera; species Poindextera montana. The sequence goes on from NZ_CP073078.1 coordinate 2,858,258, forward strand.
TGACCACGGGCCAGCTGGCCTGGGCCGCCCGCGACGCCGCCGGCACCGACATGCTGCTCCTGGGCCAGCAGGCCGCGATCGGCAAGCCGCTGGACGCCCGTCAGATCGACCAGCACAGCAACCTCACCGGCCGGGTCGACGCTCACTGGTCGATGCTGCAGACCAGCGCCCGGGCGCAGCATGCGCCGGCGGCCCTGACGGCGGCGATCACGGCCGCGGATTCCGCCTATTTCGTGCGCGAGCGGGCCATGCGCGCAGCGATCCTGGAAGCGCTGATCGCCGGCCGGCCGTCGCCCTATACGCTCGACCAGGAGCGGGTGATCGACACCGAGGGCCTGTCCAGCCTGATGAGCGTTGCGGCGACCGCCTTCAACCTGGCCGCAGAGCGCGCCCAGCGGCAGGCCGAGGCGGCGCAGCAGGAGTTCTACGCCACGCTCGGCGTGATGCTGGTCTCGATCGGCGCCGGGCTGGTCGCCATCCTGTTCGTCGGCGGCCAGGTGCTGCGGCCGATCGGGCGCATAACCGAGGCCATGCGGGCGGTGGCCGAAGGCGACCTGGCCCATCCCATTCCCGACGCGGAGCGGCCTGACGAGGTCGGCGACCTGGCCCGGGCCCTGCGCGTGTTTCGCGAGAACGCCGTGGCCAAGCAGCGGGCCGACGCCGAGCTGCTGTCCAGCCGCATCGCCCAGGAGGCCGCCGAGGCCTCGGCCCAGGCCAAGGCCGAATTCCTGGCCAATATGAGCCACGAGATCAGAACCCCGCTCACCAGCGTGGTCGGCTTCGCTGGCCTCTTGGCCAAGACCCCGGACCTACCCGAGCGGGCCCAGGCCTACGCCCAGAGGATCGTCACCGGCGGCCACGCGCTGCGCGCGCTGGTCAACGACATCCTCGACTTCTCGCGCATCGAGGCGGGCCAGGTCGAGCTGGAGCCGGCCCCGCTTTCGCCGCTGGCCCTCCTGACGGATACGGTCGAGCTGATCCGCCCAGAGGCCGAGGCCAAGGGGCTGAGCCTGACGTTGCAGGCCTCGGATCCGCTGCCGGCCCAGGTGCTGGCCGACGCCGAGCGCGTGCGCCAGGTGCTGCTGAACCTGATCGGGAACGCCATCAAGTTCACCCATGACGGCGCGGTGACCGTGGAAGCCGCCTATCGCGCCGGGGACGGCCGGTTGTTCATCCGGGTCAGGGACACCGGGGTCGGGGTCTCAGCCGAACATCGCGGCCGGCTGTTTCAGCGCTTTTCGCAGATCGACGCCTCCAACACCCGCCGCTATGGCGGCGCCGGGCTGGGCCTGGCCATCTCCAAGGGCCTGGTCGAGCTGATGGGCGGCGAGATCGGTGTCGAGAGTCTGCGCGGCGGGGGCTCGGTGTTCTGGTTCAGTATCGAGGCGCCAGCGATCGAGGCTCCGCCCGCGCCCTCCGGAGACGTCCCGGAGGTCGCCGTCGGCCCGCTGCGCATCCTGGTGGTGGACGACGTGGCGGTGAATCGCGAGCTGGTCAGCGCCCTGCTCTCGCCCTTCGACGCCACGCTCAGCGAAGCCGCCAACGGCGCCGAAGCGGTCGAGGCGGCCAGCCGAAGCGGCTTCGACTTGATCCTGATGGACCTGCAGATGCCGGTCATGGACGGGCTGGCGGCCACGCGCGCCATCCGCGCCTCGTCGAGCCTGAACGCAGACACCCCGATCCTGGCGGTCAGCGCCAATGTGATGGCGCCCCAGGTCGAGGCCTGCCGCGCCGCCGGTATGAACGACCACGTGGCCAAGCCGATCGATCCCACGGACCTGCTGAACAAGATCGGGCAATGGGTCTCGGCGGCGGCCCCGGCGGCCTGATCCCCTATCGCCCAGATTGAGCCTTTAGGGCCCAAACCAGGACCATTGGTCGCGGCGCGCCGACGACTTGGTAACGGCATCTACAGCCCCTGCGCTCAAAATGAGTCGAACACGACAGAGCGCCGTCGCAGGACAGGAAGGGCTTAAAAGGGTGAGTTCGGGCGTCGAGACCTCGCAGCCACGGAGTCGCGCTCGGGAGGGCCTGGACCTGTGGCTGGTCGGCGGAGCAAGCTTTCTTCTGTCTCTCGCCAGCCTGCGGTTCATGCGCGAGTTCAACCACGTCGCAGCGGTCTGGCCGGCCAACGCCGTGGTGCTGGCCGCCATGTTGCGCGCGAATGGCCGCCAGTGGCCAGCCCTGGCGGCGGCGGGCTTTGCGGGCATGGTCGCCAGCTCGGCCCTGCAGGCCTCGACCCTGTGGGGGCCGATCGCCCTGCCCCTGTGCAATATCCTCGCGGTCGTGATCTGCGCCTGGGGGCTGCGCAGGGCGACCAGCCGCGGCTTCGACCTGACTCGTGGCCGAGATCTGCTGTTGTTCACCGGCCTTGCCGGCGTGGCGGCGCCGGCGGTCTCGGCGCTGCCGGCGGCGGCCTTGCTGCATCTGCTGGACGGGCGAAGCTTCGCCGCCGACTATGGCGCCTGGTTCGCCTCGCGCGCGCTCGGGCTGCTGGTGGTGACCCCGGCGCTGCTGGCTTTCGAGGCGGCCGACCTGTCGGCGCTGAGGCGCAAAGGCCGGCTGTGGCCTTGCCTGGGCCTGTTCGGCCTGTTGCTGGCGGTTCTGGCCGGGGTGTTCGCCCAATCGCAGTTCCCCTTCCTGTTCCTGGTGATGCCGGCCCTGATGCTGATCACCTACCAGCTCGAACTGTCCGGCGGCGCGCTCGCCCTGATGATCACCGCCGTCGCGGCCACCGGCCTGACGATCCTGGGCTACGGCCCGGTGACCCTGGTGCGCAGCAGCCTCGGCGACCGTCTGATCGTGCTGCAGATCTTCCTGTTCGTGGAGACTGTCAGCGTGCTGGCCACCGCGGCCGTGCTGGGTCACCAGCGCCGCCTGGCCCGCTCGCTGCGCGAGGCCCTGGACGAGACCGAGCAGGCGCGGACCCGCGCGGTGGAGAGCCAGCGCTGGGCGCAAATGGCGGAAGAGATCGCCGGGGTCGGAAATTGGCGCATGGATGTCGAGACCGGAGAGGTGATCTGGTCCGAAGAGATCTTCCGCATCTACGGCCTGGATCCGTCCCGGGGCGTGCCGCCCATGGACCAGGTGGTGGGGCTCTACCACCCCGCCGACCGGACCCTGATGGTGAAGAACTTTCTGGCCGCCCAGCGCGAAGGCCGGCCCTTCAGTTCCGAAGGGCGCGTGCGCTGGCCCAGCGGCGAGGTCCGCAGCGTGGTCGCACGCGGCGCGGCTGAACTGGGCCCCGACGGCCGGGTTCGCGCGGTGTTCGGCGCCTTCATGGATGTCACCGAGGCCCGGCGCGCCGAAGAGGTGCTGCGCCAGAGCGAGGAGCGCTATCGGCTGCTGGCCGACAAATCGAGCGACATCATTCTGCACGCCGAATTGTCCGAGAGCGAGGGCTATCGCCTGAGCTATGTCAGCCCGGCGGTGGGTCCCGTGCTGGGCTGGACCGAAACCGAATTTCTGGAGGAGATGGTCGACCTCGCCCTGGTTCACCCGGAAGACCTGTCTGGTGTCCGGCAGGCTCACCAGGCGCAGATCGCGGAAGGGCCGGGCGCGGCGCCCCGCCCGAATCTGTTCCGCGCACGGCATAGGGATGGACGCTGGGTCTGGCTGGAGGGCAAGCCGACCTTCACCTTCGACCTAGAGACCGGGCGGGCGCGCGGGCTGGTCACCGTGGTGCGCGATGTCACCGCCCAGAAGGCGGCGGACGACGCCATCCATCGCAGCGAGCAGCGCTATCGACTGCTAGCCGAAAACGCCACCGACATCATCGCCCAGATGGACGCCACCGGAGCCATCACCTTCATCACCCCGGCCTGCGAGGCGGTGCTGGGTTATGCGCAGGACGAGATGATCGGCCAGCGGCCGATGGAGATCATGCACCCCGACGACAAGCCGCGGATCCAGGCGATCATGGAACGACTGATCGCCGCCGGCCCCGACACCGAACCGCTCACCCTGCAGTACCGGGTCCAACGCAAGGACGGGCGCTGGATCTGGATCGAGGGCCAGCCCACGGTGATGTTCAACGCCCGCGGCAAGCTCATCGGTTCGCAGGACGTGGTCCGGGACATCACCGACCGCAAGGAGACCGAGTTCGAACTGGCCCGCGCGCGTGAGGCGGCCGAGGCGGCGGCGGTCGCCAAGAGCGACTTCCTGGCCAATATGAGCCACGAGATTCGCACGCCCTTGACCGCGATCATAGGCTTTTCCGGCCTGCTGCAGGACGTGGACGGCCTGCCGGGCGACGCTCAGCTTTACGTCAAGCGCATCGTCAACGGCGGCCAATCGCTGCTGACCGTGGTCAACGACATTCTCGATTTCTCCAAGCTCGAAGCCGGCCAGGTGGAGCTGGATCCCCAGCCGTTCGACCCGGCGGGCTTCGCCGAAGGCGCCCTGGCTCTGGTGGAGGCCCAGGCCGCCAGCAAGGGGCTGAAGACCCGGCTGCGGCTCGATCCCGACCTGCCGGCGGGCCTTTTGGCCGACAGCTCGCGCCTGCGCCAGGTGCTGCTGAACCTTCTGACCAACGCCATCAAGTTCACCGACCGGGGCGAGGTCTCGATCGCCGCCGGCTACGAGGCCGACCGCTTCAGCCTGGCGGTGAGCGACACCGGGTCCGGCATCCCCGAGGACAAGCGCGACCGCCTGTTCGAGCGCTTCTCCCAGGCCGACAGCTCGGTCAGCCGCCGCCATGGCGGCACCGGCCTGGGCCTGGCGATCTGCCGCAACCTCGTGGAGCTGATGGGCGGGGAGATCGAGGTCGAGTCGCAGGAAGGCCGGGGCTCGACCTTCCGCTTCTGGATCCCGGCCGCGGTCGCGGCCCTGCCTTCGGCTGCGCCGCGCGCCGCGCCACAACCCGAGACGGACGCGCCGGCCGCCGCGCGCATCCTGGTGGTGGATGACCTGGCGGAGAACCGCGAATTGGCGCGCGCGCTGCTGGAGGCCCTGGGGCACGAGGTCGATGAGGCCGACGGCGGGCAGGCGGCTATCCAGTGCGCCATCGCCGGGCGCTACGACCTGATCCTGATGGATATGCAGATGCCGGGCATGGACGGCCTGGCCGCCACCCGCGCCATCCGCCAGAGCGCCGAGCCGAACCGCACGACGCCGATCCTGGCCCTCAGCGCCAATGTGATGGCCGACCAGGTGAGCCAGTGCCATGCGGCGGGGATGAACGACCACATCGCCAAGCCGATCCGGCTGGAGGAGCTGGTGGCCAAGGTGGCGTACTGGACGCGCGCCGCTGGCGGCGACGAGGTGATGTCCGACGTCGCCTGATCGCCAGCGGCGGCGCCGCCATCGTTGACGATCAGTGCGCCTGCAGGCTCGGCGGGCCGGTCTCGGCCTTGAACTTGGCGCGCTGGTCGGCGACCACCGCAACGGTTACCGGCTCTGCCTTGTTGCCCCAGGACGAGCGGACGTAGGTCAGAATCTGGGAGATCTGATCGTCGGTGAGGTCGTTGGCGAAGCTGGGCATGCCGCCGCGGCCCCGCAGGACCACGCCGGCCGCCTGGGCCGGCGGGCCCTGGACGAAGACATCGCCGGCCAGGGCCGGGAAGGCGCCCGGTATGCCTTGGCCCTGAGGCTGGTGGCAGGCCGAACAGTTGTCGGCGAACATCTGGGCGCCGGGCGGATCGGCCCGCCCCGGCGCCGCGGCGAGCAGGACCGCCGACAAGCCGCCGGCGACGGCGATCCAACTGACAGACTTCATGCGTCGCTCACTCCTTCGGCTCATCCAAGGCCAGCTCAATGCTTGGTCCGCGCGGCGACCACCTCGACCTCTACCAGGGAGCCGGGCCCTGCCAGGGCGCTGACCTGGACCGTGGTGCGCGTGGGACGATTGGGCTGGTCGGCCGTGCCGAACACCTTCTTGTAGGCGGCGTTCCAACCGGCGAAATCCATGACGCCGCCCTTGGCCGGGTCGCCCACCAGGTAGACGTGCATGCTGACCACGTCGCCCGGGCCGAGGCCCTGGCTCTTGAGGTTGTCGACGATCAGCTTCAGCACGGCGTCGCCCTGGGCCTCGGTGGCCCCGTTCGCAGGGGCGTCCTTGGGCGGAGGCACGGCCGCGCCGCTGAGGAACACCAGGTCCGAGCCGGCCGGCACGGTGATGTTTGAGGCGAACAGCGCGGTCGGGGCGGCGTAGTTGCGCTGCACGTCGGCGGCGTGGGCGGCCGGAACCAGAGCCAGCGCGGCGATGGCGGGCAGGGCTATAGAGACGAGTTTCAGCATTCGTTTCCTCGCTTCGGCGACAGGTCCGGCCAGGTTGGTCGAGGCCGGTTGTGCTGTCATGCGGACTGTCGGGACCACCCCGACGAAGGCCGCAGCGGGGCGACCATGCCACGCCTGAGATCGATTTGCAGCTCAGCATGCGCAAGGCGTCGCCAGAAGGCCTCGGCCCTGGCGCCGTCGAATAAGCATCGCCACATCTTGGTCATCGAACGGCGCCATCAGATGGCGCAACGAACCGCCTTGGAGCCGACTAGCCCATGACACCCGACGAACGCGCCCTTCTGACACGGTTTCTCAGCGACCTGACCCAGATCCGCGGCGCGGCCAAGGACCCGGAGGCCGAGAGCCTGATCAACCAGGCGATCGCAACCCAGCCGGACGCCGCCTATCTCCTGGTGCAGCACTCCCTGCTGGCCGACCAGGCCCTGCACACCGCCCAGCAGCGCATCGCCGAGCTCGAGGCCCGGCTGCAGGCGCCCGCCCCGCAGCCGCAGGCGAGCTTCCTCGGCGGCGCGGCCTCGCCCGGGCCGCAACCCTGGGCCCAGCCCCAGCCGGCCTATCAGACCGCCGTCCCGCCGACCCAGCCGGCCGGCTTCTTCGGCGGCGGCGCTCCAGCGGCGCCCGGCGGCTTCGGCTCGTTCCTGCGCAGCGCCGGCACGACGGCGGCGGGGGTGGCCGGCGGCGCCTTCCTGTTCGAGGGCCTGTCCAACCTGTTCGGCGGCGGTCATTCGGGCGGCTTCTTCGGCGGCGGCTATGGCGGCGGCTACGGCCAGCCCGTGGAGAACGTCACCATCAACAACTACGGTGACGATGGCGACTACGGCGGCGGCGACGACGGCGGCTGGTCGGACGACGATTCCAGCGACGACTACAGCTGAACCACCTTCCCGCGCTGTCCGGCCGCAGGGCTTTTCTCGCGGTTGCAGGTTAACACCCCAGCGACAATTCGCGCCTTAATTTGGGTAGTGCCAGTCCTTCGACTCGCTGTCATACCTAGCCTGCGGCCTGCGCCGCCCGGTGACGTTGAGGCGTTGTTGAGATTGGCGGGGCTATAGTCGGCGGGCGGCGTTGGGCTCTTTCGACCAGCCTCACGCCGCCAGTGCGAACCTTACCCTGCTTCGGGAGACTCTGGGTTGGTCGACTTACCCTATCGCGCGACGGACCGGATCAACCTGTCCAGCGCCGAGATCATGCTGATCGATCCCAGCAAGGATGGCATGTCCATCCTGACCCAGATGTTCGCGGGATTTGGCGTCCATACGCCGCATTGCTGTTCGAGCGCCGCCGAGGCAATGGAAGTCATCAGGAAGCGGGACATGACGATCATCATCGTCGACACCGTGCTGCCGGACATGACTGGCTATGAATTCGTCCGCTCGCTTCGCCGCAGCAAGATCAAGCCGAACTGCTTCGCCCCGGTGATCCTGATGTCGGGCCATACGCCGCGCTCGATGGTCCTGGAAGGGCGCGACTGCGGGGCCAATTTCGTCATGGCCAAGCCGATGAATCCCATGACCATGCTCAAGCGCATCATGTGGCTGGCGACCGAGACCAAGGACTTCATCACCTCGCCCGACTATGTCGGCCCCGACCGCCGCTTCCAGCGCCTGGGCCCGCCGCCGGGCAAGGCGGGGCGGCGCAAGACCGACCTGTCGGCGACCGTGGGCCTGGCCACCGGCCCCGATCTGTCGCAGACGGAGATCAACCAGCTGTTCAAGCCGACCAAGGTCAACCTGTGACCGACGCTCCTCCCCCTTCCCGCAGCGAAAGCGCTCCGCCGTTGAACCAAGGCCACAACATCAAGGTGAAGAACCGGCTGGGCGAGATGATGCGTCAGCCTGGCGGCCGCTCGGTGATCGAGGCCCTGAAGGGCGCGCAAAAGCGGCTGGAGAAGCTGTCGCCCGACCTTCTGAAGAGCCTGGACAAGGCTATCGCGCGGCTGGACGCCGGCGCCTCGGCTCTGCACGACCCGCCGGACGAAAAGGCCCTGAGCGAGGTCTACCAGGCCTCGAACGAGATCATCGCCCTGGCCGGGCTGGTGGGCTATGCGCCCATCGACGAGGTGGCGCACGGCCTTTGCGAGTTGATCGACGCCTTCCTGACCGAGGGCCAGTGGAACGACCAGGCGATCCGCGTGCACATCGACTCGGCCCAGCTCCTGCGCACCCTGCCCCCCACCGACAAGGATGCGCGCGAGCGGGTGCTGGACGGCCTGCGCAAGGTCTGGAACCGCTTTGGCGTGCGCCAGCCCGCGCCGCCGCCGCCTCAGGCCGAAGACGCAGCCAAGTAGGGCGCTCGCCCTTCGAAATCCCGCTTTTTTGAGCCCTTCCCTCGACGAGGGAAGGGCTTTTTACATTGCGATTTTCAAGATTTTTCGCGCATTCAGTCACAAAATTAAAAATATCAATTGCGAAATTGAATTTGTTTAACCATGTTGGCTCCAGCTTCAGGAGACCCAAGCATGGCCGACAGAGGCGCTTCGCCGCGCGACTGGCATGAGCTGACCGAACTGACCGGCGGCGCGCCGATCATCGTCGAGCGCGTGCGCCTGGCGGCGAAGGACATCGTCATCGAGGGCGCCTTCGAGCCGCCGCAGCTGGCCCAGCTGTCCGCCGACGACCAGGTGTTCATCGCCGCCTTCATCCGCAGCCACGGCTCGATCAAGGAGATGGAGCAGGTGTTCGGGGTCAGCTATCCGACCATCAAGGCGCGGCTGAACCGCCTGGCCGGGCAGCTCAGCTTCATCGAGGTCGATCCCCGCCCTGCCCGCACCGATGTGCTGGACCGCTTGTCCCGCGGCGAGATCGACGCCGACGAGGCGGTGCGCCTCCTGGAGGGCCGCCGATGATCCCCCTGCTCGCTGTGGTTCACGTCCGCAACGGCCACGGGCCGATGCTGCGCCTGTGGCTGCCCCTGATCCTGGTCTGGCTCTTGATCGCGCCGCTGGTGATCCTGGCCCTGCCGATCGCGATCTTCATCGCCCTGGTCCTGGCCATCAATCCGTTCCCTCTGCTGGGCGGCCTGTGGAGCCTGCTCAGCGCCGCCCGCGGGACCTGCGTCGACGTCAAGAGCCCCGACGCCTCCGTCCTTGTCCGCATCGTCTAGAAGGAAGCTCACCATGCACGAAGAGCGCCGCCGCATCCTGCAGATGCTGGCCGACCAGAAAATCACCGCCGACGAGGCCGAGCGCCTGATCGGGGCCCTCAGCGCCGAGCCCGCCGCACCGACCTCCGAACCGCCGGGGCGCAAGCCGAAATACCTGCGGGTGCTGGTCGACACCGACGAGACCGAGGAAGGCCCGACCAAGGTCAATATCCGCGTGCCCATGCAGCTTCTGCGCGCCGGTGTGCGGCTGGGCGCCCTGATCCCGGTCCACGCCCGCGAGCCGGTGAACCGGGCTTTGAGCCAGCAGGGCATCGACTTCGACGTCGGCCAGATCAAGCCCGAGAACCTGGAGGAACTGGTCGAACAGCTCAGCGACCTGACCGTCGATGTCGACCAGGAGCGCACCAAGGTGCGGGTGTTCTGCGAGTAGCGGCTACGGCGCCTTGAGAAACAACACCCGCGCCGCGCCATAGCGGCGATCGTCGAGACGCTCGAAGCCGGGCGCCTCAAGCTCGGCCTCATCGGCGCCGCGCTCGAACACCACCAGGGCGCCCGGCGCCAGCCAGCCGCCGGCTACGAGATGCTCCAGCGCCTTTTCCCCCAGGCCCTTGGCGTAGGGCGGATCGAGGAAGGCGAGGTCGAAGGCCGCGCCGTCGGAGCTCGGGCGAGGTCCTAGATCAGTCGCGTCACGCCGATGCACCCGGGTCCGCCCGAACAGCTCGCCCTTGGCGCCAAGGGCCTCGACATTGTCGCGGATCGCCCCGCGCGCGGCGGCGTCGGTCTCGACGAACAGGCAGAAGGCGGCCCCACGCGACAGGGCCTCCAGCCCCAGGGCGCCGGAACCGGCGAACAGGTCCATCACTCGCAGCCCCTGCAGCCCCGGCGACCAGGGCGCGTGCACCAGCACGTTGAACAACGCTTCGCGCGCCCGATCCGAAGTCGGCCGCGTGCCCTGCCCTTCGGGCGCCGTGATGGCGCGCCCGCGATAGGCGCCAGCGACTATGCGCATTTGGTCCGCCCGCGCCCGAAATCGGCCATTGCGGCGCGGCGGGCTGAGCCTGATAATTTCCCGGCGTCGGTGGGAAGGATCGACATGGTGCGCAGCGTCCTGGGCTTAGTCGTGGCCGCCGTCCTGGCCTCGGCCGGCAGGGCTGCGTCTCTACAGCCCGCCCCGCCGCCCGTCGAGGACTATGGCCGCCTGCCGGCCATCGAGTTCGTCACCCTGTCCCCTTCGGGCGACCGCTACGCCTTCATCTCGACCGAGCACGGCCGCCGCCGGCTGGTGGTCGCCACGCCCGCGGGCCAGGTGCTGCAGGCCAACAGCCTGGACGAGCTGAAGGTGCGCGGCCTCGCCTGGGCCGGCGAGGATCACCTGCTGCTGCAGGCCAGCGCCACCGCCGACCTGGGCGGCCTTCGCCGCAGCGCCAAGCGCGAGTTGGGCGCGGTCATCGTGCTGGACCTGCCTCGCCGCCACAGCTTTACGGTTTTCAGCGCAGGCCGCGGGCGCCGTGTCACCCGGGCGGTGGATCATGACTATGGCGCTGCGGAGGTCGGCGGCCACTGGTACGGCTTCTTCGGCGGCTATCCCCTGGACCAGGCCGGCGAGCCGGGTCGCCGGCCGATCTCCGACCTGTATCGCGTCGACCTGGACAGCGGGGAAACCCTGCGCGTGGCCGAGGGCGGCCCCGACATCAAGAGCTGGCTTGTCAACACCAAGGGCGATGTGGCCGCGCGCCTGCTTTACGACCAGGCCGGCGGCGCCTGGCGGCTCGCCTCGGGCCCTGCGGGCGGCGAGACCATAGCCGAAGGACGCGAGCCCACCGGCCAGGTCGCCATACTGGGCTTCGGCAAGACGCCCGGCGAGATTCTGATCCGCGCCGGCGCAGCCCAGCACGATACGCTCGAGACCCTGCCCCTGGCCGGCGGCCAGGCGGCGCAGAGCTTCGACACCGACCAGGCCGGCAAGCCGTTGTTCGACCCCGAGACGCGCCTGTGGATCGGCTCCACGGGCGACGGCGAGCACCAGTCGGCGCAGATGTTCGCCCCCGAGCAGCAGGCGCGTCTGGTCAGCGGCGTCACCGCCTTTCCGGGCGCCCTGACGCGGCTGGTCTCTTACAGCAGCGGGATGCGGCGGATGATCCTGTTCACCATGGGCCAGAAGGATTCCGGAGCCTACTGGTTCGTCGACCTGGACCGCAGCTCGGCCACGCCGATCGGCCAGGAATATCCCAGCGTGACCGCCGACCAGGTGGGGCCGATGAGCTGGGTGAGCTACCAGGCGGCCGACGGGCTCGCCATGCGCGGGGTCCTGACCCTGCCGCCGGGGCGTGCGGCTACGGACCTGCCCCTGGTGGTGATGCCGCACGGCGGGCCGGAGGACCACGACCGGCCGCGCTTCGACTACTGGGCCCAGGCCTTCGCCAGCCGCGGCTATGCGGTGTTCCAGCCCAATTTCCGCGGCTCGGACGGCTCAGGCAACGCCTTCCGCGACGCCGGCTTCGGCCAGTGGGGCCGCAAGATGCAGACCGACATCTCCGACGGCGTGGCCGAGCTGGCCCGTCGGGGAATCGTCGACCCCAAGCGCGCCTGCATCGTCGGCTGGAGCTATGGCGGCTATGCGGCCCTGGCCGGCGTGACGGTGCAGCAGGGGCTCTATCGCTGTGTGGTCTCGGTGGGCGGGGTGGCCGACCCGGCCGCGTTCCTGGATTTCCAGCGCGACGCCAATGGCGCGGTCGGCGCGGTGACCCGGTTCTGGAAGCAATATCTGGGCGTCGAGGACGGGCACGAGGACGCCCTGAAGGCCATCTCGCCCGAGGACCTGGCCGCGCGCGCCGACGCCCCGGTGCTGCTGATCCACGGCCGCGACGACACCATCGTGCCCTACGCCCAGAGCGAGGCCATGGCGGACGCCCTGCGCCGCGAGCGCAAGCCGGTGGAGGTTCTCCCCCTGCCCGGCGCCGACCACTGGCTGCTGGAAGAACCGGCCCGCGTGGCGATGGTCAGGGCCTCGGTGGCGTTCGTACTGAAGAACGACCCGCCGGACGGGCTGGTGCAAAGCGCGCAGGCCGATACGGCCAAGCTCCATTGACGACGGCGGCGACGCCGGCAAGATAGGCTGCAACCGATGGGGGAAGCATGGTTCGCAGTTTGCTTGCGTTTGGGTTCGCAATGCTGCTGGCGCGAGGAGCTCTCGCCAGCCCCCTGCCGCCGGTCGAGGACTACGGCAAGCTCCCCGCGATGAGCACGCTCAGCCTGTCGCCATCAGGACAGAGGTACGCGTTCGTCGCTGAGGTAGGCGGCGTTCGCAGGCTTTATGTCGCGACGACCGCGAACCAGCCGATTGAATCCGACACCCTTGGCTCACTCAAAGTCGATAATATCGAGTGGGCGGGTGAAGATCATTTGCTGATACACATCAGCAAAACCGTCGATTTGGGTATGGAATTTTTGGTTAGTAAACAGGAACTGGAAGAGGTTATCGTTGTAGATTTAAAACAACATAGGTCGTTTTCGGTGTTTGGCGACCGAAAGGAAATCGAAATATCAAGAACTGTGATTGGAACCTACGGAACTGCTGAGATAAATGGTCATTGGTATGGATATTTCGGCGGCCTTGAGTACGATCAACTGAATCTCTACAAAGTCGACCTCGACACTGGAGACACCCGGTTCACGCGGTCAGAGGAATCGGATCTCGCGGGATGGCTGCTCGACGCAAAAGGTGAACTCGCCGCACGGCTTCGCCTCCACTCGAAGACAGGTCAGTGGCGCGTGCTGGCCGGCAAGACCGTGGGCGGCGAGATAGCATCCGGTTCGATATCGGCCCAGTCGGTGACGGAAGACGTGAGCTTGGACGGCCTGGGCCGCACACCTGACTCCTACCTGCTCTACGTCGGCGACGCCGAGCACGGCCAACTTCGCGAAGCCTCGCTGAGCGGCGGCCCAGTAGTGGCCACCTTTGATGGATCGACCTTCGGCCATGTTATGCGCGACCGGACCACCAAGCTCTGGATCGGAACGACCTCACCCGAAGATGGCGGCAGACCCAAGCTGTTCTCGCCCGAGCGTCAGGCCAAGCTCGACGCAGCGTTCAAGGCATTCCCTAACGAAATCACTCACCTGATATCCTACGACGCCGACTTCAACCGAATGATCGTGAAGACTGAAGGCCCGGATGATTCCGGGACCTACTGGATCGTGGATATCGCTAAACGATCGGCCAACGTGCTTGGGGAGGAATATCCCACCATCAGGGCGGACCACATCGGCGCCTCCCAGCGCATCGATTACAAGGCTGGCGATGGCATGGTGCTCAACGGTATCCTGACCCTCCCGCCAGACCGGAAAGCCACGAACCTGCCCCTCGTCGTGATTCCCCACGGTGGACCGGAAGATCACGACATACTCGGCTTCGACTACTGGCCGCAGGCCTTCGCTTCGCGCGGCTATGCCGTGTTCCAGCCAAATTTTCGCGGTTCCGACGGCTTTGGGACTAGCTATCGCGACGCTGGCTTTGGTGAATGGGGCCGCAAGATGCAGACCGATGTATCTTACGGTGTCGCCGAACTGGTGCGTGAGGGCAAGGTCGACCCCAAGCGAATCTGCATCGCCGGCTGGAGCTACGGCGGCTATGCGGCGCTGGCGGGCGTCACCGTGCAACACGGAATCTATCGCTGTGCGGTCTCGATGGCGGGACCGTCGGATCTGCCCGGCATGCTCGCCTACGAACGCGACAGCACGGGCCAGACCAGTACGACAACCCGCTATTGGCGAAAGTTCATGGGCGTGACGACCGGCTGGTCCCAGACCCGGGACATCTCGCCGGCCGCCCTGGCCGACAAGGCGGACGCTCCCATACTGTTGGTGCATGGTCAGGACGACACGGTTGTTCCTCCTGAACAGAGCGAGACCATGGCAAAGGCGCTTCGTACGGCCGGCAAGTCGGTGGAGCTGATCACATTGCCCGGCGCTGATCACTGGCTGCTGGAAGAGCCATCCAGGGTCGCCATGCTCAAGGCCTCGGTCGAGTTTGTGATGAAGCACAATCCGCCGGATCCGGCGTCGACGGTCACAGCTGCGAAGTAGTCAGCTGCGCCAGCGCAGGACGGCCGGCTCGACGGGGTTGGCGAAGGGGCGCCCCTCGCGGCGGCTGGTGGTCCATTCGCGCTTGAGCGCCTGGTACCATTTGGCTTGGCGGTCGGCGTCGTCGATCCACATCAGGGTCGGGTCGTAGGCCAGGCCCTCGTTCTGCAGGTTCACCATGGCCGCGTCCTGGCGCAGGAAGCGGCGGGCGCCCGAGGCGATGAACGGGCGCAGCAGGGTGAAGGCCCAGTGGTCCGACCACATGATCTGGGTGATGCGGGTCTTGCCGTCATTGACCGGGGTCAGGCAGGTCAGGGACAGGACCTGGCGCGGACCGACCTCGATATGCTCGTAACGCAGGCCCGGCAGGCGGAACACGATCTCGGTCTTGGGCGCGCCGCCCAGGATCTTGTAGGCGTAGCTGTTCTTGGACGGCGCATGGCGGGCCATGGCGAAGCCGGCCTCACGCGGCTCGAAGGCCTTGGCCTTGTCGTGCTGCGAGGCGGGCGAGCGCCACCACCAGTTCTGGTGCACGTAAGGGCCGTGCGCCGGGTCCATCAGCCCGATCACCGCATGGTCGATGTGGCTGTCGAACACCATCCGGTCGACCAGCTTGGGCGCGCCGCCCACCACCCCGGGGAAGGTCGGCGGCGGCTGGTCGGGCTCGGCCTCGCCGCGGGCGTCCGAGGCCATCCAGACGAACGCCATGCCCTGGCTTTCCTGGGCCGGATAGCGGCGCACGCGGATGCGGCCGACATCGATCGCCTGGCCGTCGACCATGGAAGGAATGGCCGAGCAGACCCCGTCGGTCTTGAAGCGCCAGCCGTGATAGGGGCACTCGACCACTTCGGACCCGCCGGCTTCGCGCACCAGGCGGCCGGCCGAAAGCGGCGCGGCTCTGTGCGGGCAGATGTCGCGCAGGGCGTAGACCTGGCCGTCGCCGCGGCGGCCCAGAAGGATCGGCTCGCCCAGGATCTCGTAGCGCTGCAGCTTGCCGGGGCGCAGGTCGCCGCTGAGGGCGGCGAAATACCAGATGTCGCGCAGGAAGCCGCGGCCGAAGCGAGCGGTCTCTGCGGCGCGGGCGGTCGTGGCGTCACCTTCAGGCATCGCCGTTGTTTAGCTCAACCTGCGGGGAAAACGCGAGGTTTTAGCGCGGGGGCGCTGATGTGGGTTAGGACCGCGCCGCCTTGTCGACCGCCGACAGCACCAGGTCCTCGGTGAGGATCTGTGGCAGCACCTGCGGCTCGCCGCCCTTGGCCGGATAGACCAGGTAGAGCGGCACCCCGGCGCGCCCGTGGTCGGCCAGCACCTTGGCGATCACTGGGTCGCGGTTGGTCCAGTCGCCCTTCATGAACACCACCCCGTCCTTGGCGAAGGCGTCGGCGACCTTCTTGGAGGACAGGGCCAGCTTGTCGTTGACCTGGCAGGTTACGCACCAGGCGGCGGTGAAGTCGACGAACACCGGATGGCCGTCGGCGCGCAGGGCGTCGAGCTTGTCAGGCGAGAAAGGCTGGGAGGCGAGCCCATCGCCCTTGGCCGCTGTGGTTTGTGTGGTGGCGGCGTTGGCTGGGCTGTCGAAGGGCGGGGTCGCGGCGGCGACCGCGGCCAGCACCATCAGGACGAGGCCGGCGGCGAAGCCCAGCCCGCCCCCGCGGCCTTCATAGCGGGCGGCCTGGGCGCGACCGTAGAGCCAGGCGGCGAAGGCCACGAGCACGGCGGCGCCCAGCAGCCGCCCGAGGCTCAAGGGGCCCACCTGCTGGCTGAATACCCAGAGCAGCCAGGCGGCGGTGGCGAACATCGGAAACGCCATGACCTTCTTGAAGGTCTCCATCCAGGCGCCTGGCCGCGGCATCAGGCGCAGCAAGGCCGGGGCGAAGGCGATCAGGGTGAAGGGCGCGGCCATGCCGAGGCCCAGCGCCAGGAACACGCCGAGCGCCAGGGGCGGCGCCTGGGTCAGGGCGAAGCCGATGGCCGGGGCCATGAAGGGCGCGGTGCAGGGCGCGGCCACCGCCACGGCCAAGACGCCGGTGAAGAAGGCGCCGGCCAGGCCGCCGGCGCCGGCGGCCTCTGCATTGCCGGCGGCGCTCTGCAGCGACTGGCCGACCTCGAACAGGCCGGCGAGGTTCAGGGCCACCAGCAGCATGACCAGGCACAGGGCGGCGATCACCGCCGGCGACTGCAGCTGGAAGCCCCAGCCCACCGCCTGGCCGGCGGCGCGGGCGGCGATCAGGAGCGCGGCGAGGCCGACGAATGTCGCCACCACGCCGGCCAGGAAGGCCAGGCCCTGCCCTCGCGCCTGGGCCGCGCTGTGGGCGTGGCTGGCCAGGGATACCGCCTTCATCGACAGCACCGGGAAGACGCAGGGCATCAGGTTCAGGATCAACCCGCCCAGGAAGGCGAACACCAAGGCGCCGCCGAACTGGCCGACGCCGCCAGAGCCCGCCGTCTGGCTCGCGCTGGGCGGGCCGAGGCCGGCGGCGGCGGGCTGGGCCGGGCCAGGCTTGGCGTCGATCTCGTAGGCGCGGGCGCCCAGGTCGATCACCCCCTGCAGATGGGTCGGCGCCGGCCCCGACTTGAAGCCCGAACCGGGCGCGAGCGTCAGGGTCAGGCCCTCCGGCCCGCGGTCGATGACCTGGGGCTGGGGGTGGTCGATGGCGGCGGGGTCGTAGGGGTAGAAATAGGCGTTGGGGAAATCGCCGCCCTTGACCGCCTCGCCGGTGATGCTGAGCTTGATGGCGGTGGGGCTGGTGGTCATCACCGCGGTCAGGGCGCCGGGCTTGGGCGCCTTGGCCAGGGTGGTGGCGATGCGGCCGCCCCAGGCGGGATCAGGACCGCCGTCGGCGGCGACCACCGGCACGGTCAGGGTCAGGTTGGCGTCCTCAGGGACGCAGACGTCCTTGCAGACCAGGTATTGGGCCACAGCCTTCAGCGTCACGCTCTGGCCGGGCTTGGCGTCGGCAGGCGCGGTCAGGGCCTGGGGCAGGATCACCTCGCCCTCGTAGCCATAGTCCATCAAGGGGCCTGTGCGCAGCTGCTTGGGCTTGGGCCAGACGATGTCGCCGGTCTTCCAGCCCGCCGGCAGGGTCCAGGCGATGGTGGTGGACTGGCCGGAATCGCCGGGGTTGCGCCAATAGGTGTGCCAGCCGGACTGGATCTTCTGCACCAGGGCGACGTGGACCTGGCCGCCGGGGCGTACGCCATCGGCGTCGGCCACAAGTTGCGCCTGCACGTGCCGGCCGGCCAAGCCGTCGCCGCCGGCGGCCGGGTTGGCGTCGGCCAGAGCCTGGCCAGCGAAGAAAAGGGCCAGACCGGCCAGAAAGCCGCCGAAAATCGTCGAACGCGCGCGAACTGACATGCCGCTCCTGTCGCTCCAGCCCAGCCTTGCAAGCCATATAGGCCCGCCGGCTCTCGACTTCATCGCCCAAAGTGATTGATTACGAATCGGCCGCACGGCCGGATCAGGCGAAGGGGTGCAGCATGCCCGGCTATTTTGAAGATATCGAGGTCGGACAGGTGGTTCCTTTGGGCGCCATGGTGCTGGACGAGGAGGTGCTGAACGACTTCATCGCCGCCTTCGCCCCCGACTGGGACCCGGACGCGGGCGCGCCGGACGCGCTGGTGTTCGCCGTGTGGTCCCGGCTGGACGGACGGATTTCGGCCGACTGGCCGCAGACCAAACGCCTGGGCGTCGACGCCCTGAGATGGGCGCGCAACCCGCCGGCCGGCGAACTCCTGCGCGGGCGCATGACCATCATGGGCAAGGACCAGGTGGGCGAGACCAAGGGCATCGTCATCGCCCAGCACGACCTGTTGGACGAAGCCGGACGGCTGGTGTTCTCGTGCCTGACGCGGAGCGTGTTTGTGTGCAGGGGGTGAAATCCCTTCTCCCCTTGCGGGAGAAGGAGGGGCCCGCGACGAAGTCGTGGGAGGATGAGGGGTCGCGCCGGCCTAGCAGACTGAGCGGGAGGGCGGATTGGAGGGGCCGGTTAGACCCCTCATCCTCCCACCGGCTGCGCGGGCGGGCCCCTCCTTCCCCCGCAAGGGGGGAAGGGAATTAAGCGTTCCCCGCCACCGGGGCCGCCGCCACGTTTCCGCGCAGCATGGACTCGGCGATGATCCGGTCCCAGCCCAACAGCGACATCAGGTGGGCGTAGATCTGCTGCAGGGCGCCGTTGTCGCGCAGCTCGACGATCTTTTCGGCCGGCAGGGCGTTCAGCTTGGCCTCGGAGACCGCGTAGTACTCGGCGACCAGCACTGGCTGGCCGGCGGCGCCGGTGTTGGGGTCGCGCGGGGTGAAGGTGGTCTGCTTGGTCTCGAACAGGTCCAGCGACTTCAATAGCTCGACGAAGTTGTCGGTGCGGGCGCGGTCCTGGTCGAACTGGCCGCAGAAATCGATGCAGCTCTTGGTGAATTCGGTCGGCTGGCCGTTCTCGAACAACATCACGTCCGGGTTTTCCTCGGTCCACAGGTCGGCCGAGCGGTCGATGCAGATCACCGTGCGCTGCATCTGGTCGTCGCGGGCGCCGACGAAGGGATAGCGGCGGATGAAGGCCGGCACGTAGCAGCCGGCGCGGAAGCCGCCCTGGGCGTCGACATAGAGGTTCTCGCCCTCCTGCAAGCCCATCACCGCCAGGGGCGCATAGGCGTCGCCGGCAAAGATGATCGGATAGCTGACCCCGGCCGGCCCGAATTCGCCCACATGCAGCGGCACGAAGTGCTGCTTGGCGGCGAAGCTGAACGGCGCCGCCATCCGCTTCATACCCAGGCGGGCGTGCTTTTCGGCGTCAAGGGGCTCGGGCTGGTTGTACATCAGCACCGCGCCGCTCAAGGGGGTTTGGGTGGGGTCGGACATCAAGAGACCTGTCTAGGCGTTGGGCCGCGCACGCCGCGCGGAGTCGTCGGCTTCTAGCGGATCGCCCGGTTGGGGGCAATGCGACCCCTTGCGGTAGAGCTTGGGGCTCGCCGGCGCGCCGATTTGCGCTTGCCTCGCGCCACGTCACCCGCCTCAATATGTCGCTAAAAGCGATAGAGGAACGCGCGCCATGGCCATTTCGTACCCGCAGATTCTCGACCTGAAGAACGAGGGCCAGACCTTTTCCTGGAAGGCCAAGGACACCATCCTCTACGCCCTCGGCGTCGGCATGGGCTGGGACCCGCTGAACGACGACGAGCGGGCCTTCGTCTATGAGAAGGACCTCAAGCCCGTGCCCAGCCAGGCGGGCGTGGTGGCCTGGGGCGCCAACGCCGGCAACACCGGCATCAACTACCTGATGGTGGTCGATGGCGAGCGCAAGATCGTCTTCCACAAGCCGCTGCCGACCTCGGGCGAGGTGGTCGCCTCCAGCCGCATCGTCGGCGCCTGGGACAAGGGCCCGGGCAAGGGCGCGGTGGTGATGAGCGAGACCGAGCTGCGCGACAAGCCCACTGGCGAACTGATGCTGACCATCACCGGCTCGACCTTCGCGCGCGGCGACGGCGGCTTCGGCGGGCCGAGCGAAGGCCAGCCAGAGCCGCACAAGGTTCCCGACCGCGCGCCGGACATGTCGGTGGACATCCCCACCCGCGACGACCAGGCGGTGATCTACCGCCTGTCCGGCGACTACAACCCCCTGCACATCGACCCGGCGGTGGCCAAGATGGCCGGGTTCGAAAAGCCGATCCTGCACGGCATGTGCACCTATGGGATCACCTGTCGCGCGGTGCTGCAGACCTATGCCGAGTTCGACCCGGCCAGGTTCAAGAGCCACCAGGCGCGCTTCTCGGCCCCGGTCTATCCGGGCGAGACCATCACCGTGGACCTGTGGAAAGACGGCGACGTGGTCAGCTTCGAGGCGCGGATCAAGGCGCGCGGGGTGACGGTGATCAAGAACGGCAAGACGGTGCTGGGCTGAGTGAATTCCGGTTTGTCCGATATGTACTCCGCTCATCCCGGCGAATGCCGGGACCCAGATCGTATGGCGCGGTCGGAGCTAGGTTTTCGAAGATCAATCCCAGAGATCGAGTTTTAGGATCTGGGTCCCGGCATTCGCCGGGATGAGCGGACTTTTGAATTGAGCTCAACTCATCATGCACTTGGGATCGCGCTCATCCTCGCGGCGGGGCCGGCCCTGGCTGGCGGCTATCTGGCGCCCGGCGCGGCCCCGGACGCGGCGCGGATCCTGCCGCCCCCGCCCGCCCCCGGCTCCGGCCGCGCGGCGGAGGACCGGGCGGTGTTCGAGGCCACCCGAGCGCTTAAGGGCCAGCCGCGCTGGGACCTGGCCGTGAGCGACGCCGATCTCGCCGCCGACACGGCCCTGGAAAAGTTCGCCTGCGCGCTTGGCGTGCGCATCATGCCCTCGTCGGCGCCGGCCCTGTCCCGCATCCTGGCTCGCTCGGAAGACGACGCCGAAGCCGTCTATGGCCCGGCCAAGAAGGCCTTCGCCCGCCCGCGGCCGTTCACGGCGCCAGGCGAGGAAGCCGCCCCGCTCTGCGTCACCCGGACGCCCGAGCTGGCGCGCAGTTTCTCCTACCCGTCCGGCGATGCGACCCTCGGCTGGGCCTGGGGCCTGATCCTGGCCGAACTGGCGCCCAGCCGGTCGAGCGAAATCCTGATGCGCGCCCGCTCCATCGGCGAAAGCCGCGTGGTCTGCGGCGTACACAACCCCAGCGACGTCGAAGCCAGCCGCACCGCCGGCGCCGCCCTGGTCGCGGCCCTGCACGCCAATGCGGAGTTTCGTGCCGACATGGACAAGGCGCGCGCTGAGGTGACGGCGGTATTGGCCGCGCCGCATGGGGCGGAGCAGTGTTCGGTGCAGGATGCGGCAGCGGCGAAGTCGCCCTATTGAGCTTGCGCGAGTGAACTTTCCAAGTCGTCGCCCCAAACAGCGCCAAGGGCTGGGCGACGCCGCGCTAAGGTCAGCCGCGCATCCACCCGTCCAAGAGATCGGTTTCGACTAGGCAATTGGACACGTCTTCGACCCAAGCCAGTGTTGTGTCGGGTGAAACGGGTTCTCGATCTTCGTGGCGCAAACAAACGAACGCTTGCCCGTCCCACCCGAATGCAACTGCGCGGCAGGTTGCAGCCGAACGAACTTCTAGACCCCGACCTCCGTTTGGATCGACTGATTTCCTAATATGATCAAATAATTCCGCGTCCAAATCGAGCCGGATAAGGTGGGGCTCGGCAATGTCTTCGTGATAGGATGCAGAGTTAGGCGCTGCCCCTGGGTCTCGCCACTCGACCATGAACTGAAAGATGTCTCCCCCACTCCGCAGACAGTCGAAAGTCATCTTCGCGATCAGCGATATGGACGCCTGAGTCCGTTCGTCAGCAACGTCGGCTCCGTAGAGCTCGAAAGCAGGGCGGATTGCGTAGACCTTCATGGTGAAACCCATGCCCGTTGCGACGATGGTCCGCAACGGTTCGAACGCGGCCGAGCGCCGCTCAGCGCGGAGCCATCACACTATGGACCTGCACGCAGTTCCTACCGTCGCTTGCAGAACACCACATGCGGCCTCAATGGGTCGCCCTCCGCCAGCCGCGGGTGCTCGAAATCGCGAGTCTCGTCGCGTTCCATCCCTATCCGCCGCATCACAGCCTGGGACTTCATGTTCGTACTGGCGGTGAAGCTGACGATCTCGTCGACCGGCAGGTTGGCGAAGCCCCAGGCCAGGGCCGCCGTCGCGCCTTCGGTGGCGTAGCCTCCGCCCCAAGCGGCTGGGGAGAGGCGCCAGCCGATCTCGACGCCGGGGTAGAGCGGGAGATCGCCTGGTTCGAGCGGCAGGAGGCCGATCAGCCCGACCAACAGCCCGTCCGCTTTGCGCTCCGCGACCCAGAAACCGTAGCCGTGCTTGGCGATGCAGGCCTGGATGCGGTCCACCAGGGCGTCGCTCTCGGCGCGGCTGCGCACACCGCCCAGCGATTCGCCGACGCGCGGATCGGCGTTCAGCACGGCGATGGCGTCGCGGTCGGCGTCGACAGGCGCCCGCAGGATCAGGCGGGCGGTCTCGATCATGCCGGGCGGGGGCTCGACAGGGCGCCGTAGAGGTCCGGGCGGCGATCGCGGAAGAAGCCCCAGGCGGCTCTATGGGTCTTGAGGAAATCGAGGTCGAAGCTGGCCGCCGCGATCCCCTCCTCGTCGCGGCCCAGGTCGGCGACGAGGTCGCCGCGGTGGTCGGCTATGAAGCTGGAGCCGTAGAAGCGCTGGCCGCCGTTCGGGTAGCCGTCCCAGGGCTCGAAGCCGGTGCGGTTGGCCCCGACCACCGGGATCACGTTGGAGACCGCGTGCCCCTGCATGGCCCGGCGCCAGGGCAGGGCCGTGTCCAGGGTGGCGTCGTGCGGCTCGGAGCCGATGGCGGTGGGATAGAACAGGGCCTCGGCGCCCATCAGCGCCATCGCGCGGGCGCACTCCGGATACCACTGGTCCCAGCAGATGCCGACGCCCAGGCGGCCGAAGCGGGTGTCCCAGACGCGAAAGCCGGTGTCGCCGGGGCGGAAATAGTACTTCTCCATATAGCCCGGCCCGTCCGGGATATGGCTCTTGCGATAGATCCCCATGGCCGAGCCGTCGGCGTCGAGCATGACCAGGCTGTTGAAATAGTGCGGCCCTTCCCGCTCGAAGATCGAGACCGGGATGACGACGCCCAGCTCGGCGGCGACTGGGGCGAGCGCGGTGACGCAGGGGTGCTCGCGCCAGGGATGGGCGGTGGCGAACCAGCGCTCTTCCTGGGCGATGCAGAAATAGGGGCCCTGGAACAGCTCGGAGGGCAGGATCACCTGGGCCCCGCCGGCGGCGGCCTGGCGGATCATGGCGATGGTGCGGGCGATGTTGTCGGAAAGATCGTCGCCATAATGGGTCTGCAGGGCGGCGACCTTCAGGATCCGGCTCATGCGGGCTCCTGCTGGCTGATGCAGTGGAACGAGCCGCCGCCGGAGAGCAGGGCGCGCGAGGAGAGGCCGATCACCGTGCGTTCCGGGAACAGGCTGCGCAGCGTGTCGAGGGCGAAGGACTCGGCCAGGCCCTCGCCGTAGAGCGGGGCGATCACCGCCTCGTTGGCGATGATGAAGTTCATATGCGAGGCCGGTACCACCTCGCCCTCGTCGTTCTGGATCAGGCCAGGCGAGGCGATGCGCGAGATCTGCAAGGGCGCGCCGCGGCCGCCGGTCATGCTGGCCAGGGCCTCGGCGGCGGCGTCGTAGATGTCGGCGTTGGGATCGTCGCGGCCGAAGGCCACCGGGCAGGCCACCACGCCAGGCGCGACGAAGCGGGCCAGGTTGTCGACATGGCCGTCGGTGTGGTCGTTGACCAGGCCGTCGCCCAGCCACAAAACTTTGCGCACGCCGAGCGCGGAGGCCAGGGCCGCCTCGGCCGCGGCCTCGGTCCAGCCGGGATTACGGTTGGGGTTTAGCAGGCATTGCCGAGTGGTCAGCGCCGCGCCGAAGCCGTCGTGATCCAGGGCGCCGCCTTCCAGCACGAAGTCGTTGACGCGGAGCGGCACGCCCGAGGCGGCGGCGATCTGGTCGGCCACCATCTCGTCGCCCTCCAGCACATACTTGCCGCCCCAGCCGTTGAAGCGAAAGCCGGCGGCGCCGGAATGCTGATCGCTGGCGGTGAAGATCGGCCCGGTGTCGCGCAGCCAGATGTCGCCGAACTGGCCGCGCACGATCTCGACGCCGGAGACGCCGTCCAGCCGCTCACGCGCCGCCTTTTCCGCCGCATCGCCGCAGACCATCAGGCGCACCCGCTCGGCGCCGGGGCCGGCCAGGGCGCGGGCCAGCGCGGCCACCTCGTCCTGGGCGGGCTCGAGGTTGTCTTCCCAGAGGTCCGCATGGCTGGGGAAGCCAAGCCACATCGCCTGGTGCGGCGACCATTCGGCAGGCACGGTCAAGGACATGTCGGCCTTTCGAGCGGACGGGGGGAATCGGAGAGCGCAGCTAAGACCACCGCCGATGGGCGTCAAGTGACCGTTGAGAGACGCCCGATGAGACCCTGAAGACCCCGTTCTGATCGCGCGAAAGAAGCCCCGGAGAAGGAGACGGATTCACCTCACTTGAACGCTTCGGCGCCCCAAAGCTGCTTGACCCGGCCGTCCTTGCCGCAGCCGACCCGGTAGCGGAAGTAGTTCACCGGGTTCTTGTCCGCATAGTGCTGGTGATAGCCCTCCGCCGGCCAGAAGGTCGTGGCGGGGCGGATCTGGGTGACGATGTGCCCCGCGAAGCGCTTGTCCTTGTTCAGGGCGGCGAGCGAGGCCTCGGCGGCGTGACGCTGGTCCGAGGTGACGAAGATGGCGCTGTGATAGGACGGCCCGCGGTCGCAGAAGGCGCCGCCGTCGTCGGTGGGGTCGATCAGCCGCCAATAGTGCTCGACCAGGGCGGCGTAGCTCACCTTGGCCGGGTCGAAGGTCACCTTGACCGATTCCAGGTGGCCGGTGGTCTCGCTGGACACCTGCTCGTAGGTCGGGTGGTCCACATGACCGCCCTCATAGCCGACCTCGGTCGAGACCACGCCGCGGATCGGGGCCATGTCGTGCTGCATCGACCAGAAGCAACCGCCGGCGAACACCGCGGTCTCCAGCTTGGGCTGGGAAAGCGCCGGCGCGGCGGCGCCGGTCATGAGGGCGACGGTCAGCGCGAAGCGGGTAAGCGTGCGGCGCATGGAGGCGTTCCTGTGGTTCGATCCTGCACTGCATACGATCTGCAGGCCGCCCGGGTTACGCCTGGACCATAAAAAAGAGCCCGGCCGAAGCCGGGCTCTCCAAGATAGGGCTCAAACCTCGTCGAGGTCTCGGATCAGAAGTTGATCGAGATCGTCGAACGGCGGTTCAGCGGCTCCTTGACGCCATCGGGCGTCTGGACGGCCAGGTCGGTCTTGCCCTTCCAGTCGACCGCCAGCACCGAGGCGGGGACGTTCAGACCCACCAGGGCGTCGGCGACCGCCTTGGCGCGGCGTTCCGACAGACGCAGGTTGTACTTCACGCCGCCCGAGGTGTCGGTGTGGCCGACCACCACGATGCGGGTCGCATGGCCGTCATTGGCGTACTGGGCCGCCTGCTGCACCACGGTCTGGGCTTCCGGCGTCAGCGCATACTGATCGAACGGGAAGTAGACCACGAACTCCTTGGCCACGAACGCCGGAGGCGGCGGGGGCGGCGGAGGCGGCGGCGGGGGAGGCGGCGGAGGCGGAGGCGGCGGAGGCGGCGGCGGGGGAGGCGGCGGGGGCGGCGGCGGGGGCGGCGAGGCGAACGCGTAGCGGATGCCGACCGTCACCGAGCTGTCGGTGTAGTGCGCAGACATGATGCCCGGGTTCAGCGTGCCGCCGCCGGGGGTGGTGTTGTAGAAGTGGTACTGGAGCGCGTTCGACCCGATGAAGCGATAGGTCAGGTCGAGGTTGACGCGGTCATTGTACTTGTAGGCCAGGCCGGCCAAGGCCTGGTAGGCCAACTCGGCGTCGACCGAGCGCGTACGCATGGTCTGGGTCGAGCCGGCGAACTCGCCGCGGGCGTTGATCTGGGTGGCGTTGAAGCCGACGCCGGCGCCAACGAAGGGCACCCAGGTCGAATCAGACGGCAGGATGTCGTAGATGGCGTTGACCATGCCGGTGTAGGTCTTGCCATGCGCGTCGGGCGCGCCGCAGGCGGGCGCCACCGACTCGGTGCTGCAGAGGCCATCCGGCTCGCCGTTGGCGACGCGGCTCTCATTGGTGGCGTGGATGCGGCCGTATTCGTCGTTGCGATAGCCGCCTTCCACTTCCAACCGCCAGTGCGGGTTGAAGCGGTAGCCGAGCCGCACGAAGCCGGCCCAGTCGTCCTTGGGATTGAACTGCCAGTTATAGTACTGGCCGTCGGGCGCGACGCCCGTACCCTTGTAGTCGCGATTGATGGGGAAGTGATAGCCGAGGTCGAGCGCCCCGTACCAGCCGGGTTGAGCCATCTGGGCGGACGCGCCCGTGGCGGCGAAGAGAGCGGCGATCGCCGCACCCGCCATAAGTCCGATCTTCATTTTCAAGAGCCCTCTCTTGGTCACTTGTTGCGGCCGCGGGGCGGCCTGAGCTTCTTATATCAACCCGGTGCAAGCGACGTGGTGTCGCACATGCAACACTCATCCGCTATTCGCGGGCGTTGAATCACGGTCCACCTATACCGCAAAGCCCTTTCCGCACAACCTTGCCGTTTCAGCGCGCAAGATATTTTGCCGTCTGTGGCGAACGCGTCCCAGGCGCATCCGGATCCGGCCGCAGGATCGCCAGCGCGGGGCTGAGGCGCTCCGCAGGCAGACGATCCCCGAAAGCTCAGCCATAGCCTCTGGTTGCGTGCTCAACGCGCACGGTCAAGCTTGGTTCCCCGGCCTTCGCCCAGAAAACCGCAGCCGGGGATTTGCCCCCGCGCGTGTGCGGCCTATACCGCCTGACATGATCCAAGGTCTGATCCCCCTCGCCCGCGACGCCCGCTCCTGGCCCTTCGAACAGGCGCGCCTTCTTCTGAACCGCCTCGTCCGCCTGCGCCTGGAAACGGACGCCGAGCGCGACCTCGCCGCGACCCTGTTCGCCGAGGGCCGCTATGCCGAGGCCGTCGCCACCCTACCCGCCCTGGGCCGTCCCGTGGTGCTGCAGGCTGGCTACGGCGCATCGGGCCTGCCGCACCTGGGCACCTTCGGCGAGGTGGCGCGGCCCACCATGGTGCGCAACGCCTTTCGCGCCTTGACCGGCGACGCCATCCCCACCCGTCTTCTGGTGGTCTCGGACGACATGGACGGCTTTCGCAAGATCCCGGACAATGTCCCCAATCGCCAAATGCTGGAGGAAGACCGGGACAAGCCGGTGACCAGCGTGCGGGACCCGTTTGGCGAGCACCCGAGCTTCGGCGACCACAACAACGCGAGGCTGCGAGCCTTTCTCGACGGCTTCGGCTTCGACTACGAATTCGTCTCGGCCACCGAATGCTACAAGACCGGCCGCTATGACGAGGTGCTGCTGCGCACGCTCGAGCGGTTCGATCAGGTGCAGGCGATCATGCTGCCGACGCTGGGGGAAGAACGGCGCGCCACCTACTCGCCCTTCCTGCCGATCAGCCCCAAATCGGGGCGTGTGCTGCAGGCGCCGACCCTGGAGCGGCATGTGGACCGCGGAACCATCGTCTTCGCGGACGAAGACGGCGCGCTCACCGAGGTCCCCGTGACCCGCGGCCACGTCAAGCTGCAGTGGCGGCCCGACTGGGCGGCGCGCTGGGTGGCCCTGGGCGTCGACTACGAGATGTCGGGCAAGGACCTTGTCGACTCGGTGCGCGTGTCCAACAAGGTCTGCAAGGTGCTGGGCGGCGAGCCGCCGGAGAGCTTCCACTACGAGCTCTTCATGGACGAGCACAATCAGAAGATATCCAAGTCCAAGGGCAATGGGCTGACCATGGAGGAGTGGCTGCGCTATGGCGCGCCCGAGAGCCTGGCCTACTACCTGTTCATGTCGCCGAAGTCGGCCAAGCGCCTGTATTTCGACGTGATCCCGAAGGCGGCGGACGAATATCTGCAGCAGCTCGACGCCTACAACCGTCCGCCGGCTGAAGGCGGCAACAATGCGCCGAACAAGCTCGACAATCCGGTCTGGCACGTCCACGCAGGCCAGCCGCCATCCAAGGGCTCGCCGGTCAGCTTCAGCCTGATGCTGAACCTGGTCTCGGCCGCCAACGCCTCGGACGCCGAGATCCTGTGGGGTTTCCTCTCGCGCTACATCCCCGGCGCGACGCCGCAAAGCGAACCGCTCCTGGACAAGCTGACCGGCTTCGCCCTCCACTACTACGAAGACTTCGTGCGCCCGAACAAGCGCTTCCGCGCCCCCGACGCGCGCGAGCGGGGCGCGATGGAGGACCTCGTGGCGCGGCTCAAGGCCCTGCCCGCGGGCTGCCAGGACGGCGAGGCGATCCAGAACGAGGTGTACGAGGCCGGCAAGGCGGGCGGGTTCGAGCCCCTGCGCCTGTGGTTCTCGGCGCTCTACGAGGTGCTGCTGGGCCAGCCGCAGGGCCCGCGCTTCGGCTCCTTCGCCGCCATATTCGGCCTGGACCGCACCATCGACCTGATCGAGCGGGCGTTGAGGGGCGAGGACCTGGCCTGATCCCTTTCCCCAAACGTTAGCCTTCCCTCGCGAAAGCTTACGTTGACGCTCGCGTCATCATCGCGTTAGGCTCGCGCAAAACGAGGGAGCCGAGCCATGCCGTCCGACTTGCGCCGTCCGGAACGCACCTTCTCCATCCGCCAGCTGTGCGTGGAGTTCAAAGTCACCCCGCGCGCCCTGCGCTTCTATGAGGACAAGGGCCTGCTGTCGCCCGGCCGCGACGGCATGAACCGGGTCTACAGCCACCGGGATCGCGCCCGCCTGGTTCTGATCCTGCGCGGCAAGCGCGTCGGCCTCAGCCTGGCCGAGATCCGCGACATCCTGGAACTCTACAAGGTCGACGAGAGCGGCGCCGCCCAGGCGGCCAAGTCGCTGAAGAAGTTCAAGGAACGCATCCTGGCTCTGGAGGCCCAGCGCGAGGACATCGACCACGCTATCGCCGAACTGCGCGTCGGGGTCGAGCGGATGGAGGCACAGTTGGCCAAGACCCGGCCCGACCTGCTGCCCCAGGCGGAAGACTACGACAGCAAGATGCGCGCGCGTCTCGACGGCGTGCACTAGACCCCGTCTTTTTCGAGACCCTTTGGAGTAGCCCCATGGCCTATCAGGCGCCCGTGCGCGACCAGATGTTCATCCTGCGCGACGTGCTGGAGATCGAGACCTACGCCAACCTGCCGGGCTTCGCCGACGCGTCGCTGGACACGGTCGAGCAGGTGCTGACCGAGGGCGCCAAGTTCTGCGAGGAGGTGCTGGCCCCGATCAACCGCAATGGCGACCTGGAGGGCTGCGTCTGGTCGCCGGACAATACGGTCAGGACGCCCAAGGGCTTCAAGGAGGCCTATGCGGCCATGGTCGAGGCCGGCTGGCCGGCCCTGGGCTCGGAGCCGGAATACGGCGGCCAGGGGCTGCCGCGGGTGGTCAACCTGGCCTATTCCGAAATGTCCTCCTCGGCCAACATGGCCTTTTCCATGTATCCCGGCCTGACGCACGGGGCCTATTCGGCGATCCTGGCCGGCGGGTCCGACGCGCAGAAGGACCTCTACCTGCCGAAGCTGGCCACCGGCCAGTGGGGCGGGACCATGAACCTGACAGAGCCGCAGTGCGGCACCGACCTGGGCCTCTTGCGCACCAAGGCGGTTCCTGAGGCCGATGGGACCTATCGCATCAGCGGCCAGAAGATCTGGATCAGCGGCGGCGAGCACGACCTGGCCGAGAACATCGTCCACCTGGTGCTGGCGCGGATCGAGGGCGCTCCGGCGGGCGTGCGCGGCATCTCGCTGTTCATCGTGCCCAAATACCTGCCGACCGCGGACGGCGGGGTTGGGCCGCGCAACGAGGGCGTCAAGTGCGCTGGCCTGGAGCACAAGATGGGCATCCACGGCAACGCCACCTGCGTCATGGCCTATGACGAGGCCAAGGGCTGGCTGATCGGCGAGGCCAACGCCGGCCTGAAGCTGATGTTCGTGATGATGAACGAGGCGCGGCTGGGTGTCGGCCTGCAGGGCCTGGCCCAGGCCGAGGCCGCCTATCAGGCCGCCGCCGCCTTCGCCAAGGACCGGCTGCAGGGCCGCTCGCTGTCGGGGCCGAAGAACGCCGAAGGTCCGGCCGATCCGATCCTGGTGCACCCGGACGTGCGCCGGATGCTGATGGATTCGAAAGCGATCCTGGAGGGCGGCCGCGCCTTCCTGCTGTGGGCCGGGCTGCAGGGCGACCTGCTGCACGCGCACCCAGATCCGGCGGTGCGAGAGAAGGCTTCGGACTACATGGGCCTGATGACCCCGGTGCTGAAGGCCTATTTCACCGACAAGGGCTTCAAGATCTGCTCCGACGCGATGCAGGTGCACGGCGGCTCGGGCTTCACCGAGCACTTTCCGGCCAGCCAGTACCTGCGCGACGTGCGCATCAGCCTGATCTACGAGGGCACCAACGGCGTCCAGGCCCTCGACCTGGTAGGCCGCAAGCTTGCGGCCAACGGCGGGCGGGCGGTGATGACCTTCTTCGCCGACGTCGACGCCTTCGTCGCCGAGCATGAGGACGAAGCGGACCTTGCGCCGTTCATCGAGGGGCTGAAGGGCGCCAAGGCCCAGTTGCAGGAGGCCACCATGTGGCTGATGCAGAACGGCCTGCAGAACCCGGAGAACGCCGGCGCGGCCTCGACCGACTATCTGCACCTGTTCGGCCTGACGGGCCTGGCCTGGATGTGGGCCAAGCTGGCCATCGCCGCCGACAAGCGGATCAAGGCCGGCGACGCCGATCCCTACTATGCGAGGAAGCTGGTCACCGGCCGCTATTTCCTGGAGCGCATCCTGCCCGAGGCCGGCGCCCACCTGGCCAAGCTGAAGACCGGCTCGGCCCTGGTGATGGCTTTGGACGCGGACGCGTTCTGAGCCCCTACCGCCCCGGCTCGACCACGATCTTGACCTGGGTTTCCGGATCGCCGAGGGCCTTGAAGGCGCCGGCGACCCCTTCCAGGCCCACCGCGTCGGTGATGACCGGCGCCACGTCGATGCGGCCCTCGGCGATGTCGGAGAGGGTGGCGGCGAACTCTTCGGGCGTGTAGCCGAGCACGAAGCGGAAATCGATCTGCTTGGCGATCGCCATGAACGGCTCCACCTGGTCGGTCTCCATGCAGACCCCTGCAACGATGATCTGCGAGCCGGTGGGCGCCGCGTCGATCAGCTTCTGCAGCATGCCGGGCACGCCGACGCACTCGAAGATGATCGCCCGCTTGACCGCCTGGCCGCCCATGCGGGCCATGGTCTGCTCCAAGCCGGTCGGCAGCACGCCGACATCGCGCCACTTGTCGTGCGGCGACTCCTTGGACGGATCGACGATCACGTCGGCGCCCATCTTCTCGGCCATGCGCCGGCGCGCCGGCGAGAAGTCGGCGGCGATGACCGGGCCATAGCCCCTGGCCTTCAGCGAGGCGATCACCGCCAAGCCCACCGGGCCGCAGCCCACCACCAGGGCCGCGCTCGGCTCGTCGATCGCCGCCTTGGCCACCGCGTGGGCGCCGACGGCGAAGGGCTCGGTCATGGCTGCCTGGCGGTCCGAAAGACCATTGGGAACCGGCAGCAGCATGGCCTCGGTCAGCAGCATGCGCTCTGCATAGCCGCCCGGGAACTCGTTGGAGTAGCCGACCGTGGTCGGCCCCGCCGCGCTCATCATCACCGGCATCGAGACCACCCGGGTCCCAGCCTTCAGCGCCTTTTCCGAACCCGGCCCGTGGTCGAGGATCTCGGCGCTGAACTCGTGGCCGAACACCACGTCCTTGGCCGCGTCGAGCCCGCCGGAAAGGCCCGGATTAGCGCGCCGGCCCATGTCGACCATGCGGTCGAGATGATGCAGGGCGTGCAGGTCCGAGCCGCAGATGCCGCAGCACAGGGTCTTGACCAGCACTTGGCCGGGGCCGGGCTCCAGCTCGGGTATTTCCTCGCAGACCAGGTTTCCGCGTCTGGCGACCACCGCTCGCATGTCGTCCTCCCATCCTCGTTTTTCCCAGCATCGGGCGCGCAAAAGCGCGTGGCAATGGCGCCGTAAGGGAAGGCGATGCGTTGGGGACAAAGCTTCACCGCCCCTTGAGGCCAAGTCGAATCTGGTCCGAAGTGGCGCGCCGCTTCGCCGGAGCCGTCCGCCGCCCCATGTCGCCTGCCCCATGACCGCCGAAACCACTGCGCCCGCGACCTGGCGCGAGCTGCTCAGCGGCGATCGGCTGCTGCGTTACGCCCTGATCTGCGCCGGCACCTGGCTGAATGCGGCCGACACCCTGATGACCGCCACCATCATGCCGAGCGTGGCGCGGGACATAGGCGGCTATGCCTGGTTCGGCTGGACGGTGGCCGGGTTCCTGCTGGGATCGATCCTGGCCGGGGCGACCGCCGGGCGGCTGTCGATGCGGGCGGGCCTGAGGCGCGCCCTGGTGCTGGGCGGATCGACCTACGCCCTGGGCTGCCTGATCAGCGCCATCGCGCCCGGCATCGTGGTGTTCCTGGCCGGGCGGATGATGCAGGGCGTCGGCGGCGGCTGGATCGCGGGCCTGGGCTATGTGGCGGTGACCCGCCTGTTCCCCGAGCGGCTGTGGACCCGGGCCTTGGGCGGGCTTTCGGGGATCTGGGGCGTGGCCACCCTGATGAGCCCCCTGATCGGCGGCCTGTTCGCCCAGGCCGGCTTCTGGCGCGGGGCCTTCTGGCTGTTCGGCGGCCAGAGCCTGATCTATGTCGCCGCCGTCGCCTTGCTGATCGAGCGCGACCGGCCGCGCGGGACGGGCGAGACCACGCCGCCGCCCCTGCTGCAGGTTACGGTGCTGGGTGGCGGAATCGTCGCCGTCGCCAGCGCCGGCCTGACCGCCAGCACCGCGCTCGCGAGCCTGCTCGGTCTCGCCGGCCTGGGCCTCATGGCCCTGTTCCTGCGGATCGACCGCAACGCGCCTTCGGCCTTGCTGCCGCGTTCCGCGGGCGACCCGGGCAGTCCGCTGGGCTCCGGTCTCGCCGTCGTCTTCTGCCTGTCCGCCGCCAGCGTCAGTTACACCGTCTATGGCCCGGCCATGTTCCAGGCTCTCCATGGCGCCAGCCCGGTCGTCGCCGGCTACGTCCTGGGCTGCGAGGCCTTCGCCTGGACAGCGGCGGCCCTGCTCGTCGCCTCCAGCCACCGGGCGGGCGCGGCGATCCGCGTCGGCGCGGTGCTGGTCACCGCAAGCATCGCCCTGCTCGCCTTCGCCGTGCCCCGCTGGGGCCTGATCGCCAGTGCGGCCTGCGGCGCCGGCCAGGGGGCGGGCTTCGGCCTCTGTTGGTCGTTCATCGCCAGCCGGGTGACGGCGGTGGCCGGCGAAGGCGAGCAGGCCCTGGCTTCATCCTCCGTGCCGACGACCCAGATGATCGGCACGGCGGCAGGGGCGGCGGCGGCGGGCGCGGTCGCCAACCTGTTCGGCTTCGGCGCGGGCATCACACCCGAGCGGGCCCTGACCGGCGGCTTCTGGCTGTTTGCGGGCTTTGCCCCACTGGCCATCCTGGGCTGCCTCGCCGCATGGCGGTTCACGCGGGAGGCGGCCAAGGCCTGACCGGCCTCAGTGCCCGTGCATGGTCTGCGAGACGCGATAGACCGCCGGGAGGATCAGCACGCCCAGCAAGCACGGGAAGATGAACAGGATCAGGGGCACGATCAGCTTGGCCGGCAGCGCCATGGCCTTCTCCTCGGCCCGCAGCATGCGCTTGGCGCGCATGTCGTCGGAGAAGATGCGCAGGGTTTCGCCCAGGCTGGTGCCCATCTCCTCGGCCTGGCGCAGCATGGTGGCCATGACCCGGGCCTCGTCTATGCCCAGCCGGTCGGCGAAGCTGGCCCAGGCCTCCTTGCGCGAGCGGCCGGCGCGCAACTCGAGGGTGAGGAAGATCATGTTCTCGGCCAGGTTCGGATAGCGCCGCTCCAGCTCCTCGGTCACCCGGGTGACGCCGGCGTCGAGGCTGAGGCCGGCCTCCACAGCAGCGACCAGGAGGTCGAGCATGTCGGGGAAGCCGTCGCGGTATTCCTGCTGCCGCTTGCCCCTGCGCATGCCGAGATAGTGTTCGGGCCCCAAGAGGGCGATGAGGGTCAGCCCACCGCAGGTGACCGCGCTCATCACCGGCGGCGCCCCGTGCAGGAACCAGGGGGCCACGGTCAGGGACAACACCGCCGCAGCGATCAGGGCGGCGAAGCGGACGCCCAGATAGACCGCCACCGCCTCGCGGCTGGGAAAGCCGGCATGAATCAGCTTCTGGCGCGTGACCGAGACCTGAGAGGGGTCCTGGATGGCGATGCGGCCGCCGATGCGGGTCAGGCCGCCCATCACCCCGGCGGCGAGGCCGCTGGCGGGGGCCTTGCCGCGGGCGCCGGCGGCGGGCGCCTCGGAGAGGCGCGCTCGCACCTTGGCGCCGGCGCGCAACTCGACGGTCACGGCGACGGCCGCGGCCCCAAGGGCGGCCAGAACCATCAGGCCGGCGATCAGGACGACAGTGGGATTGGCGGCTGCGAGGTCCATGGGCGTCTCAGATCTTCATCGAGATCATGCGGTTCATCACCAGGTTGCCGAGGAACATCCAGCCCCCCAGCACCGACAGGCCGACCTGGATCGGCTTCTTGTGGATCACGTCGCCATAGAAGTGCGGGGCCATGACCAGAAGGATGGCGAAGACGAAGAACGGCGCCGAGGTCAGGATCATGGCCGAGGTGCGCCCCTCGGACGAGGCGGCCTTGATCTTCATCCGCATCTTCTGCCGCTCGCGCACGGTGTGGGCGTTCATCTTCAGCAGCCCCACGAGGTTGCCGCCGGCCCGCTCCTGCAGGCGAATGGTGGCGGCGAAGAGGTCGAAGTCCGGGTGGCGGCAGCGATCGGCCATGCGCGCCACCGCCTGCTCCAGCGTGGCGCCGAAGGAGATCTCGTCGGCGGCCATGCCGAACTCCGAGCCGATCGGATCGCCCAGCTCGCGGCCCACCAGCGAGATGGCGGTGGGCACCGGGTGGCCGGCCTCCAGGCTGCGGCAGATGATCTCCAGCGCATTGGGCAGCTGCTGGCCCAGGGCCTTGGCCCGCATGCCGGCGCGGACGTTGAGATAGGCGAAGGGCGCGCCGAGCCCGCCCGCCAGGGCGCCGAGGAGCGCCGCGACCGGGCTGTGGCCCAGCATCAAGCCCAGGAAGGCGCCGCCGATCGCCAGGCCGGCCCCGATCACGGCCCAGCGGCGCGGGTCATAGGCCACGCCGGAGCGCACGATCAGGTCCGCCAGCCAGGCGAGGGGCAAGCCTTGCCGGCCCTCGGCGTTCAGGCCACGCTGCTTCCTGAGCTCGACCACGCGGTCGGCCACGTTCTGGATCTTCTCCGCCACGACCAGACGCTTGTTGACCACCCGCTTGGCCTGGGCCTGGGTCAGGACGCCCCAGATCGCCTGGCCGGCCGAGAATACGGCCCCGAACAGGAGGATGAAGAAGACCAGCTGGGCGGGATCGGCGGGGATCACGTCAACGCCTTGCCGGGGTCGAAGTTGGCGGTGTCGTACTTGATCCCTCTGCGCAGCATCTCGTCGAGGCAGCGGGGCCGAAGGCCAGAGGCGCGGAACTCGCCATGCACATTGCCGTCGGCGTCGGTGTGGGTGCGATGGAAGGCGAAGATCTCCTGCATCTGCACCACATTGCCTTCCATGCCGGTGATCTCGGTGATCGAGGTCACCTTCCGCTTGCCGTCGGACAGGCGCATGGCCTGGACGATCAGGCCCACGGCGGAGGCGATCTGGCCGCGAATGGATTCGGCCGGCAGCTTCATGCCCGACATGGCCACCATCTGCTCCAGGCGGGTGATGGCGTCGCGGGGGGTGTTGGCGTGGATGGTGGCCATCGAGCCTTCGTGGCCGGTGTTCATGGCCTGGAGCATGTCGAAGGCCTCCTCGCCGCGCACCTCTCCCAGGATCACCCGGTCGGGACGCATGCGCAGGGCGTTCTTGACCAGCTCGCGCTGGCGGATCTCGCCCTTGCCCTCGATGTTCGGCGGACGGGTCTCCATGCGCACCACGTGTGGCTGCTGCATCTGCAGCTCGGCCGCATCCTCGATGGTGATCACCCGTTCCTTCTCGCCGATGGCCTTGGAGAGGGCGTTCAAGAGCGTGGTCTTGCCCGAGCCGGTGCCGCCGGAGATGACGGTCGAGGTGCGCGCCTTCACGGCGCCGTGCAGGAATTCGGCGGCGCAGGCCGGCATGGCCCCGAACTGGACCAGGCGGTCGAGGTCGAACGGCTTCTTGGAGAACTTGCGGATCGAGACCACCGCCCCGTCGAGGGTGATGGGGGCGATGGCGGCGTTGACCCGGCTGCCGTCCGCCAGGCGCGCATCGACCATGGGCGAGGATTCGTCGATCCGCCTGCCGACACCGGAGACGATGCGATTGACGATCCGCAACAGGTGGTCGTTGTCGCGGAAGCGGACGCCGGACAGTTCCAGTTCACCTCGCCGCTCGACATAGACCTGGAACGGGCCGTTGATCAGGATGTCGGCGATGCTGTCGTCGCCCAGCAGGGGCTCGATCGGGCCAAGGCCGACCATCTCGTCGAACACCGAGGCGCCCAGGGCGTCGAGTTCGTTGGTGTTCAGGGCCAGGCGCTCGGTCTTGGCGAAGTCGGCCACGAGGTTTCGGACCTCGCGCCGCATCTGCCCGTCCTCGAGCTTGTCCAGCTTGGAGAGGTCCAGTTCGTCGATCAGTTTCGAGTGCAGCTTGAGGCGCACGTCCAGCATGCTGTCGCTGGGCGGCGGAGTCTGGGCGTTGCGCACCACCGGCGGGGTCGGCGGCGGCTGGGGCGCCGGCGTAGCGAGCGGCTGGGACGTCAGCGTGCTGGCCGGATGCTCCGGCGCTGCGGGCTGGGCGGGGGCGGCCGGGGTGTGGCGGAAGCTGAACCGGCTCATCGGGAGGCCTTGCTGCGCTGTTCGGGCTCGACTTCGACGGGTGCGAGGAAGTCCACGAGGGCGATCACGTCCTTGACGATCTTGGAGCGTGGCCGGTGCTGGCTGATGGCGCCGCCCAGATTGACCGAGCAGGCGGCGGCCTCCCAATCCGAGGTGATGGCGCCGTCGACCTTGCGGCCAAGGGCCTTCTCCGCCTCGGCGCGCGAGGGCGCAGGACCGAACACCCGGGCGGCCATGCGGTTCAGCACAATACGCGGGCGTCGGCCCGAGGGCAGCTCGGCTTCGACCTCGGAAGTCAGGGCGCGGGCGGAAAGCAGCGCCGGCACGGTCAGCTCGGAGACCAGGATCACCTCGTCCGAACCGGCCAGGACGTCGGCGGTCCAGGGCTGGCGATGCCGCGGCAGGTCGATCAGGATGAAGTCATAGACCTCGCAGGCTACTTCCAGCAGGCGGCAGACCGCGGCGGGGGTGACCTTGGAAAAGCCGTGCGGATCGCGCGGGGCGGCGAACAGGTCGAAGCCTGCGCCCGAGGGCAGGCCAAAGGCCTCCAGCACCGCCGCGTCGATGCGCTCGGGCGTGGCCGCGGCCTCGGCCAGGCGCATGTTGCCCGGCACGCCCAGATAGGCGCTGGCCGCCCCGTCGGCGAGGTTGAGATCGAACAGCGCCACCCGGCCGGCGTTGCGGGCCGCCAGGCCGCAGGCCAGCTCGATGGCCAGGGTGGTGCCGCCGGAGCCGCCCACCGCCCCCATCACGCTCCAGCAGCGCGATTGGTGCGTCGGCGTAGGCGCGGCCACCGAAACATTGAGCAGCGGCGCGGCGGCCCGGGCCAGCTCGATCGCCGACAGCGGCCACGAGAGCACGTCGCTGCGCTCCAGCCGGAACAGAGCCCGGGCCAGGGCGGCGGGCAGATGCTCGCCCAGGAAGATCGCTGCGGGCGGGCGGCGCCAGGCGGCCATCCCCTCGACCAGCCGGGCCAGGGCGCCCGGATCGGCGGCCTGGGTCTCGATCAGCACCAGGTCCAGGGTCTCGGGCGCGATGGACGGCGCAACCAGGGCGGCGGCGTCCAGGCTTTCGACGGCGGCGCCGGGAAAGGCCTGTGCGGCCAGGGAACCGAGGGCCTGGCCCACGGTCAGGATACGAGACTTGGACAAGAGGGGGGCGCTCATGAGCTGTGCACTCAGGGAATCTGGGGCAGGGTCTTGTGGGACTTGCTGGGCTTTTCGGTGATGCCGGCCAGGATCAGGTCGATGGCGCTCGGCTCATCCGCCGACTTCAGAGGATCGGGCAGGTCGTCGAGGTGATCCACCGGCGCGATCAGGTGCGGGGTGACGATGATGACGAGCTCGGTCTGCTGGTGCTGCCAGTTGCTGGAGCGGAACAGGGTCCCCAGCACTGGCAGGTCGGCCAGGCCCGGAACCTGGCTCACTGCGTCGGAATAACCCTGCTGGAACAGGCCGGCGATGGCGAAGCTCTGGCCGTCTCGCAACTCGACCACGGTGGCCGCGCGGCTGACGGTCAGGCCCGGCAGGGTGAAGTTGTCGATGCGGATCGAGTGGGACTGGTCGAGCTGGCTGACTTCGGGGGCGACCTTCAGTTTGATCTGGCCGTTGTCCTGCAGATAGGGCGTGACGTTCAGCTTCACCCCGAATTGGCGGAACTCGATGGTCACCTGGTTCAGCGCCTGGGGCACCGGATAGGGGAACTCGCCACCAGCCAGGAAGCTGGCCTCCTCGCCGGACATGGCGACCAGGTTCGGCTTGGCCAGGGTGCGCACCACCCCCTTCTGCTCCAGGGCCTGCAGCGTCAGGTCGACCTGGGTGGAGCCGACATTGGTGCCGATGCTCAAGGCTCCGGCCGGGTTGAGGCCGCTTACCAGGCCCGTGCCGGTGCTGAAATTGATGCCGTGGGCGGGGCTCTGAGCCGAGATGTTGAAACCCATGTCCTTGAGCGAGGTGCGGCTGGCCTCGATGACCCGGACATCGACGCGGATCTGCTTGGCCGCCAGCACCTGGACCTCGTTGGTCACGGCCTTGGGGGCGTAGCGCTCGGCGATGGCGCCGGCGCGTTCGGCGACCTGCATGGTCGAGGCGACGCCCCTGAGCAGCACGCCGTCGGCGAAGCTGGCCACCTCGATATGCTCGCCCGGCAGGGCCTGGTTCAGATCGGCTTGCAGGGCGGCGACGTCATGGCCGATACGCACGTCGATCACCTGGGCCAGGTGGTGCTGGCGGTCGTAGATCAGAAGATTGGTGGCCCCGATCGCCTTGCCCCGGATGTAGAAGCTGCGGTCCGTGGTGGCCACCAGCTGCAGCATGTCCGGCTGGGCGACCACGATCTGGCTGACCGGATAGTCCAGGCGGAAGCCGGCGGACTTGTCCTTGGCCACGAACACGCTGCGCGGGCTCTCCTGGCTGTCGATCGCGCCTTCGGTGGCGGCGCGGGCGGCGGGAGCCGCGAGCGCCAGGAGGGCGCAGCCGGCGGCGATGGCCGCAGAGCGGCCGAAAAGGTGGATCATTGGGCGCATCAAAATCCCGCTCCGGCCTTGTCGAAGGCCACGGACTGCTTGGTGGCGACCTCGCCCTGAACGACGGTCACGGTGGCCTGGACGGGTTCGGTCGGCTTGGAGGCGGCGCGCTTGCCG
The DNA here is from genome assembly GCF_018135625.1 of Phenylobacterium montanum. NCBI lineage: Bacteria > Pseudomonadati > Pseudomonadota > Alphaproteobacteria > Caulobacterales > Caulobacteraceae > Poindextera > Poindextera montana. Next base: position 2,897,814 of record NZ_CP073078.1, read on the forward strand.
GCCGGCTTGCCCGAGCCTGAGATGGTCGGAGCCTCGCCGCCGATCAGGGCCTTGACCGGTGCCATGGCCTGCTCGCCGGTGCGGCGCAGGGCCAGGGACAATGAGCCGGTCTGCGCCGCCAGGGCCAAGCGCACGGCATCCTGGGCGCTGACCTCCAGCGTCGAGGTGCGGGCCACCACCGCCTGGGTCGTAGTCGGGTTGGCGTTCTGATCGACGCCCAGCACCCGCACGTCCTGCAGCACCACCTCGGAGGCGATGCGGCGGGTGGCGGGCGACGAATTGGTCCCGGCGGGGGTGACGTCGCGGGTCAGCACCACATCCACCCGGTCGCCCGGCATGACGTGGCCGCCGCCGCCGGAGACGTCGGTCACGCCGATGGTGTAGGCGCGCATGTTGGGATCAATCAGGGCGGCCAGGGTCTGGCGCTCGCCGGGACCGGTGATCTTGCCCGGCAGGATCGGATCCTGGGGCGCGAAGTCGGCCAGGGCCAGGGGCACGCCGCCCGGCTGGCCCATCAGATCATTGACCGAGGCGAAGGCTCCAGGAGGCGCGGTGGCGGCCGGCAACTTGATCACCTTCAGATAACGGGCGTCGAGCTTGGAGCCATAGGAGATCGGGACAGAAGCCACGACCACGGAGACGCCGTCGCTGACGGCAGGCTTGATCGCTGCGGGGCTCTGGGCGTGAGCCGGATGGGGCGGCATCCAGATGCGAGCGACGAAGACCGCGCCGACCGCAAACACCGCCGAGGCTCCCAGACTGATGATGGTGGCGGACCGCATGGCGCTCCAAAGGGCAAAGCCGATGTTGAGGCTAAAGGCTGTCGCACCCCCATTGAGGCGCCTTTAAGAACTAACCTAAACGACGATGAACCACGTCGCTCAACCGACAGGCATTGTTGAGGAATCCAATTTTTCGGGAAATCGGCTGGGGCTTTGACCAGGGCCGCTCTTGAGGCTACAGCCGCGGCGTGTAGCCGCGGCAAAGCTCGTTATTCCTTAAACGGCGATTAACCGCACCCACCGCCTCTGGAGTCCGACACAGGTAAGGGTCTAGATGACCTCGTCGAGCCGGGAGCCCCCTTTGACCACCAGCCTGGACCCCGATGACTGGGACGCTGTGCGGGCCGAGGGCCATCGCATGCTGGACGACATGCTGGACCACCTGCAGGGCCTGCGCGGCCAGCCGGTATGGAGGCCGATTCCGCAAGCCGTGCGGGACAGCTTCCACGAGCCGCCTCCCGCAGGGCCGACGCCGCTGGGCGACATCCACCGGGACTTCCTGACCCGGATTCTGCCCTATGGCAGCGGCAATCTGCACCCCGGTTTCATGGGCTGGGTACAGGGTGCGGGCACCCCCTATGGCATGCTGGCCGAGATGCTGGCGGCGGGGCTGAACGCCAATCTCGGCGGGCGCGACCATGTGCCGATCGCGGTCGAGCGCGAAGTGGCCGGGTGGATGCGCGACCTGATGGGCTTTCCGGGAACCGCGGGCGGACAATTCGTCACAGGCGCCTCGATGGCCAATTTCATCGGCGTGATCCTCGCTCGCACCCGCGCCCTGGGCGCGGCGTCACGCCGCAGCGGCCTGCAGGCCAGACCCGAGCGTCTGACGGCCTATGCCTCGCCAGGCGCCCATGCCTGCGTCGCGCGGGCGATGGAGATGGCCGGGCTGGGCACCGACCATCTGCGCCTCGTCGACGTGGACGAGGATCACCGGGTCGATCCCCGCGCCATGGCCGAGGCGATCTCACGCGACCGGGCGCGGGGCCTGACCCCGTTCCTGATCGTCGGCAACGCCGGGACGGTGGACGTGGGCGCAGTCGACCCCCTGGACGCCCTGGCCGAGCTCGCCGCAGCCGAGGGCTGTTGGTTCCACGTAGACGGGGCCTATGGCGCCCTGGGGGTCGTAGCCCCGACTGTCGCGCCCATGCTGAGGGGGATCGAGCGGGCCGACTCGGTCGCCTTCGACTTCCACAAGTGGGGCCAGGTCCCCTATGACGCCGGCTTCATCCTCGTGCGCGACGAGGCTGAGAGCTACGCCGCCTTCAGCCAGGTCCCCGCCTACCTGTCGCGGGAGAGCCGCGGTCTGGCCGCCGGCGCCTGGTGGCCCTGCGACACCGGGCCGGACCTGTCGCGCGGCTTTCGCGCGCTGAAGACCTGGTTCACGCTGCGGGCGGTGGGCGCCAACGCCCTGGGCGAGATGATCGACCGCAGTTGCGCCCTGGCGCGCGAACTTGGGGACATGGTCGCCGCCGAGCCCGAGCTGGAACTGCTGGCCCCAGTGCAACTGAACATCGTCTGCTTCCGCTATCGCTGCGCCGAGCCCGACCGGGTCAACCCGCACATCGTCGCCGACCTGCAGGAGGCGGGCCTGGTGGCGCCGTCCCTGACCCGGGTCAACGGCCACGCCGCGATCCGCGCCGCCCTGTTCAACCACCGCACGGAGCGAAGCGACATCGAAACCCTGGTCGCCCAGGTGCTGGAGTTCGGCCGCCAGGCCGTGCAGGCGGAGGCCGCCGAGTGAGCGCCCATCCTCTCGACCCCGCCGCCCCCGACGCCTCGATCGGACTGACCGCCCTGGCGCGCATGGCCTTCGAGGGCGTGGACCAGCAGCCCCTGTTCGCCCGCCTGATCGAGCGCGCCGAGGGCGGCGACGCCGTCGCGCTGATGGACCTGGCGACCATGCTGCTCTTGAACAGCCAGACCGAGAACGGGCTGAATGTGCAGGCCCAGGCCCTGGCCGCCCAGCGCATCTATCGACGGCCCTCGCCTGTGGCCGGAGGCTCGCCCCTTCGCGTGCTGGCGATCATGACCGCCGGGGACATGATGGCCAACACGCCGCTGGACTTCCTGCTGGCCGGAGCCGACGCCGAGCTGATCAGCCTCTATGTCGACGCTTCTGGCGCCCTGCCCGATCCCCTGCCCGGGCACGATATCGCCTTCCTGGCCATCGGCGAATCCGAGGCTAACCAGCCGGTGCTGCGGGCGCTCGCCCCGCGCCTCGCCGCCTGGCCGAAACCGCTCCTGAACGCCGACGCCCTGAAGATCGCCAGCTTGACCCGCGACGGCGCCTGCGCCCTGCTGGAGGGCGCCGAGGGCCTAGTCGCCCCTGCCGCGGCGCGGCTGGACCGGTCGCAGATGCAGGCTCTCGCCGACGGCGCCCTGGCGCCCGCGGACGTGCTGCCCGGAGCCGCCTGGCCGCTGATCGCCCGGCCGATCGGCTCGCACGCCGGGACCGGCCTGCTCAAGCTGGACGCGGCCACCGCCGTGGCCGCCTATCTGGCCGAGCAACCGGCCGAACGGTTCTACCTTTCGCCGTTCATCGACTATTCGGGGCCGGACAGCCTGTTCCGCAAACATCGGATCGTGGTGATCGAGGGCCGGCCGTTCGTCTGCCACATGGCGGTCTCGCCGCGATGGATGGTGCATTACCTGAACGCCGACATGCTGGAGAACGCCAGGAACCGTGAGGAAGAGGCGCGCTTCTTCGCCGAGTTCGACGCCTTCGCCGCCCGCCATGCGGCGGCGTTCCAGGCCCTGCACCAGCGCCTGGGCCTCGACTATTTCGGCATAGACAGCGGCGAGACCGCGGACGGGCGGCTCTTGGTGTTCGAGGTCGATGTGGCCATGATCGTGCACGACATGGATCCGCCGGATCTGTTCCCCTACAAGAAGCCGCAGATGCGGAAGGTGTTCGACGCCTTCCAGGCGATGCTGAAGCGGCGGGCGGCGGTTTAGACTTCGCCCCTTCCGTCGACCCGGCGGCGTCCCCAAATGCACAGGAAACCGGCCGAAAGCAGGATCCCCCATGTCCAAGACCATCGTCGTCATCGGGTTCGGGCCTGGGGTTTCCAACAGCGTCGCCGAAAAGTTCGGCGCCGAGGGCTTTTCCGTGGCCTTGGTCGCGCGCAACGCAGAGCGCCTGGCCGCGGGCGTCGCGGCGCTGAAGGCCCGGGGCGTCGCTGCGGCCGCCTTCCCCGCCGACGCCGGCGATCCCCTTGCCCTGCGCGCGACGATCCGGGCCGCGCAGGCCGAACTCGGGCCCATCAGCGCCTTGCATTGGAACGCCTATGGCGGGGAGCCGATCGATCTCGCGACCACCGATCCGGCGAAGATCGCCCGGGTGTTCGACATCCCCATCATCGGCCTGTTGTCCGCCGTGCAGGAGGCGCTGGAGGACCTGAAGGCGGCCGGCGACGGCGCCGTCCTGATCACCAATGGCGCGTTCGGCGACATCACCCCGATGATGGACCGCTTCGCCACCAGCCTGAACGCGGTCGGTCTCGCCCTGGGCAACGCGGCAAAGGACAAGCTGGCCGGCCTTTTGGCCGAGCGGCTAAAGGGCGAGGGCGTGCATGTGGCCGAGGTGATCATCGGCGGCGGGGTCAAGGGCACGGCCACGGCCGGCGACCAGGGAATCGACCCGGCCGACATCGCCGAGGCCTTCTGGCGGCTCTACCAGGGCCGGAGCGAAATTCGCGCCCGGGTGCCGTAGGGGCGCGGCTGGCCGCGCTCAGTTCTCCTTCTGTAGCTCCACCACCATCACCTCGATCGGCTTGTCGCCGACATTGACGTCCTGGTGCAGGGTCCCCGGCGGGTTGGAGGGCAGCCAGTAGGCGTGGCCGGTCTGCCATTCGTGCGTCTCGCGCGCGCCGCTCTGCTCGAGGATCTGCATGGTCCCGCCGGTGAGGGCGATGATCACCCGCGGGTGCTCGTGCCGGTGAAAGGGCAAGGGATCGTGGGGTAGAACCAAGGATTTCCAGACCTTGACCTCGGCATTGTCGAACTGCGGCTCGCGCCCGGTCTTGCCGGCGGTCTGGGCGGCCGCGAACCCGGCGGCGAAGGCGGCTGCGAGCAGGCCCGCAGTGATGATGAACCGTTTCAAGGCTTCCCTCCCTGGCGCGCAGGCATTGTCCGGCGGCGCCGGGCACGGTCAACGAACAGTTTTGACCGCTCGCAAAGGGGGGGCGATTGCGCCCGGCCTCGCTTCCGCGTCACGCCGGCTCGCGCTATTCCGTGAAGCCTGGGATGGAGATTTGCGGCATGGCCAAGCTCTTCGTCGGGATGAACCAGTCCCTGGACGGCTATGTCGACCATCAGGAATTCACGCCGGACACCCCGCTGTTTCGCCACTTCTGCGATCTGGTGCGCGGCTTGGCCGGCAGCGTCTACGGCCGGCGCCTGTACGAGGTGATGCGGTATTGGGACGAGGACCGCCCCGAGTGGGGGGCGGACGAACGCGACTTCGCGGCGGCATGGCGGGGGCATCCGAAGTGGGTCGTGTCGCGTACGTTGAAGTCTGTCGGCCCCAACGCCACACTGGTCGCGGCTGACGTCGAGGCGGTGATCCGTAGGCTGAAGGCTGAGCTCGTCGGGGAGATTGAAGTCGGCGGGCCCGACCTGGCGCATAGCCTGGGCGAGCTTGGTCTCATCGACGAGTACCGCCTCTACCTCCGCCCAGTCGTGCTGGGTCGCGGCAAGCCCTTCTTCGCCGGCGCCCGGCCGCCGTTACGCCTTGTAGCCAACGATCTGGTCGGCGAGGACGCAATCAGACTGACCTACGTTCCCGTCTGATCGCGCACCGCGCCGATGACTTGTTCATGTCCGCAGTAGGAATGCGCCCATGCCTGGTTGGTACTCGAGGCCCGTCCTGGCCGTTCGGCACACACCCCTTGCGCTAGAGTTCTACAAAGAGAAGCTCGGCTTCCAAGAGGACTGGCGCCATGAGGAAGAGGGGCGCCTCCGGATCGTCCAGGTCTCGCGTGCCGGATGCGAGTTGATCCTTTCCGACCAGTGGCCTGAGGACGCAGGCTGGGGGCGGATATTTATTTCTCTCGACGCCGAAGATTTTGATTTTCTCGTTGCAGACTTGCTCGCGCGAGGCGTCCGGTTGCAGGCTGGCTATTGGGGCTACGATCTGACGGTCGTGAAGGACCCCGACGGGAACAGTCTCTGGTTCCCGCACCCCTCCAGCCCGATCAAAGGGTAGGTCTGCAAATGAGGGCAAACGGCCCTACCCCGCCGCCGCCGCCACCACCGAAATATCGACCATGATCTCGGCCGAGATTTCCTCCAGGGCGGCCTGGACCCGGGCTGCGTCCAACTCGGGCGGAAGGCGCAGGCGGGCGTCCATGTGGAACAGGGCGGCGCCCGAGTGGGGCTCGGGGGCGATCCAGGTCTTGAAGGCCTCGATATTGGCGCCGAGGTCGCTGAGGGCCGCAGTCACCTGGTTGACGATCCCCGGCCGGTCCTGACCCACCAGGCCGAACTGCAGGGTCTCGCCCGCCGAACCGTCCGCCTCGGCGGCGGGGGCGATGCGAACCTCGAGCCCTTCGGCGTCCACCGCGCCCGCGGCGGCGCGCAGGGCCTCGACGCGGTCGGCCGCCAGCTCGACCAGCACCGAGCCGACATAGAGCCCGCCCAGCCGGCTGAGATGGCTCTCCAGCCAGTTGCCGCCCGCCGAGAGCACGGCGGCCGCGAGCGCCTTGGTAAGTCCGGGCCGGTCGCTGCCGACCACGCTCAAGACCATCAACGCCATGGGCGCCTCTCCCAGTGTGGCTAGACGCCCCACTGTTAGTACAGGACGGCTCAGGCCGCCATGCCGCCCTGGGTGAGCGCCCGTACGCGGTCGACCAGATCGGGGTACTGGGCCAGGGCCTCGCGGGCCTCAGGCAGGCGGATCAGCCGCCCCGCTTCGCCACGGGCGCGATCGGCGGCGGGACCGAAGGGAGCGGCCTCGCCCGAGCCCAGGCGCAGCAGCACGTTCAGCCGGCCGGCGAGCGGCAGGTTGGCGCGGGCGATAGTGGCGGTGACCTTGCAGTCCGCTTCGATGGCGCCGCCGACCTCGCCGATCTTGGCGGCGATCGGGCCGCTATCCTCGCGCACCATGCCGGCGCCCATGACCCGGCGCTGCAGGTCCGCCAGGGCGGCCAGGCGCGTGGTCGGGGCCTCGGCGGACTGGCGCAGCTCGGTCTCGAAGCGCAAGGAGGCGACGTTGCCGGCGATCCAGCGGTTGGCCTGGCGCTTGTTGGCCGCGCCGGCGACATTCTCGGCGAGCCACAGCAGGCCCTGGATTTCCTCGATCGCCGAGCGCTTGGTCTCGCCCAGGAACGCCTCGACAAAGTCGCTGCGCACCAGCAACTGCGAACGGGCGACGAAGGCCTCCTGCACTTCTTCCGGGGTCAGGAGTTTGCCCGCCGCCGCAGTCAGGGTCATGGCCAGGGCGCGCAGAAGCTCTATCTCCGAGGTGGCGTCGGTGGGGCGCAGGCGCCGCGGGCCGGTCAGTTCGGCCATCACCCGGCGGAGAATGGCCTTGCGCACGCCTTCGAAATGCGAGCCCTCGAGCCAGTTGGCGAGGCGGGCGGCCGGGCCTTCCAGCGGCGGCATCACCCGGGCCACGGTGGGCTCGATGCGGGTCAGGGCCTCGACCGCGTCGGCGGCCACCAAGCGGGTCATCGCCGCGATCATGCCGCCAAGGTCGAGGTCGCTCCCCAGCAGCTCGGCCATGCCGGCGCGGGTTCCAAGGATCTCGGCCAGGGGCTGTTCCAGCACCTGGAAGGCCAGCAGCCGCGCGGTCGGAGAGGATGGCGCCGCGTCGGCAAGGTCGAGCAGGCGGTTGACCTTGTCGCTCCAACTGGTCGCGGGACCGATGTTCACGGCCACGGCGCCGCCCAGCAGGTAGTGGCGATCCGGATCGCCGGTCAGGCGCTCCGCGGTGCGATCGAAGCCTTCCTTGGCGATGTCGGGGAAGACGCCCTTGCGCCCGTCCTTCAGCACCCGGTCGATGGTGGCCTGGGCCAGCTTCTGGAAGGCGCGGATCAGCTCGTGCACCGAGACGCCGCGCTCGGCGGCCTCGGGGATGGCCACCTTCTGGATGGCGTGCTGCAGGTCCATGCCTGCCGCATCCAGCTTTTCGGCCAGGTCGGCGCGATGCAGCAGTTCGAACGGCGTGGCCTTGTTGCGCGACAGGAAGCCTTCCAGCAGGCGGCCGATGCGGTCGCGGGCGTGCAGGCTGTAGAGGTCCTGGGGCGAGACGCAGAGGGGCTCGAGGTTCTCGCGCGGGGCCTTTTTCTTCTTCTGCTCGACCTCGCCTTGGCTGAAGATCGAGATCGACTTGAACTCGCGGGTCTCGGCGTCCAGCGTCTCCTTGCTGACGCGCGCTCCCACCGCCTTGCCGGTCTTGAGCAGCTCCTCGGCCAGCTTCAGGGCCGCGGCGCGATCCTCGGTAGCCAACTCCAGCTTCCATGGATCGCCTGACTTGCGGCGGATGAAGACTTCGAAATGTATCTGGTCGAGTTCCATCGCCCCAATCCTTCTTGGTGAACGAGGCTAATCCTCGAGGACTTAAGACGGGGTTGAAGCGTTTTCGCCACAGTTTCGCCAGCCTGCGTTGCTCCAAGGCGGACGCGTGACTAGCTTGGGGCCTGCGGCCCTTCCCTTACGAGATCGAGCGATGGCTAAGATTACTCTGGTCGATGACGACGAGAACATCGTCGCCTCCATTTCCCTGGCGCTGGAGAGCCATGGCCATAAGGTCAAGGCCTATCACGACGGCGCCTCGGGCCTGGCGGGACTGGAAAGCGACCCGCCTGACCTGGCCATCCTGGACGTGAAGATGCCGCGCATGGACGGGATGGAGGTGCTGCGCCGGCTGCGCCAGACCTCGGAAGTACCGGTGATCATTCTGACCTCGAAGGACGACGAGATCGACGAGATCCTGGGCTTCAACCTGGGCGCCGACGACTACATCCACAAGCCGTTCAGTCAGAGGCTGCTGATCGAGCGGGTCAAGGCGGTGCTGCGCCGGGCCGAACCTTCCGACTCCGAACCGACGGCTGCGAACGCGGCCGCGGCCGGCGCCAAGGCGATCAAGCGCGGTCGCCTGACCCTGGACCCGGCGCGCCACGACTGTCTGTGGGACGAGAAGCCGGTCAAGCTGACCGTGACCGAGTTCCTGCTGCTGCAGTCTTTGGCCCAGCGCCCGGGCTTCGTCAAAAGCCGCGACAACCTGATGGACGCGGCCTATGACGATCAGGTCTATGTCGACGACCGCACCATCGACAGCCACATCAAGCGCATGCGGCGCAAGTTCCGCCAGGTCGACCCCGAATTCGACGCGATCGAAACCCTGTATGGCGTCGGCTACCGATACCGCGAGGCCTGAGGCGGCGGGCGTAGAGGCGCGGGCCAGGCCCTGGCGGGTCGCCGGCTCGCGGCTCGGCCGGCTGATCCTGGTGCTGAACCTTCTGGGCCTAGCGATCCTGATCGCTGGGGCCTTGGTGCTGAACGAGACCCGCCAGGGCCTGATCAACGCCAAGATCGACAGCCTGTCGACCCAGGGCGAGTTCATCGCCAACGTGATCGAGAAGGCGGCCACCCAGGGCGACCCCGAGCCTGCCCTGGACCCCGACCTGGCGCGCAAGACCATCGACCTCTTGTTCATCCCCAAGGCGCAGCGGGCGCGAGTGTTCGACGCGCACGGGGCTCTGGTGGCCGATAGCTATGTGCTGGGCGACCGGGTCGAGCTGAAGCCGCTGCCGCCGGTGCGCCGACCGGGCGAGGTGCGGCTGCAGGACCTGTTGCAGGACAAGGACGCCCAGCCCCAGGCGATCGAGAAGGCTCGCCACGACCTGCAGGCCGAGGTCACGACCGCCCTGCACGGCCAGCAGGTGCGGCGCCTGCGCCGGGCGCAGAACGGCGACCGGGTGGTCTCGGTCTCGATCCCGATCCAGTACGTGCATGCGGTGTTGGGGGTGCTGACCCTGGAGTCGGGGGATGTGGACCAGATCGTCGCCGCCCAGCGCCGGGCCCTGTTCCCCTTCATCGCCATCGCCATCGCCGTGACCCTGGCCTCGTCGCTGCTCCTCAGCCGGCTGGTGGCCGAGCCGGTTCTGCGCCTGGCCCGTGCCGCCGACCGGGTCACGGCGGCGCGAGCGCGGGCGATCTCCCTGCCCCGCGTCGCCCGGCGTGACGACGAGCTGGGCGACCTGGCCCGCTCGCTGGAGACCATGACCTCGACCCTGTCCGAGCGGATGGACGCCATCGAGCGCTTCGCCGCCGACGTGGCGCACGAGATCCGAAATCCCCTCACCTCGATTCGTTCGGCGGTGGAGACTCTGGACCTGATCAGCGACCCTGCCGCGCGCGAGCGGCTGACCGGCATACTGAAGCAGGACGTGCAGCGGCTGGACCGGCTGATCACCGACATCTCCAACGCCTCGCGCCTGGACGCGGAGCTGTCGCGCGACGCCCCGCGGGTGCTGGACCTGGAGCGTCTGCTGTCAGACATCGCCGGCCTTTACCAGCAGTCCGCCAGACCGGGCGAGCCGGCGGTGCGGTTCATCGGCCTGAGCGGGCTCGGCGCGGCCCAGGTGCTGGGCCGCGAAGGTCCCTTGAGCCAGGTGTTCCGCAACCTGATCGACAACGCCCGCTCCTTCTCGGTGCTGGACCCGGAGCACCCGGGCGAGGTGCGCGTACGGCTGGAGAAGAACGGCCGCGACATCAGCGCCACCGTGGAGGATGATGGACCCGGCATACCGCCGGAGAACCTGGAGACGGTGTTCGAGCGCTTCTATACCGCCCGGCCCAAGGGCGCGGCCTTTGGCGGCCACTCGGGCCTGGGCCTGTCCATCGCCCGCCAGATCATCAGCGCCCACGAAGGGACCATCCGCGCGGAGAACCGCACCGATGCTGACGGCAAGATCCTGGGCGCGCGTTTCGTGGTCGTGCTGCCGGAGCGTCGGCCATGATGGCGCGCCATGCCGGGCTGATAGCGCGCTGGGACGCCGGGATCTGGCGCGGCGTGCTGCTGGAGGGCGAATCCGGGTCCGGCAAGAGCGACCTGATGCTGCGCGCCCTGGAGCGCGGCTGGGCCCTGGTGGCGGACGACCGGGTGATGCTGTGGGAGAGCGGCGGGCGCGTCTATGGCCGCGCGCCGGACACCCTGGCGGGGCTGATGGAGATTCGCGGGCTGGATGTGGCGCCGACGCCATACCGCAGTTTCGCCCGGATCGACCTTGTGGCGCGCTGCGTCGCCGCAGCCCTGGTCGAAAGGATGCCCGAACAGGCCCAGGTTTCGCTGCTGAATCAAGCCATTCCAGCCCTGCCCCTGGTCGCGGTGGAGCCATCCGCTCCGGCCAAGCTCGCCCGGGCCTTGAGTCATCTTGGCCTGAAGCCTTAACCGGCGTATCAAGCCGCGGCGCCGGCGAAGTCCGTCCGGTTGCGGGAGGGGTCCCGTGAGTCTTGCTGCATGATTGGCCTGGTGATCGTCACGCATGGGCGGCTGGCCGAGGAATTCGTGTTCGCCATGGAGCATGTGGTCGGCCCGCAGTCCGGCGTCGTCGCCATCTGCATCGGGCCTGACGACGACATGGAGCAGCGCCGCCGCGACATCCTGCGCGCGGTGGGCGAGGTCGACACCGGCGACGGGGTGATCCTGCTGACCGATATGTTCGGCGGCACGCCCTCGAACCTGGCCATCTCGGTGATGGACCAGACCCGGGCCGAGGTCATCGCCGGACTGAACCTGCCGATGCTGATCAAGCTGGCCAGCGTGCGCGCCCGCGAGGACCTGCCGACCAGCGTCGCCCACGCCCAGGAGGCCGGGCGCAAATATATCTCGGTCGCCTCCTACCTGCTCGCCGGCGAAAAGTGATCTCCTGCACGCCATGAAGGTCACGCGCACGGTCGAAATCTGCAACGAACGCGGGCTGCACGCCCGGGCCTCGGCCAAGTTCGTCAAGCTGGCCGGCGATTTCGACGCCGAGGTCAGCGTCAGCCGCGAGGGCCAGACGGTGGACGCGCGCTCGATCATGGGCCTGATGATGCTGGCCGCCGGCATCGGCTCGACCATCGAAATCAGCGCCGAGGGCCCGGAGGCCAAGGCCGCGATCCAGGCTCTGGGCGACCTGGTGGCCGCGCGGTTCGACGAAGAGCGCTAGATCACGTCGAATTCGGATCGACTCGATCCGAATTCGAAAAACGTGATCGATACTAAAAGTGAGAGCGGGTTGCGGGCGGAAAACCGCTTCGCACTTTTCCTCAACCCGCTCTAGATCTTCGGCCCCTTCAGCATTTTCGTGTCCCCTTCGAAGCCCACAAGCCGCCACGTTCCCTGCTCGTTGCGGAACACCAGGATGCAGGGGCTGTCCTTCTTCTTGGCGGCGCAGACGGTTGCGTCGTCGATGCGGCGCAAGCCAGAGGCGATGACGAAGGAATTGGGGATCGGGGTGTCGGCTGAGTAGCCGAAATACTCGGCCACGGCCCGGAACACGTCGGGCTGGATCAGGGCGTCGGAGACGGAATCCAGCAGCGGCCGGGCCAGGACTACGCCCAGCGCCGCGATCTCGCCGTCCCGGTCGCCGCGCTTGGCGGCCGAAGCCATCAGGCGGGCGCGAATCTGCTCTTTCAGCGCCGGGCGGTCGACGTGGGCGTTGAAGCCCTGCTTATCCCCGTCTCGGATCGCGATCAGGAAGGCGTGGATGTCGCCCGCCGCGTCGATCTTGGTGGTCTCGGCGCAACTGGCCAGGCCGAGGCCCAGCAGCGCAAGCAGGGAAAGACGCCAGGAACGCATACCAAATCTCCGCAACAACGACGCTACGCCCCCACCCTTTGCTTGAAGAACGCGATCACCCGCTCTTCGGCCATGCGGGTCGCCGAGCCGGGCTCGTCGGCCAGGTGGATGGTCAGCACGGAATGGGGGGCCATGCCCGTGCCCGGGCGGGCGTCTTCGGGTTCCAGCTCGATGGCCTCGAAGCGATCGCCGAAGGTTTGCTTCAAGGTCTCGAACCGCTCTTCGGGCACGAAGGCGTCGCCCTTGAAGCGCAGGCCCATCAGGGTCAGATCCTCAGCCTCCAGGCGTTGCTTGGCGCAGGCGATCTCGGCCGGGCTGGCGTCGACCATGGCCCGCCCTTTCTTGCCGAACGGCAGCGAGGGCTGGGACAGCACAGGCGCGACCACCGAGGGCTCGGTCATCATGGCCAAGGCGAATCCGCCGGTGAAGCACATGCCCAGCGCCCCCACCCCCTTGCCGCCGCACTCGGCATGGGCGTGGCGCGCCAGGGCTCGCAGCCAATCGACGATCGGGCTCGACCTGCCGTTGGCCCAGACGTTGAATTCGCGGCGAATGCAGATCCCCTGCAGGATCTGGCCCATGGCGTAGGCCTTGGTGGGCGTGCGGCCATCCTCGCCGAACAGGCTGGGCAGATAGACCGTCATGCCGGCCGCCGCGACCCGGTCGGCGAAGCGGACCACCAGGGGGTGCAGGTTGGGCATTTCGTGGATGATGATCACCGCCGGACCCTGGCCCTTGCGATAGACCGGGCGGATCCAGCGAGTGTCCTCGAACTCGTGGCGCTCGTAGCCCGCCAGGGCCTCTGGAATGTTCATGTCCCCTCCGCCACCTTGCCGGCGCCGCGCGAGCTTAGCCGATGATCGAGGATTGTCGCGCCCGATCAGTGCGGCGTACCCGTGATCACCGGTCCGCCGGCCAGGGTGTTGTTCGGCGCGTCATTATAGGGGTCGCTGCGGTCGGGCTGGGCCATGGGCGCCACCGGCAGGGCCCACTGGCCGTGGAAGGCGTAGTCCAGGGTCACGCACAGACGGCCCTTGCCGGTCTCGGGATCGAAGGCCACGGCGTGAACGCGCAGGTTCTCGCCATTGCGGATCGGGCCGAACGCCAGGAAGGCGCGCTCGGTGTGGCACAGGGCGCGCTTGAGCGCCTTGCCGTCGTTCTGGTCGGTGATCTCGTAGAGGTCGCGCTCGGGCGCCGGCCCCAGCACGGCCGCAAGCCCGCCGCGGCCCAGCACGGCGTCGGACACCGGCTTCACCTCGGCCGAGCCGATATCGTGGGTTTCGACCAGCTTGGTCACCCGGGTGGAGAACAGCGACTTTTCGAACACGAAGGTCAGGCCGCCTTCGGTCATCTTCTGGGTGATCGGGGTGACCGAGTCGTAGGAATAGATCCGCGTGGCGGCCTGGGCGGCGACCGGGGCCAGGAGAAGGGCGGCGGCGAGCAAAGCTTTGCGGGTCATGCGGCGCATTTCCGCCCCGATATCGGCCTTTTGATGGCCTTCCTCAACCGCGGGCCGGCTCCTCAGAACGCAGCATGGCGGCGAGGAGCGCCAGGGCGGCGAGGCCCACGACGCCAAAGCTGACGGTGAAAGCCCAGATGCCCTGGACCACGCTCAGACGTGCGACGAGGGCGTAGAGGGCGAAGGCGGCGGTGGACACCATGGCTACGATCATCAGCCGGCGGATGGCGCGCGGGTGGCCGCTGTGGCCGACCAGGTGCGAGCCCACGGCGAAGGCCGCGCCCGACAGGATGGCCAAGGCCGCGGGCATGCCGGCGCCCGGCGGCACGACATTGTTGTGACCGAGCAGGAGGTTGAAGGTCCGCTCCTGCTGGAACGCCACCGCCGCGGCCACCACGGCCGAGGCGCCGCCGCCGGCCAGCAGGGCCGCCGCCGCCGGCAGGCGGGCCTTGTGCGGCTGGTGGCTGAAGATGGCGTGGGAAACCCTGGGCAGGGCGATCTCGGACAGGTTGCGGGTGACCAGCACCGTCATGCGCAGCAGCTTGAGCACCGAGTCCAGGGCCACCAGGCCCGGGCCGATGCCGAAGCGGGCGGCGAATACGGCGTAGGGGCCGTTCATGGTCAGCCACTCGGCGAAGGTCGCCTGCAGCGACACCCACAGGCGCTGGACGTGCTGCCAGGCCTTGACCCGCGTCAGGCCGCGCGGCCAGTGGAACAGGTCGCTCTCGCGCCCCACCAGCAGCAGCAGCCAGGCGTGGAAGACGACCGTCACTGCGGCCATCACCAGGTTGAAGCCCAGATAGTCGTGGGCGAAGAACAGCCAGGCCAGGACGGCGTAGGTGATCACCCGGCGGGCGAAGGTCACCGCCTCGAACTGCATGGCCCGGCCCGTGGCCATCATGGTCATCTGCAGTTCCGAGTACCAGACGTTGTTGAAGGTGGCGGTGAACAGCAGCGCGGCCATGGTGGCGTAGGCGCGCAGGTCCAGGGCTCCCACCAGCGGCGGTATGGCCAGGGAGGCCAGGAGCAGGACGCCCTGGCTCGCCTGCAGCGCCGCGGCGGCTTCCGGCGAGCTGTCGGCCCGCGATGTCTTCACCAGCCGCTCGCGCAGCAGCACGAAATTGGCCCGGGAGACCGCCTGGTTGATCGGCAGCAGGTACATGCTGGCCGCCTGGATCGCCACGGTCATCTGGTAGGTCGGATGGTCCACCACCCGGGCGATCACCAGGATCTGCGCCAGGGAATAGAGAATGGTCAGGGCGGCGTTGGCGGCGTGCACGCCGGCGAAACCCGTGGCGAAGGCCCAGGCGCGGCGCGCCAGGCCCGGGTTGGCGTCGTCCTTCACGGCCGCTGCGCGCGCAACTGCTGGATGAAGGCGTGCAGGGTCCGGCCGCGGTCGGCCCAGTCATAGGCCTTGTCGCAGTGCTCGTAGGCCGCAGCCTGCACTGCGTTCAGGGTGTCGAAGTCGTCGATCAGGGCGGGAATGGCCTTGGCCATGTCGTCGACCGTCTCGACGCCCACGAAGTGCACGCCGGCGGTGAAGCCCATGCCGGCCAGGGCCTTGTGCACCGCCAGCATCGGCGTGCGGTGGAAGGCGTGGGTCAGGGCGCGGTGCTTGAAGCCGCCGCCGATCTCGTCCGGGATCAGGGCGATGCGCACGGTCTGCAGATAGGCGCCGGCGTCCTCGACATAGCCGACGAAATTGAAGTCAGGATACTTGCGGCTCAGCGCCTCCTTGTCGCCGGGGCCGACGATATCGACCTGGCAGACCGACTGGACCTTGTGGCGCGCCAGCGCCTCCAGCACCCGCTCGAGCACCATGCGCTTGTGGTGCGCCTGGTGGCCGCCCATGACGCAGACCCGGCGGGGCACGCTGTCATCCACCACCCGCGGCGGCGAGCGCTGGCCCTTGTAGCCGGGCATGACAACCACGCCGGGGGTGTCGACGATGGCGGCGAAGCTCAGCCGGTCCGCCTCGGTGTTGGCCACCAGGCCATCGGCCGCCTGGTTGGCCCTGCGCTCGAGGCGGCCGGCCTTCCAGGTGTCGAGCGCCAAGGCAGCCTTCATCAGCGGCGACCGCTCGGCCTGAACCATCTGGCGGCGGACATTGTGCTCGTTGTTGTGGTCGATCACCAGGATCGGCGGGTGACCCGGCCCCAGCCGCCGGATCAAAGGCTCGACGATCCAGAACATGCCGATGAAGTCGACCAGGATCGCTTCGACTCCGGCCGAGGCCTTCACCGCTGCGTCGAGATAGGGCGCGCAGTCGTGGCGGAAGGCCACGTTCGGCAGGGTCGAGAACAGGCTGAGCAGCCTCGGCGGCGCGTTGCGGCTGACGAACGACCAGCTGATTTCGGGCCGCTGCGGCGGAACCAGGTCTGGGCTGGCGAAGGCCAGGGCGCGCACGGGTTCGCAGTCGGCGAGGCTGTGCAGCAGTTCGCGCGTGTAGTCGATGTCGCCGCCCAGCATCGGCGGGTAGGGAGCCCAGCGGGTCAGCCAGAGATAGGTCATGGCGCTCCGCAGGCGCGATCGAGCAGGGGCGCGAGCGCGTCGAGCAGGTCGCCGCCCTGATAGAGGCGAGAGCCGATTCCGGCGGCCTCGGCGGCCTGAATATCAGTAGGGTTGTCGCCGATCAGCTGGCTGCGGCCGAGATCGACCGGCCAACGGGCGGCGAGGTCCAGGATCATGCCGGCCCCGGGCTTTCGCCAGTCGCAGGCCTTTGCATAGGCCTCGACCGCGCCCTCGGGGTGGTGCGGACAGTGGCGGATGTCGTCCAGATGGGCGCCGTGGGCGCGCAGGGTCTGTTGCACATGGGCGTGCAGGGCGCGCACCGCGGCCTCGTCGTAATAGCCGCGCGCCACCCCGGCCTGGTTGGTCACCAGAAAGGCGAACAGGCCGCGGTCGTTGGCGGCCTTGACCGCAGCGATAGCGCCGGGCGTCCACTCGAAGTCCTCGGGCTTGTGCACATAGCCGTGGTCGATGTTCAACACCCCGTCCCGGTCGAAGAAGATCGCCGGGCGCCCGAGGCTGCCGGGGACCAGGGCCTGGGCTGCGTCGAGGGCGTCAGGGATGCCAATATCGAGAAAGAAGCCCTGCTGCGGCCGGCCGGCGACCTTGCCCCGGGCGGCCAGGGCCGGCAGCACCTCGGCCTCGAAGGAGCCCTTTTCCGGCGCGCCTTCGGCGACGCTGCGGTCCAGCAGATAAACTCCGCCGTTGATCAGGCCGCCGCCGGCGTCGCCGCGCTCGCGAAAACCGCGGATGACCTCGCCGTCCAGGTCGACCACGCCGAAGCGGGAGGCGTCGTCCACCCGCCGCAGGCTCAGCACCGCCGCAGCGTCCGGATTGCGGGCGGCGACCGACACAAGATCCAGCCAATTGAAATCGAACACCGAGTCGCCGTTCAGCAGCACGAACCGCTCATCCAGCCGGTCGGCGGCGAAACGCAGGGCCCCGCCGGTGCCCATGGGCTGCGGCTCGACCACCAGCTCGACCTGGAAGTCGGGATCCTCGGGCAGGCTTTCGATGAAATTGACGATGGCTTCCGAGCGGTGGCCGGCCAGGAGCAGCACGCGGCTGAAGCCGAACCGGCGGGCGTGCCACAACAGGTAGTCCAGGAAGGGCTTGCCCCCGACCGGAACCAGCGGCTTGGGCAGGCCGGCCAGACGGTCGCCCAGGCGGGTGCCCAGGCCGCCGACCAGGATCACGCATTGGCTCGGCGCTGGCCCTTTCGGGGTCATCTGAGGGGTCCGGTCGATCGCCAGCTCGAAAGCTCCCTTGGTACGCCCCTGCTGTATGACTTCGATTTCGAAAACGTCACACCGCACACGATTCTCGCCGCGCCCCGGGCCGTTTCTAACGACCCGGGGAACGGAGTGTCCAGCCTGGCCGGACGGTCAGGCCGAGCTGTAAGCCACTGTTATGACCAGATCCTTCACCGCCCGACGGAGGTGTACCGGAAGCCGCGGCCCTGCAACTCGGCCGGGCGATAGATGTTGCGCAGGTCGATCAGGGCCGAGCCGTTCATCAGTTCCTTGACCCGGCCGAGGTCGAGGGCGCGGAACTGGTCCCACTCGGTGAGGATCACCAGGCCGTCCGCGCCGGCGCAGGCCTCGTAGGGACCTTCCGTCAGCTCGATCTGGGGCAGCAGATGGCGCGCCTCGTGCCCCTCGGGATCGAAGGCCCGGACCTTGGCTCCCTGTGCGATCAGGGCGGGAATGATCTCGAGGCTGGGCGCGTCGCGCATGTCGTCGGTGTTCGGCTTGAAGGTCAGGCCCAGCACGCCGATGGTCTTGCCCTCGACAGAGCCGCCCATCGCCCGGACGATCTTGTCGGCCATGGCCTTCTTGCGTGCGTCGTTGACCTGGACGGTGGTCTCGATCAGGCGCACCGGGCTGCCGGCGTCGGCCGCCGTGCGCACCAGGGCCAGGGTGTCCTTCGGAAAGCAGGAACCGCCATAGCCAGGCCCGGCGTGCAGGAACTTGGAGCCGATGCGGCCGTCGAGGCCGATGCCACGAGCCACCTGCTGCACGTCGGCGCCGACAGCTTCGCAGAGGTCGGCCATTTCGTTGATGAAGGTGATCTTCATCGCCAGAAAGGCGTTAGCGGCGTACTTGATCAGCTCCGATGTGCGCCGGCCGGTGAACAGGATCGGGGTCTCGTTCAGGTTCAGCGGACGGTAGAGTTCGCTCATCACCGCCCGGGCGCGCTCGTCCTCGATACCCACCACCACCCGGTCCGGGCGCTTGAAATCGTTGATCGCAGCACCCTCACGCAGGAATTCGGGGTTGGAGACGACCGCGACATCGGCGGCGGGACGGATCTTCTTGATGATCGCCTCGATCTCGTCGCCAGTGCCGACCGGGACGGTCGACTTGGTGACCACCACGGTGAAGCCATCGACCAGGGTCGCGATCTCCTCGGCCACGGCATAGACGTAGGACAGGTCCGCATGGCCGTCGCCGCGGCGGCTGGGCGTGCCCACGGCGATGAACACGGCGTCGGCGGCGGCGACCGCCGCGGCCGCGTCGGTGGCGAACTTCAGCCGGCCTGCCTTGACGTTATTGGCGACCAAAAGGTCCAGGCCCGGCTCGTAGATCGGCATGATCCCGTCTTCGAGGCGGCCGATCTTGCCGGCGTCCTTGTCGATGCAGACCACCTCATGGCCGAAGTCGGCGAAGCACGCCCCCGACACCAGACCCACATAGCCCGTACCAATCATCGCAACGCGCATACGCCATATTCCCTGTTAAGCGCCCCGCAGGCCGAAGGGCGCGCCAGGCTGGCACGATCCCGCGACATCGATGCGACGCTGATGGCCCCGTCCGAAAGTTCCCGGAAAAACACGGTCCGCCGCCAAGCGTTCCCGCTCCAGCAAAGCTCGCGCCAGATTTAGCTCAATATGAGCCCCGACGCAGCAGCACGGCGGGTATCGTCGCCAGCAGGATCTTCAGGTCCAGCAGGAAGGATTTGGACCGAGCATAGGTGACGTCCAGCGCCACCCGGCGGCGATAGCTGACATCGTTGCGCCCGCTGACCTGCCACAGGCCGGTGATGCCGGGGTTCACGGAGCAGTAGTGGCGCATATAGTGGCCATAGCGCTTGGCCTCGGCGGCCACGATCGGGCGCGGCCCCACTAGGCTCATCTCCCCACGGAGCACATTGATCAACTGGGGGATCTCATCGACGCTGGAGCGGCGCAGGAAGGTTCCGAGACCGGTGATGCGCGGATCGTCACGCAGCTTGTGGTCGCGATCCCATTCGGCCCGGGCCGCCGGGTCCTGGGTCAGGAGCAGCTGCAGGCGCTGGTCGGCGTCCACCAGCATCGAGCGGAACTTCAGGCACTTGAACGCCACCCCGCCCCGGCCGATGCGGGTCTGGGCGTAGATGATCGGTCCGCCGTCCTGCAGCCAGATGGCCAGGGCCACCAGGGCCATCATCGGGGCCAGGAACACCAGGGCGAAGCAAGACACGGAGATGTCGACGAGCCGCCCGAGGCTTTCGCCGCGCTGGACTTCGCCGCCGGTGATACCGGACGGGCGACCTAGTCCGGACGATATGTTCGTCTCGACGCTCATCTCAGCCCCAGCCGCGTGGTCTTTCGACGGTTAAGGAATATCAAAGCTTGATCCGTCGATCCATACACGGCCGATTGATTGGGGAAAGTCTGCATCTGTAGCGCGCTAAAGATGCACTTCGGGGCGATAAAGCGCCCGATTCTCCGGCGATACTGCGGCACGACGGCGACTTCGCTCAGGAAACGGCGACGCCGGCCGCCTCGGCTTCCCCGACGCGGACCGGCGAATAGCCGCGCGCGGCGATCGCTTCCGACACGCGCAGGTTGATCAGGTTGAACAGTTGCGAGGCGGCGATGGCGCCCGCGGTTCCCATCAGCCCCCACTGGCGGCTGCCCCACCAGATGAAGGCCACCGAGACGACCGCGGTCAGCATGCGGCCGATGAACATCAGCCGCCCGGCCCGGAGCACGATCAGATAGGTCTCGGAGGGCAGGTTGAGGCACATCATGAAGAAGCCCAGGGCCAGAACCCGCACCTCCTGGGCGTGGCCGGCATAGGCCTCACCGAAGGCGACCTTCAGGACCGGCCCGGCGAAAAGGACGATCAGGCCGAGATAGGCGCCGGTGAGCGTGGCCAGGAGCAGCCGCGTGCGGTTGACCGAGCCCCTGAGCCCCGGCAGGCCGCCGCTGACCAAGGCGCGGGCGGCCCTGGGCTTGTCCAGGGAATCCACCGCCGTCACCGTGCTGATCGCCGGATTGCACAGGGTGCGGGTGGCGGTGAAGCTCGCGGCGGCGGTCGGTCCCGCCAGGGCCCCGACCAGAACCACCAGGGAGGAATTGTAGACGGCGAAGGGGATGTGGGCCATGCCCTGCCAGAAGGCGAAATGGGCGTGGGTCCGCCAGCGGCGATAGCTTTCGCGCCAGTCGGGCATGCCGGGCCACAGGGCGATGGCGCCCGGCAGCATGCCCAGCACCCCGCCCAGGGTCCAGGCCGAGGCGCTGATCGCCCCATTGTGCATCCCGCGGGTGGCTATGATCACCGCCAGGCCCGACAGGGAATAGAGCACCGAAGTCAGGGCCGCGGTCGCCGGCAGCTTGGCCTGGTAGAGCCAGCGCCGCGCGAACTCGGCCAGCATCATCGCCGGGGCGGCGAAGGTGGCGTAGGCCAGCGCGCGCACCGCCCAGTCGATGCTGGGGTTCCACAGCGTGGCGACCAGGGCGAGCGCGCCAGTGATCAGGGCCAGAGCGACCAGGCTGAGGCCGGCGAAGGCGGTCGACGCCCACCACCAGGCCCCCGAGGTGCGGCCGTGCTTCTCGTCCTCGGCGGCGGCGACGATGAACGGCAGGATGACATTGGCCCGGTGCAGGCCGAAGGCGAAGTAGTTGACCCCCAGCATCACCCCGATGGAGGCGAACTGCTCGTGGCTGAGGCTGCGGGCCAGCAGCGCGCTCATCAGGATGTTGGCGACGCCCTGCAGCCCCTGGTCGGCGAAAGAGGCCAGCCGGTCTTTGGCGGCCAGAAGGCGCGCCGAGCCCGGCAGGCGGGAAAGGGTGTCGACGACGAGGGCTTCGAAGCGGGCCATGGAGGCGATGATCTACCGGCTGTTCCCGACCATTCGGTGAAGATTGCGACGCCGCCGTCTAGGAACAGGCGGCGGCCAGGGCGTCCAGGTGGTGGGGGCTGCTGGTGCCGGCGATGACGCAGGTCACGTCGGGGCGCGCCGCCGCCGCGGCCACCGCCTCCACCGGCTTCAGCGAGGGCTGCAGGCGGATCACCTCTCGGGCGAAGACGCCGATGCCGCGGTCGGCGATGGCCTTGGCCATGCCGTTGGCCTGGGCGCGCTCGATCACGTCCATGGGCAGTTGCAGGAGGCTGAGACCCGGCACGGCCAGGGCCGCCTCCAGACAGGCGTCGTCGTCGCAGCTTATGCCGAAATAGCCGGTCTTGCCGGCGGTCTTCAGGGCCATCAGCGCCTCGGCCACGCCCGGCTGGCGCACGGTCGCCGCCGACGGGCTGTGCATCAGGACCGCGTCCACGTGGTCCAGGCCCAGCCGGCGCAGCGAGGCGTCGAGCGCAGCGGCGTAGCGGGTCGGCGTGAAGTCCTCGGCCATGGATCCGTCCCGCTGGGCGGCGACCTGGGCGCCCGCCTTCATCGCCTGCACCAGCGGCTTCAGCACCGGCTTGAAGGGCGCCATCAGCCGCATCTTGGCCGAGAACAGCTTGCCGAACTTGGTGACCACGAAGGCCTGGTCGCGCCGGCCGCGGATGGCTCGGCCGATTTCGCGCTCGCTGTCGCCCTGGCCATAGATGTCGGCGGTGTCGAACACGGTCACCCCGAGATCGAGGGCATGGGCCAGGACCTGGCGGATCTGCGACATGGGGGCGGGGTTGTTGAACGAGCCGACCTTGCTGCAGCCCAGGCCCAGCTTGGAGAGCCCGACCTCGGCCCCGGTGTCGGGATCCCTGAACACACCCGTTCGCATCAATGGCTCCGATCGTCTCGCAAAGGCCCTCGCCCCGGCCCCCGGGGCTCTTAGCGGATCAGGCTTTGGACTAGAAGCTGCAACTGAGCAGGAGGTTCCAGCGATCGAATCATGCCGACGCGCCCATCCCGGCCGCGCGCGCCGCCGCGAAATCGATCACGATCGCGCCACACGGGCGACGGCCACTTCCGTGATGGGAGAAATTGCAGGTCAATGCAGATTGACTCTGTATATGGAACCGCTGGTCGAGGACAGGTATTGACGTCAGGCGGGAAAGCGGGCGGCAATCTCGAAAGGATTGGATGGTCCATCTGGGCGCTGAACAGGGGATGGGCGCGATTGTCGACACGAAGGCCGCGCGGGCCGACGGGGTTGAGCAGGCCCGTGCGCCCACCTCCCTGGGCGCGGCGGCCGGTGCGCGCATGAGCGAAGCCGGCAGGAAGGCCTCCGGCCCCAAGCTGGCCCTGGTCTGGACCCGCAACCTGGACGGCGAACCCATGGCCGGGCGCCTGCGCGTGGCCCACGCCATCCGCGCGGCCCTGAAGCCCTGCGCCGAACTGATGAGCTTCCGTCTGCCTTCGGTGGTCACCGACCGCAACCTGCGCCGCATCATCGGCGCCGGCCTGGCCCTGGCGGGCAGCTGGCTGCGCGGCCAGCCCCTGCCGATCCAGTGCGCCATCTTCGCCGCCGGCCGGGACCTGAGGGCCATGAGCAAGGCCATCCCCGAGGACGTTGAGACGGTCTATCTGGACGGCATCCGCTGCTATGGCCTGCTGCGTCTCCTGCGCCGCCAGCGGCCGAACCAGCGCATCGTGGTCGATTTCGACGACCTGATGTCGCGGCGCATGGAGCTCCTGCTCGCAGCCGGCGAGCCCCTGTCGCCGGGCTACATGACCCAGCGCCTGCCGCCCTTCCTGCGCCGCCTGGCGACCAGCAGCGCCATCGGCCGCACCATCGTGCTCTACGAGTACCTGACGCTGAAGGCGCTGGAGCGCAAGGTGCTGACCCTGGCCGACACCATCGTCCTGCTGTCGTCCGAAGACGCCGCCGCCCTGGACGCCATCCGCGCCCTGACCCCAGGCGCGCGGGCCGAGATCGCCACCGTGCCGCCCTCGGTCGACCTGGCCGAGGCCAAGCGGATGACCGAACCCCTGCGGTTCATCTTCGTCGGCACCGACGCCCTGACTCAGAACCGCCTCACCATCGACTACCTCCTGGACCTGTGGCGGCGGCGAAACATCGCCGCGCCCCTGGCCATTTTCGGCCATCAGGTGCGCGGCGTGTCCCTGCCGCCCAACGTGACCACCCCGGGCTATGTCAATAGCCTGGACGAGATCTATGACGGGCGCAGCGTGATGCTGACGCCCTCCTTCCTGCGCGGCGGCATCAAGACCAAGGTCCTGGAAGCGTTCAGCTTCGGCGCGCCGGTGATCGGCAACAACCAGACCTTCGAGTCCATGCCGGTGGGCGCCTACCCGCTGCGCATCAACGACGAGCCCGAACTGGTCGCCATCCTGCGCGACCCCGACGGCCACCTGGCCATGCTGCAGGCCGCGGCCGACCAGGGCCGGGCCTATGTGCAGAGCCACCACGCCCCGGCCGTGTTCGCCGGCCGCTGGCGCCAATTGATGGGCGTGCCGACTCCGGCGGAATAACCGCCTCAGAGCGGACTTTGCGGCTCGCGCCACATGGCCCAGTTCTTCGGCGCATCGGGCCGGGGATGGAACTCCGCCGTCACCTCGAACCCATGGCGCGAATAGAGCCGCACATTGGCCTCGGTCGCCGTCTCCAGATAGGCAGGCCGGCGCGACGCATCAAGCCGCGCCGTGCGGGCCCGCAGCAGGCGCGAGCCGATCCCGTGCCCCTGCGCCTCTGGCGTGACCCCCAGGAAGAACAGGTAGTCGTGCGCCCGGTCGGTGGGGTGCAGCCGGTCCATCGCCGCGCGCATGGCCGCCAGCCGGCCGAAGCGGTCCCAGCCGGTCAGGGCCAAGAGCGTCGGCAGGGCCATCAGCTCGCGAACCAGCGGCGTCGGCCCCAGCCGCTCCGAGGCCATCCACACGGCCGCGGCCCCGCCCATCGGCGGGCGCTCGATCTCGCCGACGCCATAGACCAGCTCGCGCAGGATAAAGCGGAAGAAGCGCCCGCGGGCCTCGTCCCGCCGCGCGTCGGGCCGGCTGAACCAGTCGAACATGGGGTCGGCGGCGAAGGCCGCGGCCAGGTCGGCCGCCACCCCGTTCAGCGCCTGCTTGCCCGCGACCTCGGGCGCCTCGGCCCCCCGCCGCATCGCTTCGAAATCCAAACCGCCCCTCCCCCCGAACGGGCCAGCCTTGTCGCGCGGCCGGCCTCTATAGTTTCTCGCTGATCTTGATCGCGGCCCGGCAACCGGCGCGGATCACCGCGGCCAGCACCGGATAGGCCGCCGCCTCGCGCGCGCCCTCCTCCCGGGCGATGTCGCGGTGGGCCAGCTCCTCCTCGCGGAAGCGGGCCAGGTCGGCGGCCAGCGCCGGCTCGTGCGCCTCCAGCTCGGCGATCTGGCCGGCATAGTGCTCCTCGATGACCGTCTCCACCGCCTCGGTGCAGGCATGGGCGGCCTTTTCGCCCATCAGGGCCGTGCCGGCGCCCAGGGCGAAGCCGGCCAGCCGCCACAGGGGCGCCATCAGGGTCGGGCGCACCCGCCGCTCGGTCAACAGCCGGTCGAAGGCGGCCAGGTGCTCGGCCTCGTGCCCCTCCATCTCCTGCAGCTGGAAGGCGATGCGGTCCTTGCCCGGGGCGCGGTTCAACACCGCCCGCTGGCCGCGATAGATGTGCACCGCGCCCAGTTCGCCCGCATGATCGACGCGCAGGATCTCGCCCAGCCGCGTGCGCTCGCCGCCCGGACCGGGGCGCGGCGGAATCGGGGTCTTGGCGGCGGCCTCAGTCACGGGCCAGCGCCTTGACGGCGGCCAGGCCGGAGAAGCCGGCGAAGATCAGCGAGGCCAGCACGTTCCAGCCGGCCATGGACAGGCCCAGCATGCGCCAGGCCGCCTCGTCGCAGCGCGGCGCCGCCACCTTGGCCCCGTGCATCAGGGCCTGCAGCGAGGCGAGGCTGGCCTTGCCCCCGCCGCCCGAACAGGCCTGGGGCCCGGGCCACCATTTCCACTCCGCGCCGGCGTGATAGGCGGCGATCCCGGCGCCCCAGAGAAAGATCAGGGCCAGGGCGGCCAGCACCAGGGGCTTCAACCGCGCGCCCGGCGGGGCCAGGCTGACCGCAAGGCCGGCGCCGGAAACCCCCAGCGCCCACCAGTAGACCTCGCGCTGGCGCAGGCAGAGGGTGCAGGGCGCCAGGCCGCCAAAGGTCTGGAAGGCGTGGGCGATCGCCAGCATGGCCGCCGAGGCCAGGAAGGCCAGCACCAGCCAGTGGCGGACGACAGGACGGGTCAAAGCGGTCATGGCCCAGATATGGCGCGAAATTGCGTCACGCCCAAGGCCCAAGGCTGCGCTTTGCGCCTCACTTCCCCGCGTGGGTCTCGACCAGCTTGAGCAGCACCAGGGCCACCACGATCAGGATGACGCCGGCGATGGCCAGGACGGTCAGGTTGCGGTCGACGAAGTCCTTGGCCTTGGGGTGCTGCATCAGGGCCGCGCCCAGGAAGAAGCGCCCGCCGCGGGTGACCAGCGAGGCGCCGATGAACACCGGCAGGCTGAAATGGGCGATGCCCGAGGCCCAGGTCACCACCATGAACGGCACCGGCGTCAGCCCCTTGATCAGGATCACCGCCAGCCCGACCTTGGCGTAGAGGGCGTTGAAGGCGTCCAGCGCCTGGGCCCGGCCGATGCTGGCCAGGAAATGCCGCGCCCATTCCGAGGCCGTGGCGCCCAGCGCATAGGCCACGCAGCCGCCGGCCACCGAGCCCAGGGTGCACAGGGCGGCGTAGAACCAGGCCCGCTCGCGCCGGGCCAGAACCATGGCCGCCAGCATCACGTCGGGCGGCACGAACGGCGCCACCGCCTCGATGGCGGCGTTGACGGGCAGGGCCAAGGGGGCGTAGCGGCTGGCGGCGAGGCGCATGGCCCACGCATAGAGGGAACGCAGCATTGCGGCTCCGGAAGGGGAAGGGTGGCGGGCTGCTAGCAGACTTCATGCCATACGTCTCGAAAAGCGCGCCGATACGGACCCGATTTGATGACCAGCTTCCCGATCGACCCGGAACTCGAGGCCGCCGCCCAAGAGGAGCTGAAGGCCGCGGCGCGACTGTCGTGGAAGGAACTGTCCGGCCTGATCCCCTGGGGCGACACGTTCGAAGCCTTCGGCCCCGGCGGCGGCGAGCTGATGCTGGAGCGCAGCTATATCTGGCGCGAAGCCCCCGGCGGCGACATCCTGTGCGAAGTGACCGCCTATCGCGGCCCCTCGCGCTACGACCGCGGCGTCAAGGCGAGTTGCGTCATCCGCCGCCCTTGAAAGCGTCGCCCATCCCTTCTCCTCCCCTGTTTCGCGAAGCGACCCGGGGGAGGGGGGCCGCCGCACTATCAGCGCGGTGGTGGAGGGGGCGAACCGGCCGCCCAATGCTCGCGCCTTCCGTTGACGAACCCCGCGCCATGGCTAGAGTGCGCGCCTTCCGCTTCGGGGACCGGCCCAGCCGCCTCCCGCTCGGAGCCCCAGTGGCGAAATGGTAGACGCGGCAGACTCAAAAAGGGTTGTGTCGACCATGCGACATATTGTCGCGAAAGCTGGAAAAAAGTGTTTGATTTTATAGGGTTGCAAAAGTAGGAAATTGACCGTCGAACCGGCCTGAAAACGCTCCAGGTGCATTCCAGGTGCAGTCCGGGAGAGAAGGATCGGCGGCGATAGCGCGGGCGTGGCGGAATTGGCAGACGCGCCGGACTCAAAATCCGGTTCCGAGAGGAGTGTCGGTTCGACCCCGACCGCCCGCACCAACCCCTTTTCGGGGGCAGTCACTTCGAAAAAATCTAATAGCTCGCTCGCGGCCGAGAATCTCCTTTTCGGCGGCGAAGCCAGCACCTCGCGCGGCGAATAAAGCGCCTGATCGCCGCATAATTTGCGGCGAATACGCGGGCGCGCCGCGCGACGAACGTCCAGCTAGCGCCTCGGTCGCCTCTTCGGGGCAGGCGCTTCAGCCGGTGGCGCGGCGTCTCTTGGCCGGGATGCGAGCAACTCGTCGATCTCGGACCTTAGGAATAGCGCGCGCTTTCCGATCTTCACGGTTCGCAACTGGCCATCCTTGGCCATCTTCCAAAGCGTGCTTCGGCTGAGGCCGATCAGGCTTGCGGCTTCGGCGATGCTCATGGCCAGTTTCTCGGGTCGCTTGATCCGCTCCTGAACGCGCAGAATGAGGCGCTCAAGGGCCTCTTCGTCCAGGCCGCCGGACTGCGGCTGCGCGAGCGGCGGCGCCTGAACCTTGAGCGGCAGGCCGGAGACCAGCCGGTCCAGGTCGCGTCGACGCCAACGATGAAGGTCGAGCCCCAGATCGACCGGATGAATGCCAGCCGCCGCGGTTACGACGCCCAGGCTATTTTCATCGAGTGACAGGTAGCGCGCCGCCATTTCCGCCGACATCAGCGCGGGCCAGTCCGGCAGAAGCGTTCCGTTCCATTTTTCAACGGCCATGCGCGGAGCCTTCCATTTTGCTGAGTTGATAAATCGAACGTTCCCAGGCCCCTCGCGGGGCCTGGGCTATGGTCACCGCATCAGGCGGCTTCCCAAACCTTGTTGAGGACCTGGGCGGCCAGGGCGGCCTTGTCCTGCGGCAGGAAGCGGCCGTAGTGGTTGGCCACGGTTTCAGGTGTGTCCTGGATCGCGTAGCTGGCCTGCTCATAGGAGCCGGTCTGCTTGAGGATGTGGGTGGCCAGCACGTCGCGCACATTGTGCGGGCCATGCGGTAGGAGGCCCTTGATCACGCCCCGGCCCGTGAAGGGATTGAAGATCCCGTAGCGTTGGATGATCAGCCGCCAGGCCTCGTAGAAGGTGTGCTGGTCGAAGGCCGCGTTGCGACTGGTCGTCTTCGCCGTCTTGATGAAGAACGTGCCAGGGTCGGCGGCGCCATTGAGGAGCCTACCCCGGTGGACCTTCAGATAGGCCTCTATCTCGGCATAGAGGCCGGCGAGGTCTGGAAGCACGACCCTGAACGGCCTGCCGCTGAAATAGGATGACCCCGCATTTTTGAAGGCGGAGGCGGGGATGAGAACCTCCCAGCCAAGGTCACGCTCGCTCCAGCGCAGCTCACCGCGGCGCAGCGTCTCCAAGGTTCGCTCCGGCGTCGGCGCGCGACCGCGCGGGCAGACCAGGAGCTGGCGAAGGTTTTTCTGGCGAAGGCCGAGATGGAGGCCAAGACGGATGATCAGGAACGACCGTGTAGCCTCGGCGGCGTCGCGTGGGTAGCGCCGGGCGTCGGGCCGGCGCCGCAGGACCTCGTCGGCGATCTTGCGGTACTCCCCGACGGGGCTGTCGGCCTCGAGGATCGGCAGGATCGGCTCGAACGGATCGCGGTGAACGCGCGCCACCCGTTCGATTTCCTTGGCCCGTGTCAGGACGTGACGGTGCAACCGCTCGCACGTGGCGTCCCAATCGGATTGGGCGTCGTGGATCTCTCTGGCGCTCAGGAGTCCCGGGACCGCCTGAAGGCGGCGGGCCAGATCCGGCCGTTGCCGCAGCCAGCCGGTCTCTTTCCGGGTCATGGCCGCCCCAATGAGCAGCTGGTCGACTTCCCAGGACGTATAGAATCCACGCCTCTGTTCCCGCCACTGCACGTACCAGTCCCAGACCTGCGGAAAGACCAGGAGAGCGAAACAGAGCCGAGGAGTGGGCACCCCCCTCCCCTTCACGGCCGAATTCGGCGATGCGGTCAGAGCGCCAAATAGAAGGCCCAGGTGTTCGACCTTCTGGGCGGCCGTCTCGCTCCCCCAGACGCCCTGCCGCTGAAAGCCGATGTCGGTCAGGGTGCTGGTCTTGAAGCGGAGGAGTTCACTCATCTCCTGGTCAAGGCGCGCTGGCGCGGGGACCGCGCCATAGCGCCAATCCAGGTCAACATCTGAGAGTTCCGAAGGGTCGCTGTCCTCTCCGTCCAGGCCAGCTGTCGACTGGCGGGCCGTGGCGGCCGTCCCTGAGAATCTGAGGCCGAAGCGCTGCTTGACGGCGCTGGCGTGATAGCGGCGATACTCAGTCGTCCCCGAGATGATGTTCGTTCGCACCCAATCCAGGATTTTATCGCGTTCGGCTCGCGGGCGCTTGTTGAAATCATCCGGCAGATGCCAGGCTAGACGCCTGCTCTCCGCAGCTTCGACGCCTGGAAGATTGTATCCTACCGCGGCCCGCGCCGGGTGGGGCTGCTTCGCCTGAAAGTAGCCCGGCGGCAGTCGGTATCGTCGCTCGATCGCCTTGAGGATGGACAAGCTTTCAAGGGATCGCGGCGCCTTCGTGCCGGAACGCCAGGTCTTCAGCGACGAAAGCTCCAGGGCGAAGCCCTGGCTGACCAGCGTCTTGTGCAATCGATATGTCGTGTCGGCATGCCGGCGCATGTGCAGGTCCAGCGCGTCGGCGAGACCCTTTGGATCTTCCCAAACCTCCCAGAGCGCTTCCGGAAATTCGACAATCGGGTCCGGCTTGCGTCCCCGGTGGTTCATGCGCCCCTTCTGGCTGGCGCGCTTTTGGGAATGGCGATCTGAACCGGTTGCGGCCGGCTTGGACTTCGAAGGCATGAGGCTTGGAACTCGTCAATGAAACCGCCGCGACTGTGCGGCAGCCTCTTTGACGGCCAATGCAAGGCCTACCTCAATGCGAACTGCTGACCATCAGATGTTGGGTCACCTCGCGGGCTCACGCAACGCGAAGCTCGCCAAGCAAATTCAACGTTGGCGGGTGCTGTCGCCCGGGAAATCGAGCGATAGCCGTCAGCTGATCCACACCCCCTCCGGCCGGCCAACCGCTTTCGAACCCAGTCCCGCTAGCGGCGCTCAGTGTTGGCGGCATGACGAAAGAGATGATTTGCGTCTGGAGTTAGGGGCACGGCTCCGGCGCTAGCGAGATCTACGTGCGCCTGTGAAAGGCCGACCATTGCGTCTGCTTCGCTTCTGCGAAGTCTGCAGTGAACGCCAAAGGCGCCTGAGTCGGCAATGGGGTTTCCCGGCACGCGAATGTGGCCGGTATCGCCGCGGCGAGCACAGGCCCAGCGAAATCGAAGGTGTTGGCGATCGCCCAGAGATCGAAGAAGTCCTTCATTCGGGAATTGACCATTCCGAGCGCGGCCTCGGCCTGGAACTTCTCAGCCACAACCGTCTCGGGCGGATAGGCGCGGAGCCTCGGCGGTGGCAAGTCGAGCAGAGACGGATATGCCGAGTCGGACCTGTTAGTCTTTGCCGTCCTTGGCCCCCGGTCACTCTTAGTTGAAGTTCGCCATATTGACCTTATGAATGGTTAACCTCATTCTCCGACCGGCAATGGGGGGCGTACATGCGCGCGAACGCCGCCGGTTCGGCATGGAAAATCACTTTATTGGCAGGGTATTCTTGGTGCGCGGCACAGAGCTCCGCCTGCGCAGGGACGGCATCATCGCAAGCGGACTCGTCCGGTGTAGCGACGGCAACATGCCAGTCGCAAACCCAGACCTACTTTGGCACTTCGCTGTGCCTGATAAAGATGGCCGACGTGCCCGCATCCGACCCGGTACAATTTCCTGCCGAGGCGGCATTTCAGGATTACTACGGTTATATCGATCTTCAAAATTACGGATCAATTCAAATTAACGACGCGACAGTGATTGACCACGTTAAGGGCTTAATCGGCGTAAAAGACAATTCCTCAATTTTAATATCGATCGAGATCGATCGCCTATCAAAAGGAAAATCAACAGCCATTGCTACCGTACCAATCTATGGATATTCTGTTCAAAACGGTAATCTCCAATCTGGAGCTGCCCTTTCGCTACACAGCGGAATCATAACCCCCCTCTTCCCCCTTCAAAGCACCGACAACATTGAGCTACATTATAAGGCGTCCATCTACCACAATATCAATTTAGACACTTTGAAAGCGAATATCGCAGCCATTCCAGCTGGAAGCTACGGTTGGCTCTTGTCGCCGATTTCTGACGCGCTACCTTCGGTGGCAAACGCAATCAATGCATCGATCGGACAATCCTATGACATCCCCATAGATGTGAGCCTGGGATACAATTCAACACAATACGCCAAAGCGCGTATCTATACACAAAACAACACCGGGGGTGGGGCGACTGCGACAATAGACGTGATTCTAGAGCATACAAAGACCCTTTTTAAACCATATAAGGCGGAGAGCTATCCTAGATTTGACTCCACCGCACAAATGCAAAATTTGATTACACTCTCTTCATCCGGTTCGACTTTAAGTCAGGTATTCAAGGACGTCGGAGTGCCTGTTGTTGGTGTGCAAATAAGCTCTACGAAGACGACTTTAGGCCTGGGCACCGCTGCAACCGACCCGGCATCGGTTGTCAACAATGCCTGCCAGGTCATCAGAGACGCGTTATCAAATCCGGAATATGTCGTCCTGACCACCTATGATAGGGAGAGAGTGGTTTACGACTACATGTCAAACGCGAACCTAACGGATGGAGAAAGGCAGGCCCGCTGCATTCAATCCAACAGTTGGTCGAGTTATGGTTTTGACATGAAACCATTTCTGCTCGCCGGCACTCAGATCGTTACCCAATCTTCGGCCCAACGAACTGCCAAACCTATGTTCATTGAGTTACAATCTGGCGCGGCCGAAGGCCTAAAATTCAACGATTATACTAATGGAATTTTGTCTGTAAACCAAACGGCGAGTCATGATTTTAAAGTGAGCGTGCAGAGAAAAGTATTGGCGGGTAGCGGTGCAGACAATGCTTGGCTTAACGCCACGTGCCCGGGCGACGACGGCACAGTTTGTGGACTTACCAACACGGTAGCATTCACGGCGCTATCGAAGCTAAAAGCATGTGCCGCGAGTGTCATTTTTAAGAATTTCGATGCCAATGATCCAGCTTATAGCGACTATACCGTGACCCAGCAAAACGGCACCATTGAACAATCTTCCGCTAGCGCGCTCATCATACTCAAGGGCGTAGCGCAGCCCATGTTCGTTCGGATGGAGTTTGACCCATCATCTGGAAATATCAATAGCGTAACCTTTAAGCAAAGAACAAAAGATGAAGAACAAGTAAGAATTGAGACTAAGGACGCAGCGAATGGCACTACAGTGCTGCAATGGGGAAAATTTTCCGGCTCGCCCGACGGGCAGACGTTCTTTGCGTTAGATTCGGTGAAGAACCTAAGCGCTACACCCGTCATCCCGTGTAGTTAGGATGGCTCTATAAGGGCTGAATAGGTCAATGTAACTCCAGTCTGTCGAATTATCAAAGGTGCGGACGACTATCGCCCTGCACCAACTCGCGGTCACTGCCCCGCGTGAATTTCGCCTCGGCACCGACTGCGCCTCGGGTTTGACGGGGATTGCCCCCAACGTTGAGCGCTGCGAACAGCAAGAGGTTCGAGGTCTTTAGGCACTTCCGAGCCGCCGAGGCGGCGGCTGGAGGAGCGGCCGAAAGCGGAACGCAAAGCCGGTGGCGTTCAACCGGCTAATGATTTCGATCGCCTCGTCCGCAGGCCTCCCGTAGTGGCCGGTCAGGACCTCGAAAATCGCCGCGTGCTCATTGCGTAAGCTGGTCGCGAAGATGCCGGTATCATCGCTGCCGACACAAACCGCTGGTCGGTTCGACAGGTCGCTGGTTGCAATTCCGAGCCACCGAAACAAATGATGGTCCGCCAAGCCTCGGTATGCGGCGATACGCACGTTACTAGTAGGCAGTGTCTCAATGACCACACCGGCGCCGTTAGTGTCGCCGAGCACGAGGTCTTGCATGGCGGTCAGGTCCCGCTCGTCCAACTCTGTAGTCTTCACCTCAACGAGTTGGTCCGCTACCACTTGCTCGCGATGGCGCTGGCGAAAAAGGCGAAAAGCGAGCGGGTGCTCGCGGCCGGCTCGAGCTAACCGGCGAAGCTCGTCCTGCCGGCTGGGACTCGCGATGGCCTCGGCTCGGAAATTCGCCGCGGCCGCCGTCGCCATCGCATCCCCAGGCTCGAGGTCGCAGATGCGCTCGAGTTCCAGGAGTTCGAGGATGTCCAGACCGCGTAGGCGCCACGCCTCGTGGAGGAGATGGGGGCCGTGCTCTTCGCCAAGGATTTCGGCCGAGCGACGGGCGATGACGTCGCGCAGATTACTGAGCGCTCGCTCATGTCCGCGGCGCTGAGAGAGGAGCGCATGTGCGAACGTAGCGTTGTCGAGATGCTCACCGCGCGAGATGACCAACCGCTCGCCGGTGCGGCCAAGCCAGAGCGCTGGCGCGATACCCAAGGCTGTCGCGTGTCCCAATCGGTCGCCTGACCCCAGGCCGAGATAGGCGAGCGCCTCAGCCGAAGCACGAATCCCGGAGACCAAATGGATGAAATCCTCGCCTACATGGTATGTCGCGTGCAGGTCGCGGTCGCGTCGCAGACGCCGGAAGATGGGCCCAAAGACTTCAGGGGACGCGTGCAGCTCATTGGCAGCTG
Source organism: Phenylobacterium montanum (assembly GCF_018135625.1). NCBI lineage: Bacteria > Pseudomonadati > Pseudomonadota > Alphaproteobacteria > Caulobacterales > Caulobacteraceae > Poindextera > Poindextera montana. The sequence continues at coordinate 2,931,905 of NZ_CP073078.1, forward strand.
CGTCGATGCCGCGCAGGATTTGCGCAGCAAAGGGATGGCGCTGGCGCAGCGCGTGGACGACGTCCGCCTGGCGCGCAAGGTCTGCCCTGAGGGGCCCGTCGCGGCACTCAGGAATCCGGCCCGATGGCGGAGCCAGCTTGCGCTTGATGAAGTGCACCACCAGCGATAGCTCTGAATTATCGCGGCCGGTGGATGGCCCTCCAGCGCAGCCCTCGCCACAAAATTGACCGGTCATGCAGCGCGGTGCCGCACCTCGTAGGCCCCGCGCTTCGCTAAGCCTTGGACACCCGCGAAACCGGAGCCAGCCCTGCGAGATCGAGTCTACCAGTTTGGCCAATTCCTCTACCGAGTTCTTGGGCGCAAGCCGGCCTTCAAGGTGCGTCAAGACTCGGTGTGGCGGGCCTATGTTGAGCTGGCTGAAGCGCTTCTCGTAGGCGCGCTCGAGCCGCTCCCGCACCCCGATAACAGTGTATTTCTGAAACTGGTCGAAGCCGACCTCGTCGACCTGCTGCATTGAAATGCGGCCCACAAGCGTTTGCACTAGCAGATTGAAGTAAAGTCCGAGACCCATGACCTCCTGCAGCGGCCCTGGCTGGGAGGCCGCCGAGAGGCAGGCGAGGAGAAAGGCGCCTTCATCAATCAAGGCGGTGCTTGTGCCCGCCCAAATGGCGGTGACAGGTGGGTCTGACGCCGGGGCTATCGGTTCAAAATCAGCTTCTCGATCGTCGAGCTCGACGTTCATCAGCGTCAATAAGCGCGACATATTGAGGGGCGCTTGACCGCGGTCCTGCGGCTGCCGGAACGCCTCGGCCATCGCGTGCCGCACGCGCCGAGCAGCGCGCAGGCGCCGGAATATTTCGTACGGGGTGAGACCCAGTTCGATCTGATCGTAGAGCTGGCTCGTCAGGCCGTGCGCCCTAATCTGCGCCGCCATCAGCTCATCATGGTACTCCCTTGGATAGCGCACCGCGTCCGCCCAGAGGATGTCAGCCTCGGTCGCCCCATTGAGATGCATGTGCATTTCATTGAGCCCATCCCGCTCGATCAGCGTGGCCAGAAGGGGATTGCTCGGCGAGAGCAGCGCAGTGTCTCCAAGATCATCCGTAAGGCGAGTTCGGGGGTCGTCGTCGCCCGCTATCCGGCCTTCCGCCACGAGAAAGGCCACGATGACGGCAATGGGGGAAATCATTGGTAGCGCTTCCCGCCAATCCTCGAACGTCCCAGCCCGGATGCATAGCTTACCATTCCGGCGCTCGATGAACCGCTCCGCAAGCGCGCTTAAGACGCGCCAGGGCAACGCTGCGACGCTGCTCAGCCGACCCAGTCTGACTTCAAGATAGTTCTTGTAGAAGTGATCCGGCCGATCCACAGCTGACCGCCGCTCGGTGATGAAAATGCGGCGTTTTACACTCTCTAGGTCAGGGACCTCGCCGCCCGCGAATGTCCGGAGCCCGAACGTGTCGGTGAACGCTCGGCGATAGATCAGGGCGCTCATGATGATCTGCCCGCCACGGAATCAGGGCGATCCGTCTTCACTGTCAGCCTCGTCCGCTGCGGGACCGGGCCGCCGGCGAATTTTTGGTTTCTGCTGGTCCATGAAAGATTTCAGTCGCCCTCCGGCCCGACCATTGATATCCCCACCTCCCTGCAGCTGCACGGTGTTGAGTGGGAAGAATAGACCTTCAAATTTCGCAGTCGACTCCGATGGCTTTGGTGATCCCATTAGCACTTTCGCGAATTCGATATCAGATTCCAAATACTGCCCGACTCGCATGGAGTAGTGTTGGAATATACTGTCATTCGGTTCACCTCGGCGCGGCTTATCCACTTCCTCCTCTTCATTACGAGCGAGGAAGTAGGCCCAGATAGGGCAGGAAAAGATCGCGTCAAAAAAGTCAAATTCCGGCGTCGCCTGGAAGGTTCGGTCGTCCGAATCGTAGATTTCCGAGAGGAGCCGGACGAACACCTCGCCGGACCGGACTGGATTGTTTGCCAGGCTCCGCCCCGGCGCAAAGTTGGCTGCCCTCAGCGCCTCGAAACCAACTGCATGCAGAAAGGCGATAATGGTGCGGTGAAAAAACACGCCGAGGTAGCGGCTCTGGCCATGCACGAGCTCATCGCGCATATTGCCGAACGCGTACGTGAATCGGGTCCACATCCGCGAGAGCGTTATCGGCGCGAGCGCCACATTCTTCAATGAATGCGCGTCCAGCCACGCAACGATTAGATCCTCAAGCTCATCTCCCACCGAAGGGGCGAATTGGCCTGGTCCGGAATCGCTTTCGAGCTCCTCGTCCGGCTCATAGTCCGCAGCGGCCTGCCGCCGCTCGGCCTCGACTGCGCTGGGAGTGGGATAGCTGCGCGCCTGGCTAAGGGCCGTAATGGTCTGAGCCACCCGCTGACGGCGCTCTGCGGCGTCCGTGACGGATGTTGCGTCCAACAGCTCGGCGATGACTCCGAGCAGCCTTAGGAACGAGTAATTGCCGTAATCCGCTTGCTGACTGCTGACGATCCGACTGGACGGCAGCAGGGCCACCAGTCGCGCGTTGCGGTCGAGCCTCTCGGCCAGATCCTCAATCCCGTTAGCGAAATAGACCTGGAAGCCGGCCTCGGCACCGCGCCGAGAGTCGTAGGACCAACCTGCGCGGATCAGTGCAGAGTGATAGCCTCGGAGCGGGGGCGGCAGCGCCTGAAAGAGGCGTTTTTGATATGCTTCTTGCTTGTCCGCGACGTTGCGGAAGGCTTCGCGGTCCAGGGCTGCCCCTCGTCCCGGCGCATACTCGAGGCCGTAGAGCTCAATCGTGGCTGCTCGTGTCTCGCGGATTCTTGCGATCGGCACCGTGGCTCCGCTTAGTCGGGTGCTAGGCACGATGCGGCGTATACGATCGCGGCCACCTTCGGTCACCTCCCAGGCCGCCAACCGGCTCACGAATTGCGCTGCGTTTTCAACCGTGTTGGCATTGAGATGATCCATCAGGCGGGGGAGGCTTCCACCCCGCGCGCCATCATCGCCTACCTCGCCCCGGTCAATCTTCTCCCGCAGCGTCGCGATTTTCAGCCAGAACTCGAGCATCCGGCCCGGCGAGCGGCGGAAGACTTCGGTCAGCACCGCGGCTAGATAGATGGCAACAAGATTCCGGTCCGGATCTGTCGTGTCTGGATGAAACCGCGCAAGATCCAGCCAGCGGTTAGATTGCGTTAGCCAGCGGGCGAGCAGCCCGAGAATAAGATCGGGCGAGGGGTCGCGCGTAGCGTCGATGTCTATCCCAAGCCCCATCAGTGAGGTCCAGGCGACGTGGCGGAAGGTGTCTACCGCCCGCCTCACGACGGAAGAGTCGGCGCTTGCGCCGCAGAGTTCGACCGCACCGGCCAAGGCCTGCAGGCTGCTCCTTGTGGGCAAGCTTAGGAGCTGCTGGCGAAAGAGAGCCACATCCGGTTTTGCGTTCAGACCCAGGAGGCGACCCGCCATTCGCTCGATAAACTCGCCCTCCGGCATCGGCGCCGAAAGGCGATTGCTCTCGAGCTCGAGGCTCGCCTGGCGCACGTGATACTCAAGCGGACGTAGATCGATCCGGTTCTCCGGGGGGGCCACCTTAACAAGATATTGATCTTGCAGGGCGTCCACCATGTGGCCAATCTTAGAGACCTGCGACATCCCGGCATCGACATTGCCCCGCGACTCCTCAGCCGTGATGAAATCCTTACCCATCTGTGCCCATTGCTGGCGACGGATCAGCAGAGAGTAGAGATTCAAGTCTCCGGATAGTATAATGCGCAACTGCGGCGTTGCCAGATATTTGCGAAGCGCTTCTAGGACTGGCCATCCCTTCTCAAACCACGTATCGACGTCGTCAATGGCAAGAACGAACGCATCACACCCAACGTAATGGGCTGCCTTCGCGACGTAGTGCCGGAAGCTTCGCTCAAAATCATGAGCAGCCGAGGCATTCAACAGACCTTGATCCAGTATGAAATCGGGATCCAGCCATTCACGGCCCCCGTACAGAGAGTCGCCAATCCCATCGAGGAGGGAAAGGCCCTGCGCAAGTTTGCGCAAAGATTTCTTTACGGCCGCATACTCGTCGGCCAGGTTGCTATAGTGCTTCCGCCGATGCTCCGTCGCAATCCGGATTCGGTCGATCACGACAATGACGATATTTTGTTTAGTCTCAATCAGAGTCGGATCGATGACGCCCAAACTGTAGAGGTTTTTGGCGGGGTTCGCCGCAGCGGGCGCGCTCTGGTCGAGTAGAATGCGATAGGTCCCATCCTGGATCGATTCCAGAACATTCGTCAGGAAGGTAGTCTTGCCTTCGCCGCGGCGTGCCGACACCAAGATCGCATCATGTCGGCGATCTTTGATAATATCGAGTTCCCGTGGACGGGCAGCATCGTCCTGACTCTCGGTCACCGGAGTGTCGAAGTTGACGAGAGCAGAAAAGACCCGCTGGCGGGCCTCATGCTGGATGAACCCCTCGCCGCGCGGCGCAATAGCCGGGTTGCCGATCTGGTCGAGGTTTATCCGGATTGATCTCGTTGAATTCACGCGCCCCCCTGGCTGCAGATTCTGCGGTTGTCCTGAAGAGTTGCGCACTCGATGGTGGATTTGGCAACTGCCTCCCACTCCGGATGGGACGGTCGGGTCAGCGATAGGGCAGTACTGGCACGGCTTAGCCGCTTTTGAGGGTCGCCAACGTGGCCCGCACGCGGACGTGTCCGAGCCCGGGCTGAGAGCCAATGAAAGTCGCTTGCTCTGACCGCCCTTCGGCCTGCTTAACTTTCGCTCAGGGATCTGGAGCGAGAGGGCCAGATCGAACTCTTCTCGCCGCACTGGCTCCAGTCCCGAGGCCATAAAGATGCGGCTCCGGTTCACTTGGCGCGGTTCCGCTCTGCCTGTTGAACGCCGCCTTGAAGTTCCCGACGGCCCTCCCCACTTCCCACTGGCTACGCATGGCGGCTTGACCGTCAGCCCCGGCGACGGGGTCCCGCGCTTCTCCACTGGGTGAAGTTAGCCGGCGTGCCCCGTGAAGGGGTGCGTCGGAATTGGCCGCCGCTCCACGGGCTCAGAAGCACAACGGAGCATCCATCATGACTTACGACATCAACGAATATTACGGCGTGACGATTAGCCAGGCGCGGGTAGGTAAGCCCTACATCGCGGTCGGCGAGATCTTCTCGCGGAAAACCATGCAAAACGTCGGGATCACGGTCCAGGGAGAAGGCCGGACGTGGTCGGCGGCTGTAGGTCGCGCCATGGCCGAGGCACATTCAAACTGTCCGACTGATCTGCCTGACGACATCTGACCAGAGACGGTGGGCTCGCGGTTCTGGCCGGGCTCAAAGGCTCGGCCAGACTTCCACCGCCGGGGCAACGAGCTGAGCGCAGTCGGCAGTCCATCGAACCGCCAATCACCAATCCTCTCGGCCTATGTCTCAACGGCCATATGGTTCGGGTGCTCGGCGTAGTCGAGGAAGCCAAGACCGAAGACGAAGAACACACCTTGCATGTGCGCGCAGATGCCTATTGGGGCGTCTATCATTCGGATGGTGCCAACCCTATTTGCACTCAGCAACCATCGTCGCCGCCAATTCGGCTACCCGTAATCGGCGATGGCACTATGCGCCCGCCATCAGCGCAGCCAATTTGTCGGTGCAGACCACGTTGACTACGTCCTTCAGGGTCGACACCCGCTCCCCAAGCCAAGCCAACTCCTCAGGCGTGATCTTGTATTGCGGCGAGTAGCGGGCATCGACGTAGGCGCGTCGCAGTAGCTCGAAGCATCTCTGGTCGGAGCGGGTCGCGCGAGGCCACACTGTTGCCAATCGTGAATCCAGCTGCTCGGCTTGAGAGCGGAGGAAATTCAGCCTGTGCGACTTTGGGCTCCAGAGTGTCAGGGTCAGCAGGAGGCAATGGTAGAGGCGTTCAGCGGCTTGATGCAGGTCGAAGGCGGCTTTGTTCAGGTCGCCGTCGTTGAGGGCGTACTGATATCCGCGGTAGAAGCCGCCGACGCTCTGGAACCATTTGTCGAAATACCCCTGCGCCTCCTTCAGCGCCTCGGCCGGCTCCAGCGTCTTGGGCTGGTCAAACGGGAAACCCTCGGCCTCATAGAGCGCAACCCCATCGCGAACGATGTCGGTGAAAAAGTAGCGCCCCATTCGCAGACGCTGATTCACGTCATTGAGGTCATGGACGATGAAGTTCACCGGCGCCGTCAGCCGATGGCTGATCGCATATTCCCGAAGCAGATGATCGTCGGCCTTGGCCCAGGTCTCGATCGGGTCGGTGAGCTTGTCGCTGTTGACCACCACCAGGAGGTCGTAGTCGCTGACGTAGCCGCCTTTCGGGTCCTCGACCCAATCCCCACGGGCGTATGAGCCGAACAGGATGATCTTGAGGATACGGCCCTTGCGCTTGAACGGCTGGGTGCCGCCGGCGATGGCCTCCTCGAATTCGGCGAACAGGATCTCCACCACCCGCGACAGCTCGCGGCGTTTGGCTTCCGGCAGATGATCCAGCGAGGTCTTCATCACGTCCCTTGTGTCCCCTGATCCAGCCAGGGTTGCAAGCCGGCGCGCACGCCGTGCGCGCGAGGCCCGGCCTCGCGCCCATGCCGGCTTCATCGCCAGGCGGGGCTTGAGGCGGTCCAGGGTGGGCGCCAGCGGCGCCCATGGCCGAAGGCCACGGCGCAGCCGCACAGCGGCGGAGTCGCCCTTGACGGCCTCAAGGCCCGTCTGGCCTCCTCAGAGGCTGAGGCCCAGGTCGCGCTTGCGTCCCAGCATCCAGTCGATCCCACCGCCCGGCAGGGCTATGCCGGAAACCTCGCGGCCCACGTGCGGCTCGAGGACGTGCCGCCAGGGAACGAGGCTGAAGCCGAGGCCGTCGTCGATCATGGCGAAGCGTCCGCTGGCGAGCTGAACCGAGCCGGTGAGCTTGCCGGTGACGGATTGGCCGGGAATGGAAGGGGACCAGCTGCGGCCCCGCTCTGCGGCGAGCGCCTTGCCGGCCTTGTCGATCTCGATCGCCTCCAGGCGCTGGATCAGATCCTTCGGCGCGCTCATCCGGCCGCCGCCGAGATCGCGGACGTGGCCGGCGTCGAGCAGGGTCCGTCGCCGCTGCTCCAGGGCGACCTGCACGTCGTGGCCGAAGCCCCGGTCGCTGAGCGGCGTCGGCCGGCCGGCGACAAGCTCCCGGTCCAGCCAAGTCGCGCCCTCATGGCGGACCTGCCGATCCAGCCCGAAGGGCGAGAGGATGCGCACGCGAAGGTCGGACGGGTCTCTGGCCTGGTCGTAGGCCTGGCCACGGGCCACGAGGTCGCGTGGAACCTCCCAGACCCCATCGTCCATGCGCAGCACGATGCCGGCCCGCCTCAGGGCCTCCAGCCTTCGGACATGGGACTGAACGAAGGCTTCGGGATCGACGCCCCGGCTGACAAGATCTTCGCGCGCGAAGAGGAGGTGGTCATCGGTGCGATAGATGCCCTGGAGGCCGGCGATCTCAGCGATGTTGCGGTCTGACGGTCTCGGCCCCTCGGGGCCTGAGCCGGCGGCGATGACCATGCCCTTGGCGATCTCTTCGGCGCGGGCGGCGTCCAGCTCCAAGTGATGGATCTTGCCGTCCACCCCGTCGATCACAAGCCGCACCCGCTCGCCCAGCTCGTCGCTGGCCAGGCCCTTGTCCAGCACCCGCCCGGTGATCCGCTCCTCGGTCCTTTCCCGGTGAAGGACGTAGGACCCTGGCGCGCGCTCCTCGGCCAGGCCCGCCCGCTCCAGGGCCTTGTGCATGGTCTTGATGATGTCGCGCTGCTGGCCGAGGTCACGAAGCGTATCCTCGGCTTCGGGGAACACGATCCAGCGGCCGGGCTCAGCCTCGGCGGCGAGGCCCATCTGCTCAAGCACCCTGGCCCGCTGAATCAGGAGGGCGCGGTTCTGGCGCAAGGTCTCCAGCATGTCCTTGTCGGGCCGAAGGTCGGCCCACTCGTCACTGGCCTGCTGCTCGGCGATCAGCATCCGGTCGAGCCGGGTGAAGCGCTCGGCCTCGACCTCTGGCTCCAGGCTCTTCGTCACCTCCTTCTCGGTCTGTCTTCCCAGCTCCAGGGTGACGATCTCGCTGGCCCGCTCCCTGATCCCGTGGGCGATGTAGTCGCCGGCGATGTTGAGGATCTTGCCGTCGTCGGTGATCCCTCTTACCAGCACGTGAGTATGGGGATGGCCGGTGTTGAAGTGATCGACCGCCACCCAATCGAGCTTGGTCCCGAGGTCGGCCTCCATCTGCCGCATCAAGGCCCTGGTGGTCTCCATCGGGTCGGCCAGATCGGCGCCGTCCTCGGGCGAGACGATGAAGCGGAATTGATGCCGATCTTCCCGGCCGCGATCGAGGAACGCCTGGCCGTCCTCGACGTCTCGCCCGGCGGAATAGAGCCGCCCCTTCTCTCCGTTTCGGTCGACCCCATCGCGCTCCAGATAGCGCAGGTGCGCAACGACCGCCTTAGCGCTGACGAAGCCTCGTCCCCTCGCCGCCCCGCGCTGCGGGTTCAGCTTCACCACCCGGGCCTTGACCGCCACCCGCCGCGCGCGCGTGCGAACGCCGCTCGCCTCGCGGCGCCACGGGCTCCGGTCCTTCATCGCGGCGCTGATCGCAGCGCCCCGGCCACGGGCATTGAACCGGCCCTTGGCCTTCGCTCCCGGCGGACGGTTCGGATCGCCGCCGGCCCGGCGAATGGCCGCGTGAACTTGGCCGATGAAGGTCTGCGACCCGCGCTTCGACCGGCCGGCGCCGCGGCCTCTTCCCAGCCCGCCGCCGCAGTCCCTTACCTGGCCCAGGCGGATGCGGAAATCGTCGTCATCCTTGCTCATAGGGCCGACGTCGGGGCGGAAAATCGCGCCCGCAAGGCCGCATCGGTCGCCGGCGAGCCCTGGCGCACGATCGCCTGTCAGGGCGTTGAGACGGCGAAATCGTCGGGCCAAGCACTGGCGCTTAGCGTCGGCCAGCGTATTGAAAACATAGAAGAAAGCCGCCCGGGCGGCGCGCCTTGCCTTCAAAGTAAAGCTTGCCCGAACTAGCCCAACCCATTGTGCAGACAAACAAAACCGGCCCGACAGGGACCGAGCGGGGAAACCCGCTTTATCTTGCCGTCTGAGATATAGGCTGGATTCTTTGGTCGACTTCTCGCTTCAGGTATTGCTCGCGGTGGATCGCGAGGTACGCCCGGGTCTTGACGTTCAGATTTTTGATTGGTGGTAGGTCGTCCAAACCAAGTCTGCGCATGAGCTCCGAGGAGAGCATGGGCGATCGAAGGATGGCCCCATCGTCATCGAAGGAGATCAGGCCACGATCGAACAGGCCATCGACATGAACCGCGAGAAGAAGTCCGTTATCCGGGTCGAGGCGCTCCTGGGGCGAGCTGTGTCTCCACGGCTTGATGTGGGATGCGCGCAATAGCTCGGGGAGCGCCAAGCCAGTCACAGCGCACTGGCGGTCCCATAGGTCCATCAGGTCCTGACGGAATTTGGATTGCCCAAGCCGGGCCGCCCGGACGGCTTCGGTCTCGGTGACAGGATCCGCCTCGTCGGCAGTTGGCTCTATGTTGACGCGCTCGACGTGGTCGGTCGACGGGACGCCGAACGCCCAGACCACGCCCACGGGCGAGGTGTCCATGATGGTGAGCGGCGTGGCGAGGCCGCGATAGGTCCACGAAAGCCGCTCGTCCTCGCGGGTGAAAAGATGGATGGGGTACGCACCGCTTAAGAGTTCCTGGATCTGCCGGTCCCGCAGCTTGGTGTTGTTGCGAGCCTGCCAAACCAGCGTCTCGCCTTTCCAATGGTTGTCGTAGTTGTGACCGGTTCTCCCCGGGATGCCCACGCCAGCGAAGATGAAGAACTCCCCACGCCAACGTCGGTAGCCGGTGTCCCACGCGCCACCCTTTTGATTGGGATCTCCCACCAGGGCGCGGATCTCAGGGCGGGTGTAGCCTTCGCCCAGAGCAAACACGGTAGCCATCGCCATCCCCACTAGAACGATAGTCTCGAGATCGCGTGGAACGGTCTTCGCGCCAACTCAAAGCTGTCGATCAACCTCACCGGTCCGCGATGCTCGTTGTGCATCTGGGCGACAAGCGGCGAGATTGTCCCCTCGATCCGCCAGAGCGGGTGATGGATCGCGATCACCGCGTCGCCTCCTGTTCGCTTTAGACGAAGGGCCGGCAGGGGAGCGCCATTGATAACCTCAAGATCACCCGAACCCCGCGCGACCCGCGCCAAGGCGTCCTCGGCCATCAACCGCCAGTCCACCAGTTCGGGCGCGCTGAAATCGCCATTCGCGCCAGCGCTGTGCGTGGGATCAATCAGCGCCCGAGCGAACGAGAGACCGAGGCGCCAGTCCAGCAGGCCGTGGTAGCTTCGGTTTCCGTAGCGCTGCAGGCACTCGTAGCAGGCCTGGTCGCACGAGGCCCGGTGCGACGGCGTGGCGAACTCGCGGAGCGGCCAAGCAGCCCCATCTTCCACAATGCTCTTGAGCAAGTCGATCGCCCAGGGACGGTCGGGCGTCTGTGCCAAGCGACGTGATAGCCCGGATCCATTCACCAGCGTGTCAGCGATCTGCAGCATCGGACGCTTGACGCCATCCGGCTGATAGAGCCGCGGCGGCAGGATGTCGAACTCACCTGGATCAACATCCAGTTCCAGCGCCGCGCGGTCCACGAGGAGGAAACACGACGTCAATGCAGCAGCGCGAACCGACACACGCGCGTCGGAACCGGCGACCCGCGAGATGTCGAGGAGCGGGTTCATCGCACACGGCGCGAGGAACAAGCTGTCCGTGGTCTTGCGCGACGCCAGCCACCCCGAAAGCGGTCCGAGATCAGCAGTCCAGTCCGGGCTTCGCAAGGTGGATTGGTAATCGGATTCCAAGGCTTGGTTAGCGAAGGTCATCCACACGCCGCGTCGTGGCGCCGCGCGCTGTCGGCCTTGCTCGAAGCTGAACCCAGCCGATTGCATGGGATCCGCGTCGTAGCCTGGATTGAGCCTGACGATGCGCGCGGTGCGCTCGAGGCTTATGGCGACATTGGTCCCTTGTGCCCGGGATGGCCGCACGTCGGTCGCTTCGGCACAAACAATACGGGACCGGATGATCCGAAGTTCTCCCTCGCCAGTTCGTTTCGGATCGAAGTCCGTTCGGTAGGCCGCTGGGGATAGGCAATGCTTAAAATCTCCGCCGGGTATCGCGGAACCGCACGCGGCGCATGAAACGTCTCCGGGTTGATCAACACGCGTCCAGCCGCCGCAGCCCCGACAAAGGGCCATCCACCACTCGTCGTCCAACGGGGCTCGTTGATCCTGGCCGTGCATGATCCAGGCGCCGTGCTTCCGGGGCTTGGGCAGCGAGGGGGTCAGCCCAACGGCCGTGTGCACGCGCTTGTCGCGAACGAGGGAAGCACCGGGCGAGAATTCGTAGATCGCCAAGTCCGAGTCGCGATCGGTTGTATCCCAGTCAACGTCGTCAGGCCCGTTCGAGTGCAGGCCCAGATAGAGGGGGCGCACCCGGGTCGGCATCCCGTACATCGGAAGCAATCCGCCCTCGGCCAGGGCGTGCGCCACCCCGATATCCCAGCGCCCTTCACGCGCGATGACGTCGGAGATCGCCGCCATCAGGATATCCACCTCCAACGCCGACCTGAGCTTGCTGGCGAGATCGGGCGCCAGGTCCGCCGCTAGCAAGGCGACCGCCGCCTCACGGGCCTTTAGCGTCGCCTCGAGGGCTTCCCTAAGCTCATCCCGCCAGGGAGAGTCTTCGTCCTTGTAGTCAGCGACGTAGACGAATTCACCGTGGATGTCGGGCGGAAGTACGTCATACCCGCGATAGGCGCCCTGGTGCTTCAGCCGGAGATACTTGAACGCCGCTTGCAGCCAAGCCTTCCGGACGACCCGCAAGGGAATGTCCTCGTAGCCCGCCGCAAGGAACGGTGGCGGCGGAGCATCGCCGGTGATCCGCTCGGGATGGCGGAAATAATGCAAGTCGTGGCTGCGGCTACGGCAAACCGTCACGACGACCGAAAACGCCTGGCCGCGCCGTCCCGCGCGCCCGACACGTTGCTGATAGTTGAACCGCTGGGGCGGCATATTCGCCTGATAGACGGCTTGAAGCGGCCCAATATCGATGCCGACCTCCATCGTTGTCGTCACGCTGAGGAGGTCGATTTCCTTGCCAAGCCTCGGAAGACGGGCGTCCTCACCTGCCCCGTCCTCCACCAGGATGCCACGGAACCGCCGAAGCCGTTCGGCGCCGTCACGGGTTTGGCCCGTGAGCTCCTCGCTTCGCAACCGGAACGGCTGCTCCGCCCCCGTCTCTGCACGATCGACCCGGTGGGCGAGGAAATTGTGCCGCCAAAGATCCTTCGCCACACCCGCGGTAGCGGCCGGGAGTGGATCGCCGCATCGGGTGCACACGTTCGCGCCCCTATGGAGGTGCGCGCGGTCGCAGCGAGCGCACCTCCAGAATGGTGTGTCGGCCTTGGCCAGCCTTACCCCAAGCGAGAATAGCCGGACGATGCCGCCAGTATGCCCAAGGTCGGCCTGGCGCAATCGATCCAACGCGTCGTTCAGATACTGATCGCCGTTGCCTGGGGACGCGGCCTCGCAGAAACGACGAACCCGGTTGTCGAGGGGCACGTCGGCCGCCGTCGTCCATTGCTTGATTTGCGTGAGGTCGACGTAACGCGAGCCGTCCACGCGGTAGGCGTCCGCCAGCACCCGAAGCAGGGCGTCGAGTTCATCGCGGTCCGCCGTGTAGTCCCCGCGCGTGAAGAAGGTGGGATAACCAAGTCCTGCTTCTTCGAACGAGAAATAGGTCTTATTGAAGAGCGTGTCGTGCAATGCTTCGCGCTGTTCCTCCGCGATCTCGCGTCGCTTGGCTTGGATCGCGTTGCCATCCAGCGTCGCGGATGGTCCGGTCCATTTGACAGCCTCGCCCTCGAGCTTGAACAGCCGCCACCAGATATCGTCGGGCGCGACGCTGGAGTCACTTGGGTGGATGCCTAGGCTGACCAGTCTCGAGATGAGCAGCGCCATCGGCGGATCAGCGGTGGGCGTTGTCGCGAGGTATGCGGTGTCGTCCGGGTCCTGCGCGAGGGCGACGAGAGGTTCGGTCTCCACCGCCAGCGATTGCATGTCGGCTAGGCGAACCTTCAGCCGGGCCGCCTCCGCGTAGTCCATGTTGGCGGCCGCGGCTTTCATCGCCGCCTCGACCGCCGCTCGGTCCTCCTCCCGGAACTCCGTGTCGATCCGCTCTCGCGTCAAGCGGACGATGACGTCACGGATCAGGGCTCTGAAGTGATCGGCCTCAAGCTCGACCGCCGCCCGGGCGGCGTCTTGCCGGCTGTCCGAGAACACGATCGCCTTCGGCGCCGTAGAGGGCTTGGGCGCGTGCAGCACTTCGAACAGCTCAGTCGCCAGAAGCTGCGAGGTCTTGGCGAAGCCGGTTCTAAAGTTACGAAGGGGGGAGGAACGGCCCTGGGACCGCAAGACGTAGGATGTCCCGCACGCCGGGCAGGCCGCCGGCGTCGCGGAGCCCCGATCTCCACTCACACGCCCCCGGGCGTCCTTGTGCGACGGATTGGTCGAGCGCTTGAAGACGAAACCGTGAATTGCGTCTTCGTTCATTGGACCACGCCAGACCCTGGCCCCGAACGGATCAAGGAAGGCCTCCTCCCAACGAGGTTGGCTGCCGTCGCGACCGCTGACCGTCTCTGGAGGCTCCGCGCCCGCGCGGTTGGTGGGCCAGAATACCGCGTAATCGTCGTAGGTCAGATCCTCGAACTCGGTGCCGGACGCTCCGAACGGGAGCGCTTCCAGTTTCGCCGACGACGGCAGCAGATCGATCGCGGCGCCTGGGCCGTTCGATGAGCGCATTCCGCCGACGAACAGTTCGCCGCAGGATTCGCAGTAGAGGGTCTCGATGAGGCGTCGCGCCGGCCCCTCGCCACCGACCCGCGCCAGGCCGGATCCGCGTTCGATCGAAAGCGATGAATAGGCCACCTCGCCGTCTGGAGCCTTCTCGAGCACGGCGAACAGACCTTCCAACGCCCGGAAGAAGAAGTGCACCCGGAAGGACGGCGTGGTCTGAGCTACGCGGGTCTTGTGGCCCGGTTCGGCGGCGAGAACGTCGCCCAAGGCGCGCGCGAGCAGCAGGCCGCGCAAGGGTTCAAGATCCGCGGCGCCAAAAATGCTCCGCGCCAAATCGCTGGCGGCTCGCGCGCGGATTCCGTCCTCGCGTCGGCAAGCGGACAGCAGCACGGCCGCGGCGGCTTCCGCTAGATCACGCGCTTTCTCGTCTAGGCTGACGGCACCCCCCCCCATTGCGGCCAGTGCCCGGCTGATCTCATCTTCGATCTCGGCGAGGCACGGAGGAGCCAGGACCGCGTTGGCGTCGGCCCTCGCGGCGCCGAGCAAGGCGACGAACGGCTCTGGGGCCAAGGCACCAGTCCGCTCGGCATCGATTTCCGGTTCGCCGGCCACCACGCAATCGTTCCAGAAGCTGGCGTCCTTCGCGCCGGCCCCACCGGGGGAGAACGTCCCGTTCGCGCCAAAGAAGTCCCATAGGTATTTCAGCGAAGCGGCGGCTCCCGCCCCGTCCAGCGGCAAGGACGCACTGGAGGCCAGGATCCGCAGCTTGTGGCGATGCGCGGGGTCATCGAGCCCAAGGCGATTGATGAGCATGCGCAGGAGGCCGGCGACCTCCGAGCCGGACGAACCGCGAACGAGGTGCAGCTCATCAATCACCAGGTAGAAGTAGGCCTCGTCGTCGCTGTGCAGCCATGCCTTGGTCTGCTCGAGGATCGGGTCCTCCACCTCCCGCGCCATCATCGCGTTGAGCATGGAGGAGTTCGTGACCAGGACGTCCGGTGGCGTTGCCTGGATGTCCCACCGTGTGTTGAGCTCGGCGCCGTCGATTGCGGGGAATAGGAAGCGCGTCTCCTCCTCGTGGTCCCGGCCTTGTTTGGCCGCCTGCTCGCGATCGTAGGCCTCAGCCATCGCTTGCCCCTTCGCGACGGCTCGAAGATGCTCCCGATTGGTCTCCAGCCTACGTCTGCGGACGCGCTTCTCCCCGGCGTCCCCCGCGCGATAGGGGTGGCGGTTGAAGCCCGTGCTCGGCGTCTGACTATTGTATCGACCGAAAAAGATCAGATTGCCGTTGAAGCGACGCCGGCAAGTATCCCTCGCCTCTTTCGAGTCCAAAGCCTTCCGCAGTCTTGTTAGCTGATCCTCCACGAGCGCGTTCATCGGGTAGAGGATGAGCGCGCGGACCGCTTTGGGCCGGCCAGGGTCTTCCGCGCTCCGCGCCGACTTGAAGTCGGTGTTGTCGGAACGCCACCAGTCTTCCTCGCCGAGCGGTCGCGAGGGCGCGGGCCAATTCACCGCCTCCTGCGATATTCGAGCCAGAATTGGCAACAGGAAGCTCTCGGTCTTCCCCGAGCCGGTGCCGGACGTGACGATGCCGGGCGTTCCGTACCCAAGGCCGCGCTCCAGCATGCGCGCCTGATGCTCGTAGGGCGCGAAGGCCGGCCGCCTACACCATGGCTTTCCAGAGACCTTCTGACCTTCAAAAAGTCCCGAGCCGGCCAGCTCCGTGAAGGCGATTTGGGCCTCGCGACCAAGACTCTCGAGGGGGCCGGAGCGGTCGATCATGTCCTCGATCCGGTGCGGCCAGGATCGATATCGTAGAACCGGCTCGATCATCGCCTCGGCGCACATCTGGCCGGCGGTGGAGAGCAGATCGCGCCGCGCGTTGGTGACGGCGGGCGACCGGATCTTGAAGGCGGTGTCCAGGTAGGCGACGAAAAAGTCCCGCATGCGCTCGAAGGCGCCGATTGGATCGTACATCAAATTTCCCCAGCGGTTCCGTTGCGCAGACTATTGGCCGACTTCGCGAGAAGGGCGGCGAGCGATCCATCGGCCTTCGGCGACGCGCCGGTGCCCTTACAGTGCTGTAGGAAGTCCGAGAAACCATCGGCCAGGGACTTGGCGTCATCCGGCTTGAATGTGATCGCGAGCGCGGCTTCGAAGGCTGCCAGCCGGGCGGGCCAGCTCGTGGACGATGCTGGTTCCGCGACAAGTCCCGGAGCGAGATCGAACGGCACGGCGGGTCGCTCCGGCGTGGCTCCTGTCGGATGACAGTCATCGAACAGGAGTGGGAAAAGCTCGCCGGCACGGAGGCGCGTGAGGTTCATCTGCGAGGGATCGGCTTCGATCACCGCCATGAACAGGAGATTGGACGGAAATCCGTAGCGTTGCGGGTTGCGCTGGCAGCGCGCGAGCTCCGGGAGCCAGAAGCCCGCCGCCGCAGGATCCAGGTCGTCCAGGATTACCACGACCGGCTCCGAGCGGGACCGCGCGCGAACGAACGCGTCATGCAGTGGAGCCTTCTCCCCTCTCTGCCCGGTCGGGGTTAGGTCGTTGACTGAGAGCAGAGTGGGATCGGTCATGATGGTCACGGGAGTCGCGCCACCGACGACCGACAACCATGCCTCGGCGAACTCCCGGGCGAATGGGCCGATGAGCACTGGCAGTTCGCGGGCCCGGAGGGCGGCGTCGAGGACAAGGAGGCGCGGTTGGCCGGGGTTCGTCGCGGGCCCGGCCGCGAAGAGCAGCGCGCCGAGGTCGCCGGCCTCGACGGGACGCGCCGGCGCCGCGGAACCGGCGACTGGCGCTAGGCTATCCGGCTCTGTCGTGATCGGTGGCTCGGTATCTCCCCCGCCCACGCCACCAACGACGAGACCAGACACGCCCAGCCATTCGGCGAGAAGTCGCGCGGGCTCGCTCGCGGCGCGTTGGAGAACGGCGTCAACCTCCGCGTCGAGAGCCTCGACGTGGTCCGCCTTCGCCGAACGCAGCGTCTCGGCCTCACTTTCGAGGGAAGCGATTTCCGACTTCAGCGTGACCAGGCGGCCGGCCGCGATATCAATCTCCGCGCGCAACGATGCTTGCTCGGCCCGAAGGCGGTCCCGCGCCGCGCCTTCTTTCTGTTCGACGGCGGCGAGGGCCTCGGCTTCAAGCTCCGCGTTAATCTTGACGCGACGCCGCTCAATTTCGGCCTTGAAGGGTTCCTGCTCGCCGATCAGTTCGAGGATCGTGCTTGCCGCGCCCGTGATCGTCTCGGCGGCCTCGGTCAGATAGGCGGCGCGGGCGATAGCGACCTTGGCATCGTCAGCCCGGAGGGCCGATAGGCCGAGCATCTGAGGCGCCAATTCACGGAGGGCTTGTGCGGCGGCCTGGGCCTTCGGCCTTTGCGGACCATGTGGCACCCAGCGTCTCAGATCCGCGGCCAAGGTCTCCAGGAATTGTGTTGGTGGAAGCCAATTGCGGCTCTCGCCGCTCGCGGGGTGAAGAGGCGGCAGAACGTAGTGGCCGCTCTGGGTTGCCATCCCGCACAGCTCTTCCGGCGTTCCTATCAGGACCTTGAGGTGCTTGAGGTTCACCGAGGTGGCGGGGCGGCAGCGGCCATCATCGTCGCGGGCCAGCTCGTTGATCACGACCCAGCGATCGTTGAGCTCGGGGACGGCCGCGCCGGCCTTCCCTAAGGGGCACGGGGATAGGCCCGTCTCGGTCACGAGCTGGCGCAAGGGCTCGATGTCCAATGGCTCCATTCCGATGATCAACTCGACCGCGGGCTTAGCCTGGATGGCGCTGAAGACATCCTTGTCTATCGCGTCGCCTCGTGCGTTCGGGGCGAGCCTGAAGATCCAATGCGAACCATTCTGCGAGTAACGGAGTTCAGCCTGGACGGCGAACACCAGACCTTCGTTAGGAAACCAGGACCGATCGGCCACGCCGTCCCATCGGCGTCCCGTCTCCGAGTAAAGGAGTGGCTTCAGACGCGCAAAGTTGTGCTGCGCGTAGTCCACGCAGCCCAAGAACTGCAATTTGGTGATGTCGTTCGGCTTACTCAATGGGGGCCTCCGCGCTGGTCACGGGCCCAGCGCCAAACAGGTGTGATTTCAACGGCTGTTCCACGCGACCGCGCGATAGCGACGGCGCTTCCCCGTCGGCGGAGCGCGCCGCCCGCCGCTAGCTTTCTCGAGGTCGCCGTCAACGGCAGCCCAAGCGCCGCGCGAATCACCGGCTCAAGCGTTGAGCCGACGGGGTAGGAGTGCTGAGCGACGGTCTTCCCCGGGCTGACGCCTGTCGCGAGCCTTAGCCAACGCGCTACTTGCAGTGGCAGGAACACTCCTGGCAGCTCAGAAATCAGCCGGCCGCGCGTCAGGCTGAAGGGAGCGATCGCTGCTTGCCGGCACGCGTCGAGCAGCGCCAAATGCCTGTGTGACCAATAACGAGGCTCGGCTCCGGCGGTGTGCACGAGCCAGACCGGCGGCGCGTCCTCGGCCTCCCGGCGGCAAAGATGAACCTCGACACCACGGCCCCCCAGGGCATCAAGGTCCGGCAATCGGATCCGCGACCCGTGGTTCGATCCATCGGCGTTTGGCGTGCCCTCCACGGGCACGCCAAGGCCGTCGAGAGCTGGAGTCAAGAACTCAAGCTCGAGACCGGTATCCGCAGCCATCGATACCAGAGTCTCTCGGTTTCCGTGCAGGCACAGAACGGGCGGCGACCAGGGGCCAACCCCGACGGTGCAGGTGGCGCTCAGCCCAAGGTCAAAGGCCATGGCCTGAAGTCTTTGCGCCAGCACTTCGTTGACCAGCCCATCGATGACCAGACAAAACCCATCGCTGGCGCGTGAAAGTACCGCCCGCGGTGCCCGGGCGGTCACGGCGCAGCCTCGCCATCCCCGGACACGCAGCGGGTCGATGAGTCCGGCCTCCATGAGGCCGCGATACAGGGTCCATCGCCCGACTTCCTCAATTCCGGGCAGCGTGTCGAGCAGGTCGAGGAAACCACCAAGCGGCATGACGCCGGGACGGGCGGCCAGATACTCGACCAGGTCGATAATTCCTTGCTTGGTTTGGATCGACGCCTCTGAATGAGCGGCGAGGAAAGATCCGCCGATCGCGCTCCCGGCGGCTCCCGTCGGGGCCCAATCCGCAGAGCCGATCTCGTCCACGACAAACCGACGCGGAAGCTCGCGCTGCCAGTCGGGCGCGATCGCCGACGCGCGCAGGGATAGGGTTCGTCGGGTGACGCCCCCAGTTGCCTCGATGGCGACTTGCAGGTCGCCACTTAGCGGTTCGACGAGCGTGAGAAGCCAGTCCTGAGATCCCGCGCGGCGCAGGGTGACGAGATCCGCGCCCTCGCCTTTTAGCTTGACCTGTTCGACCGGCCCAGTGGTCGAAAGGCGGATGGGAAACGAGGGGCGCGCCAACCTGCCGCCGTCGAACCTCGGCACGCCCGTGAAACGAGCATCAACTAGATCGTCATCGCCAATTGCCAGGCGCCCGCTCGTGCCCGGCAGCAGGTCGATGGCCGCGGTCAAGACCCACCCGGCGGCGTCTTGAACTGCCGCGCGGTCCATCTGCGCGAGAATGGTCGCGCTATGCGATTTCTCGCGGATTAACGCGGCTCGAGCGTCACGGATGGCTGAGCGGCCCTGGCCAGTCCACGTCCACTGTCCCCAATCGACTTCGCGCAGGAGAATGGGCGAGCCATTCGCCAACAGTGATCGAAGCGCGGGCGGTGCCTTGGTCTCGATCGCTCGTAGGGTTGTTGGCTCTCCCTCAGCCGTCACGAGTTGGTACCTCCCCCATTCGTCGCTGACGATATGGAAGACGTCCTGCGTCAGAGTCGGACGCCATGACTCGACGACCATCCGCCAACCGCTCCAGAAGCGATGGTCGGTCAACGCGCGGGCGCCAGACCGCCATGCGGATTGGAAGTCGCTAAAGGTCTCTTGAAAGGTCGGCGAGTAGCGCGTGCCGCGAGCCACGAGCCACCGCATAACGGCGACCGGAGAGTTGGGGTCGACCAATCCACCGTCGTCGAGGTCGTGTCTTAAGCGGCGAGCGTCCTGCCGTGACGGGAAAGTTAACTCAATGGCGTGACCAATCTGAGTGCGGAACCTTGGGTCCGGCAGGATCAATCGCCGTAGCCGCCGATCGGGTGGCGCAGCGGCGAGCGAGCGTTCGAGCCGCTTCCACAATGTGGGAAGGGCACCACAATCCATGATGATCGCGTCCCACCCCATCATCTGGCGCAGTCGCTCACGATAGTCGTTGGCCTCGGACCCGGTAGCTTCGCTCGCCGCCACACAGCAAAGGATCAAAAAGGCCGGAACCGCGTCTCCAGGACTATCAACGCCGCTGAACCAGCGCAGCATCTGCCCACGCGCGGGAAAGGCTTGGACGAAGCTGTCGAGGGCGGCTTGCTCGGTGGCATCTATTCCGGAACGGGCCAGCGCCCGGACGAGCAACGCGCCGCCGGCCTCGATCGTCGAGACAGGCCTTCCCTCGCCCTCCCGGTCCCCAAAAATCTCCTCGATGAGCAGCCGGCTCCATCGGGAGAGCGCAATGCCCTCATGCATTTCTTGTCTAGACCAGCCCCGACTGGCGGTTTCACAACCCGCCCAGAGCACAGCTTACGAGTGTTAGTCGGCGTCTTTCAATTCGCTTTTCGCCGCTCGACTGGGCGAGCGCGGTGCCTTGGCGCGGACCCGATCGATCAACCTGCTGAGACGTTCGGGCCCGAGGTCACATTCCCAGACGATTTCCACCGCCCAGCCTGCCTTGAGCAGTGCCTCAATGTTCCGGCTGTCCCGTTCGGCATTGGCCGCCAGTTTTGGACCCCAGAACTCCTGACGAGACTTCGGCATTCGGGCCAATTTGCAGCCTGGATCGTCATGCCGATGCCAAAAGCACCCGTGCACGAAGATCGCGATCCGCCTTGAGCGGAAGACAATGTCTGGTCTTCCCGGGAGGTCCCTAGCTTGCAGCCGGAATCGGAGGCCAGCGGCGTGAAGGGTCCGTCGCACCATCAGCTCGGGCTTGGTATCCTTGCCCCGCACGCGCGCCATTTGCGCGCTTCGAGCCGGGTCGACGTCCTTAGTCGTCGTTCGGGCCACCCGCCTCGTCCTCGGTCGGCCCAGGCACATCTCGCAGCGGCGACGCTTCGGCTAGATCCGAATCACCGCCAGCGTCCTGTCGAAACGCGACCAGCATCTCCTCAAGCAACGCCGCGTGATCGGTGCGCGGCGGATATTCATCCAGGATCGCGTTGATGCGCGCCGCGACTTCGTCGGCCGTAGCGTTGTTTTCCAACTGCTCGTCGAGAGCCCATATTCGGCCGGGATGCACCACGTCCCACGGCGATCGCTTATTGCGCCGTGTGCTCGCCGCGTCGCCATGCTTGCTCATCCCCCAGCACGCCTTGGTGTCGGAATTCCAGACCGGCCAAAACATCCGGATCAAGTGGCGCTCGGCCACAAGCTGCGCGTTGGTGGCGCAAACCAGCCGACGGCACCTGAAATCTGCCAGGCGGAGGGCGCTCAAGCCTGGCGGAAGGGTGTGCTCGATCGCGTACTTTTCCGCCGTCGCGATTGTGCCAGCATGTTCGATCAACCGGGCTGTCAGGCGGGGGCCTTGCTCGCGGGCGGTGCTCGCGTCGCCGTTGCTGGGATCGGCCTTGCCTACGTAGATTGGCGTTTCGGTCCCGGATATCCGCTCATAAAGCGGATGATCCCCCGTATAGTAGATAGCGTAGACGCCAGACCCGTAGGCGGGCTTCACAGCAGCGAGCGGCACCATGGGTTGAGCCAATAGCGCCAGCGACACCATACGGCCAACTGTCTTCGGATCCGAAGGGTCAAAGCTGGTCAGCGGCGTACTGACGGGGTCCGCCTCGCTACGGGCTTTCTCGACCGCCTCGAAATGCTTGGTGAGACCGTCGCGCACCCTACGCACTGTAGCGGACGAAGGATCGGCTTTCACCGCTGCGACCACCTGGCTCAAAGCGGTGTCCAGCGCGGCCAACGCGAGCTTGTCAGGAGATTTGGCCGCCATCAGGAAGCAATCTCGGCGCCGCCACGGCGGCGACGGCCAACCGATTTCAGAAAATCAAATCTCGCAGCCATTTCCCGGCGGCTTCCCCCAGTTGCGCGGGAACCGCGTTCCCCAACTGGCGCATACTCTCCGACCAGCTTCTCGGGAACAAGTAGTCGTCCGGGAGTCCCACCAGACGGGCGGCTTCTCGGATGGTGAAATAGCGCACCGAACCATCGTCGCGAACCATCATATTCTCGCCGCCTGGCACCCCATGGTCGCCGGCCTTCAACGCTTTTGCTGGCCGGTCGAGCGGGCTGCCGGTGTGTCCAGGGTAGACGCGAGCGCCCGGTTGAAACACGTGGTTCCGGACACCATTTGGCTCGCCTAAGCCCTGGATCGCATCGCGCACGGTAACCCAGGGGGCCTCAGCCGGCGGCTCGCCGCGTAACTTCAGCTCCCGAACGCGGGCAGCATCCTTGCTGTTGAAGGGCTCCCGCTTGTTTCTCAGACCATGTCGCTTCCAGTAATCGCCGGTGACGAATTGATCCCAAAGCAGCCGATCGTGCGAGTGGGTCGCAGGCATGAGCGGCGGCGTGATATCCAAACCGTCCCGCACGCCGAAGATTAGCACGCGAAATCGGATCTGAGGCGCTCCGTAATCGGCCGCGTTCACGACCTGCCAAGACACACGATATTCTTCGCCGCCGCGCATCGACTTGAGCCGGGCTAGGTGCTCTTCGTGAGACTCGCCCGCGCGTCGAACAAGCTTTGGTCGCGCTAGGTGACGCACGACCCATTCGAGGTAGCCTCGGAATTTGGGCCCTGCGATATTGCGCACGTTCTCGAACAGAAAACCCTCAGGCGCCGCCTCCCGGATCGCCCGAATCGCCTCGGGCCACATGTCGCGGCTATCGTCCGGCCCCAGCTTCTTGCCGCCGATTCCGAACGGCTGACATGGCGGGCCACCAGACACAACGGCGAGCTGGCCCCGCAGGGGCTCCCAATTGATATCGCGCACATCCGTTTTCTCGACGGGCCAGTGAGCGACGTGTTCGATGGCGCGCGCTTTGTTGTGCTTGGCTGTCTCGACCGCATCGAAATCGAACTCGGCCATTAATGCATGGGTGAAACCGGCGCGCGACATTCCAAGAGCAAGTCCGCCGCAGCCCGCAAATAATTCAGCGCTGCGCATGGCGACCACTCTTGAACTCGAACGGCAGCTGTGGCCCGCCGTTTGCCTCATCCAGGAATCGCTCCACCGCCCTGCGAACGAGCCAAGCGACCTTTACACCTTCCCTTTCGGCGAGGCGGTCCAATTGGAGTTTTTGGTCGCGGGATAGCGTGGTGGTTACACGCTCGGCGTCCTTGCCGTCCTTGCCCAAGCGCCCGCTCCCGCTGCAATCCGCGGCGTTCCGCGGCAGGATGTCGACCGTGCCTCGCATTTGAACCCTAAGCAATGATTAAACGGGTGGTTATGAACAGGAACATTTAGCGAACAGTCGAGACTCACTTATGGCCTTTTCCGGCAAATGCAAGCCTGCCTTCGCGGGCTGGAGCGCCCTACCAGCAAGACTGCGCGAAATTTCGTTAGCAGGGGGCGAAAGGTGGATTCGCCCAAACATCAATACAAGCGCGCGCCGCTGCGTGGGGTCGTGATATGTCGCTTGTCGGCTATCCAAGCATCAAGATCGCTGACCGCGTAGCGAACATGTTTGCCGAACTTGTAGAACGCGGGTCCCCCTCCGACCGACCGATAGCATTCCAGGCTGTGCGGGCTGAGGGCGAGGTAACGCGCGGCGGCTGTGGTATCGACAAAAGGGATTTTGCCGACATCATCGACATGAACAGCCCGCTTGAGGATTTCCAACGGCGGCCAGGACGCCTCGGCGTTTCGGTTGTCAGCCACTGCTCTTGTCCTCCTGATCTTTGGCGACGCTCGCGACGCCGGGCGGTGAGGCGCGATTGGGGCCGCCCCTTGCTCGATAAGCCTGATTAGCGCCGAGGTTGGTGGTCCGGATCTTCGTTTTCCGCTTTGAAGGAGGCGGCTTCCGGTCGACCGGCACCGCTCCGGCCCGCGTGTTTCCGGCGAAAGCGGATTTAGGCGCGGCGGATGTCGTCGCCGGTTGCCCGAGGATCTGCTGCCGGAGCGCCGCGACGGTCTCCGCAGCTTCCTGGACCGGCTCGTCCTCGATGTGAACGTAGCGCATGAACATCGTGACGGTCTTGTGCGCCGTGAGCGCCATGCCGACCTTCAGCGGAACGCCGGAATTGGCGATGTCGGTCGCCGCGCGATGCCGGACGGCATGGGTGCCGCAGTGTGGGATGCTGGCGCGTTGAACAATGCGTTTCCAGCCACCGACATACGTGAATGGCGGCATGGGCTTTTCGGGATTGAGGATCGAAGGAACGACGTAGGGCGATCCTTCGATGCGGATGGCGTTCCGGAGCAGGTTCGCGGCGTGTGTGCTGAGCGGCTTGGAAATCGAGCCCGTCTTGCTATCGGGCCAGGTAACCCGGCGCTTCACGAAGTCGATCCAAGACCATTCGAGGGCCAGGATTTCGGAATACCGGGCGGCGAACTCGAACTGCAGTCGGATGCCAAGCGTGAGAAAGGGATGCTCCAGCCCCTCGGCGTCGGCCCGATCAAGATAGGCGAAGAGCTTTCGCATTTCTGGATCGGTGATCAGCCGCGTGCTGCCCCGTTGCGGATATTTCGGGATGTGCCGGCAGGGATTGGAGCCATCGGGGCGATAGCCCCAGACCTCTGCCATATTGAACATCTTGCGCAGGCAACACAGCACATGGTTGGCCGTGCAAGGGATCGCCGCCAG
The DNA here is from genome assembly GCF_018135625.1 of Phenylobacterium montanum. NCBI lineage: Bacteria > Pseudomonadati > Pseudomonadota > Alphaproteobacteria > Caulobacterales > Caulobacteraceae > Poindextera > Poindextera montana. The sequence continues at coordinate 2,956,653 of NZ_CP073078.1, forward strand.
CCGCCCTACGAGGCTGCTGACATCGGCACGCGTGACGTCGGACACCTTGATCCGACCGAGCGCCGGGAGAATGTGAACGCTGATCGTGCCCCGCTTCTGCCGCACCGTGGAAGGTTTGTTGCGCGGTATGCTGTACTCGTCGATGAACCGTTGGCAGAGCTCCTGCATCATCGGAGCCCGGCGGGCGGCGGACCGCTCGGCGCTGGGGTCGTTTCCCCGCCGCACCTCCGCAAGCCAGTCCTGGGCGATTCGCCTGGCTTGCTCGACGGTGAGTTCCCCGAACTGTCCGATCGCGGGCTTGCGGCGCTGTCCGTTCGCGGCGGTGTAGGCCAGCATGAAGGTTTTCCGGCCCGAAGGCGTGACTTTGAGCAGAAAACCGGGGACGCTCGTGTCCCTAAGGTCGTAGTCATTGGCCTTGGGCACCGCGCCCTCAACGGCCGTCTTGGTGAGTTTCAATTTCGGCATTCAGGCCTCCGAGGGGGCCGAATTCCAGGTGCGAAATGGGCGCACCCAGCAGTCAAGCCCTGGCGTATGGACGGCGGCCCGATCTTGTGGAGAAATCGAGAAACATCTATAGAAATCTCGACTTTATCGTAATTTCGGCGGCCGCCGGATACGTAAGGGATATACTATCTGGGACCGCTCAAAATCTGTTGTCGAGAGACGTGTTGGTTCGAGTCCGACCTGGGGCACCATTTCCTGAATACGCCGGCCTTGGGCTCAGGGTCCGCCGGCCTTGGGCTTGGGCTCGAAGGGCGACGCCCGCGGCGAGCCCCCTCCACCAGCCTTCGGCTGGTCCCCCTCCCCCACCGGGGGAGGAATGATCTCCGAGCCGCGACGCCTCAATTCCTCCCCTGTTGGGGGAGGGGGGTGAGAAGCGGGCTCGCGCGCTTCGCGCGAGCCATCCGATCGCCAATGATTTGGCGATCGGCGCGCCGAACGGCCGACGCTTGCGTCGGCCTCGCCCGCAGGGCGGTGGAGGGGGCCTGCCCCATCCCCAAACTCCGCCGCACGCCCCCCGGACACCAGCCACTCCGGCCATTCCTCTTCGTCCACCTCGGTCTCGGTCAGGCGTTCGCGCGCCTCGCGCTCGCGGCCGCCCGGGGCCTCGGCGCCGACCGCCGCCTCGCCCTCGATTTCTTCGTCGTCCTCGCCGTCGCCATCCTCCGGCGCCGGGGCATTCTTGATGAACTTGGCCAGCTTCTCCTTCAGCCGCTGGGCCGCGCCGTTCAGCTCGCTATAGGGCATCCAGAACCCGTCTTCGCGCTCCTTGCCGGCCTCGGCCCTGGGCAGCAGGCTTTCGCTCAGCCGCGCCTCCAGCGCCATGGTCAGCCGCACCGAGCGCGTCAGCCGCGAAAAGCTGCGCTCGGCCTCCAGCGCCTTGGCCTCACCGGCCTTGGCCGCGTCGATGCCCTGCCACGCCAGCTCCCGCGCCAGCTCCATGCCCAGATCGGTCAACTCCGCCAACGCCTCCATATGCCGCTCCACCCGCGCGCGATGGGCGGCGCGTGCGGGGTCGGAGGCTGGGTGTTTGGGTGGGTCGATCATGAACAAAACAAGAACATGAAAAGCGGGGTGGAGTCAAGGCTGACGGTCGCTCGGTGACGGGACGCCCGAGCGACCGCAGTTGGACTCAGGTCATTGAAATCCGCTGTGAGCCATCAGCGAAATTCCCCACCCCCGCCGATTCAGACTCCCCCAAAATTAACGAAACCATCCCCGCCCTCAGCCATTTCCCCATCGGCGCTGGGTGTTTGCGTCCGTCCGGCCTTGGGCCAGGCGGCGGTTGTCTCGATTCCCAAGGGGACCCCAGAGCATGGCGTCTTTCAGCGAGCTTTTCCGACTGGCGGGGGGCGTGGTGGCCCTGGGCCTGATCGTGGCGGTGGTGGCGGTGACCCTGGTGTTCCAGGCGCCGGATCACTGGCGCGAGGGGGCAAGGTCGCCCAAGTCGCCGCAGGACCGGCCGCGGGAGCCTGTCTGACCCCCCGCCCTACTTCACCGGCCGCAGTTCGATGGTCGTGACCATGCGCACCGAGCGCGCGGGCTTGAGGTCGCCGCCGACGATCAGCCGCCAGGGCCCCTGCTTGGCGTCGAGCGGCTTGCCGTCCTCCTCGTCGGCGAGGATCACGGGGGCGTCGCGCATGGCCTTGGAGGTCTCGGCGATGGCCAGCACGCCCATGAAATGGTCCGAGCCGGTGACCAGCACGACCTGGTCCAGGGCCGGGCCGTGCAGGCGCGCGTCGGACGGGGCGCCGACCAGGGCCAGAAGGTCGCCGAGGGGCGCGCCGGCATAGGTGTGATGCTCGCCCCAGGGCACGGTGACGCTGACCCGATGCTGGTCGCGCAGCTGGGCGTCCGTGAGCGTGACGCTGTGGCCGTCGGCGCCCTGGACGGTGAGGGTTTGCGCCAGGACGGCGCCGGGCAGGGCGAGGGCGGCGGCCAGGGCCAAGGCGAGGGTGCGGGTCATCGGGTTCTCCTTGGCGGGGACCATGCCATGCATCGCGGCGTTTGCACGCATGTTCCGGACTTGTTCTTGACTCCGGCGGCAGGTCCGGAACAAAGTAAGAACCTGAAAGAACGCCCATGCCCGTCGATCCCCTGCCCCGCCCCCTGCCCGTCGCCGCCACCCCCTATCCCGAGGCCTGCGAGCCTTTGGAAGAGGTCGCCGCGGCGCGGCCGGCGGATGCGGCGACGGCGCTGGGCTTTGGCCTGGCGCGGCTGGCGGCGGGGCTGAAGGCCGACCGCCGGCCCCTGGTGCTGGCCACCACGGGCGAGTGGCTGCGCGAGCGCGGGCGGCCGTTCGCGCGCGGGCTCGCCGCCTGGGGCGTGGCCCCCGACCGGCTGGTCTGGATCCGCGCCGAGCGCGAGGCCGAGGCCCTGTGGGCGCTGGAGGAATGCCTGAAATCCGGAGCCGTGGCCGCGGCCCTGGGCTGTGTCGCCGCGCCCAGCTTTGTCGCCACCCGCCGGCTGGACTTCGCCGCCCGGGCCGGGGCGGCGGTGGGGCTGATCCTGAGGGCCGGGGGCGCCGACGACCTCAGCGCGGCGCGGCGGCGCTGGCGGATCGCGGCCCAGGCCTCGGGCGAGGCGGCGTTCGACCCCCTGGCCCCCGGCGCCGCGCGCCTGAGGGCCGAACTGGTGCGCCGCCGCGACGGACCGCCGGCGGCCTGGGACCTGGAGCTTTGCGATGAAACGGGTGGTCTGCGTCTGGTTGCCGGACTGGCCGGTCACGGTGTGGCGACGCGCGCAACCGGCCGGGTCGTCGCCGTCGCCGGAGAGCGGGCGGCCTAAACCCCTTCCCCCCTTGCGGGGGAAGGAGGGGCCCGCGAGCGCAGCGAGTGGGAGGATGAGGGGTCGCGCGGACCTATCCGATCCTTTAACGACAACCTCACCCGGCAAGGCCGGCGCGACCCCTCATCCTCCCACGGCTTCGCCGCGGGCCCCTCCTTCTCCCGCAGGGGGAGAAGGGTGTCCCTTCGCCCTGGTCGAACACGGGGCCAAGGGCCTGCGGCTGCTGGCGCTGAACCCGGCCGCGCGGGCGGCGGGGTTGTTCGCCGGCCAGGCCCATGCCGACGCCGCCGCCATGGTCCCGCACCTGGTCAGCGAGCCGGCGGCGCCCGAGCGCGACCGGACGGCCCTGAAGCGCCTGGCCCTGTGGGCCGAGCGCTATTCGCCCCTGGTCGCCGTGCAGACGGACCCGCCGGGAGACGAGGCCCTGTTGATCGACACCACCGGCGGCGACCACCTGTTCGGCGGCGAGGCGGCGCTGCTGTCGGAGATCCGCGCCCGCCTCGCCCGGGCGGGGATACCGGCGCGCGTGGCCCTGGCCGACACCCCCGCCGCCGCCTGGGCCCTGGCCCGCCATGGCCGCGAGCCCGAAACCGTCGCCCCGGCGGGCGAAACCCGCGCGGCCCTGGCCGGCCTGCCGGTCGAGGCGCTGCGGCTGGAGCCGGAGACCCTGAACCTGCTCCGCCGCTTCGGGCTGAAGCGGATCGGCGACCTCTATGGCCTGCCGCGCGCGGGCCTGGCCCGGCGGTTCCGCGGCGAGGCGGCCTTTCGCGTGGTCGAGCGGCTGGACCGCGCCCTGGGCGTCCTGGCCGAGCCCCTGTCGCCCGTGCGCCCGGCGCCGCTCTATCGCGCCTGGCAGGTGTTCGCCGAGCCGCTGATCGACGCCGACGGGGTCGCCTTCCAGCTACCGGCCTTGGCCGAGACCCTGGCCGCCCAGCTGGACCAGGCCGGACTGGGCGCGCGGCGGCTGAGCCTGATCGGCTTTCGCGTCGACGGCCGGACCACGGTGATCGAAGCCGGGCTCAGCGCCCCGGTCGCGGTGCCCGCCCACCTGATCCGCCTCCTGAAAGAAAAGGGCCTGGAGCGGCTGGACCTGGGTTTCGGCGTCGACGCCCTGATGCTGTGCGCCGACCAGGCCGAACCGATCACACAGCGCCAGGGCGAGATGGAGGACGCCGCCGGCGGCGCTGAGGCCGAGGCCCTGGCCGGGCTGCTCGACCGGCTGCAGGCGCGGCTAGGCGATGGAGCGGTGCGCCGGCCGAGCTTGCGCGAAAGCTGGCTTCCCGAGCGCAGCGAAGCCTGGCGCCGCGCGGGCCTGGAGCCGCCGCCCCCGCCGGAACGCGAGGCCGAGATGCGCCCGCGGCCGGCCCTGATGTTCGACCCGCCCGAGCCGGTGCAGGCCATCGCCGAGGCCCCCGACGGCGCCCCGGCCCGCTTCGTCTGGCGCCGCGCCCCGCACCGGGTGGTCAAGGCCCAGGGCCCCGAGCGCCTGGGCGCCGAATGGTGGCGGCAGACCCCGGAAAAGCCCGCCCGCACCCGCGACTATTACCGGGTCGAGGACGAGGACGGCCGCCGCTACTGGCTGTTCCGCGAGGGCCTGTTCGGCCGCGAGGACGCCGACACGTCACCGACCTGGTGGCTGCAGGGCGTGTTCCCATGACCGCTTACGCCGAGCTGGACGCCCAGACCAATTTCAGCTTCCTGGAAGGCGGCTCGCACCCGTGGGAGATGGTGTTCGAGGCGAAACGGCTGGGCCTGGCCGCCCTGGGGATCGCCGACCGCAACACCCTGGCCGGGGTGGTGCGGGCGCACAAGGCGGCCAAGCGGGAAGGCTTCCGCATACTGATCGGCTGCCGCCTGACCTTCCTCGATGGCGCCGAACTGATCGTCTATCCCCGCGACCGCGCCGCCTATGGCCGGCTCTCGCGCCTGCTGTCGATCGGCAAGAGCGGGATAAACCCTTCTCCCCTTGCGGGAGAAGGAGGGGCCCGACCGCAAAGCGGGCGGGAGGATGAGGGGTCGCGCAAACCTCTCCATCAAGTCACCGACACCGTACTCGCGCCAGATGACGGCCAGGCGGCAAGGCCGGCGCGCCCCCTCATCCTCCCATCGCTCCGCGACGGGCCCCTCCTTCTCCCGCAAGGGGAGAAGGGGGATGTCGCCGATCCCCCCCTCGATGAAGACCGCATCCCCAAGGGCGAGTGCCGCCTCACCTTCGAACAGGCCGCCGCCCTGGGCGAGGGCCTCATCGCCCTGGCGCGGGCGCCGCAGTCGCCGGACGCGGCCTTCGAAGCGCGGCTCCTCGCCTGGCGCGCGGCCTGGCCGGATGTGCTGTACCTGGCCACAGCCCCCCTGCACCGCGGCGACGACCGCGCGCGGCTGGCGCAGCTGGCAGGGGTCGCCGAGCGCTGCGGGACGCCGATGGTGGCGACCAACGCCGCCCTCTATCACCACCCCGAGCGGCGCCCGCTGCAGGACGTTTTGGCCTGCATCCGCGAAAAGACCACCATCGATCAGGCCGGCTTTCGCCTGCAGGCCCATGCCGAACGCCACCTGAAACCGCCCGCCGAGATGGCCCGCCTGTTCCGCGGCCACGAGGACGCCCTGGCCCGCACGGCCAAAATCATGGACGCCTGCCGCTTCAGCCTGGACGAGCTGTCCTATGAATATCCCCACGAACCGGTCCCGCCGGGCAAGACCCCGCAACAGCACCTGGAAGACCTGACGCGAGAAGGCGCCAAACGCCGCTTCCCGAACGGCGTGCCGCCCGCGATCCAGGCGATCATCGACAAGGAGCTGCGGCTCATCGCCAAGGTCAGATACGCCGCCTATTTCCTGACCGTGCACGACATCGTCGACTGGGCCCGCCGGCCGCCGCGCAACATCCTCTGCCAGGGACGCGGCTCGGCGGCCAATTCGGTGGTCTGTTTCTGCTTAGGCATCACCTCGGTCGACCCGACCAAGATGGACGTGCTGTTCGAGCGCTTCATCTCCGAGGAGCGCAGCGAGCCGCCCGATATCGACGTCGATTTCGAGCACGAGCGGCGCGAGGAGGTGATGCAGTATGTCTTCGACCGCTATGGCCGCCACCGCGCCGCGATCTGCGCCACCGTGATCCACTACCGCCCACGCTCGGCGATACGCGACGTGGGCAAGGCCCTGGGCCTGACCGAGGACGTCACCTCGCGCCTGGCCAATACCGTCTGGGGCTCCTACGGCGCCCAGGTCGAGGACCAGCACGTGGACGGGACCGGCCTGACGCGCCAGGACGCGCGGCTGCAGCTGGCCCTGGCCCTGACCGCCGAGCTGGTCAAGTTCCCCCGCCACCTGTCGCAGCACGTGGGCGGCTTCATCCTGACCGAGGGGCCGCTGGTCGAGACCGTGCCGATCGGCAATGCGGCCATGGAGGACCGCACCTTCATCGAGTGGGACAAGGACGACATCGACGAACTGAAGATCATGAAGGTCGACGTGCTGGCGCTGGGCATGCTGACCGCCATCCGCCGCGGCTTCGCCATGCTGGAGCAGCACTATGGCCTGAGGTGCGACCTGGTCTCGGTCGCCCAGGAGGACCCGGCGGTCTACGACATGCTGTGCGAGGGCGACTCGCTCGGCGTGTTCCAGGTGGAGAGCCGGGCGCAGATGGCCATGCTGCCGCGCCTGCGCCCGCGCGAATTCTACGACCTGGTGGTGGAGGTGGCGATCGTCCGCCCCGGTCCGATCCAGGGCAAGATGGTGCATCCCTACCTGAAGCAGCGCCAGGCCAAGCGCGAGGCCGAGGCGGCGGGCCGGCCGTTCGAGATCGAATTCCCCCGCCCCGCCCCCGAGCACGGCGACGCCGACGAGCTGCGGCGCGTGCTGGGCAAGACCCTGGGCGTGCCGCTGTTCCAGGAACAGGCCATGCGCATCGCCATGGAGGCGGCCCGCTTCACCGGCGACGAGGCCAATGGCCTGAGGCGCGCCATGGCCACCTTCCGCCACATGGGCACCATCCACGAATACGAGGAGAAGCTGGTCGGCCGCATGGTCGCGCGCGGCTATCCGGCCGAGTTCGCGGTCAATTGCTTCAGCCAGATCAAGGGCTTCGGCGAATACGGCTTTCCCGAGAGCCACGCCGCCGCCTTCGCCCAGCTGGTCTACATCTCCTCGTGGATGAAGCGCTTCTATCCCGAGGTGTTCGCCGCGGCCCTGCTGAACAGCCAGCCCATGGGCTTCTACGCCCCGGCCCAGATCATCCGCGACGCCCGCCAGCATGGGGTCGAGGTCCGCCACCCGGATGTGAACGCCAGCTGCTGGGACAGCACCCTGGAGGGCGCCGCGCTCGCCCCGCCGGCGCGCGTGGCGGCCGACGATGCTCCCCCGCCGCCGGTCGCCCTGGGCCGGCGGGTCGGGACCGCCCTGCCCCTGCGCCTTGGCCTGCGCCAGATCGACGGCTTCCGCGAGGACTGGGCGCTCGCCCTCGCCAAGGCCCGGGCCGAGAGCGGGCCGTTCGCCTCGCTGGACGACCTGCGCCGGCGGGCCGGCCTGCCGGCGGCGGCGCTGGACATGCTGGCCGCGGCTGATGCGCTGTCGTCGCTGGAGCTCGGCCGCCGGCCGGGCCTGTGGGCCGCGCGGGGCCTGCCCCGGGCCGCGCCGGCGCCGCTGTTCGTCGCCGCCGGCATCGAGGAGGCCGACGGCCCGCCGCCCGCCGCCCTGCCGCTCGCGCCCCTGTCGGAAGAGGTGGTGCACGACTACGAGACCATCCGCCTGTCCCTGAAGGCGCACCCGGTCAGCTTCCTGCGCCCGCGCCTGACCGCAGCCGGCTGCGTCCCGGCCAAGGCCATCGAAACCCTGCCCGAGGGCCGGAAGATCGCCGTGGCCGGGGTGGTGCTGGTGCGCCAGCAGCCCGGCTCGGCCAAGGGCGTGGTGTTCCTGACCATGGAGGACGAGACCGGCGTGGCCAATGTCGTGGTCTGGCCCAAGGTGTTCCAGCACTACCGCCCGGTGGTGATGGGCGCGCGCCTGGCCCTGGTGCGCGGGCGCCTGCAGCGGGCCGAGGATTCCGACGGCAAGGTGATCCACTTGGTGGCCGACAGCATCGAGGATCTGACCGCCGACCTTGGCCTGTTGCAGACCGGCGACCTCGAACCCGCCGCAGAGAGCGCCCGCCCGGCCCCGCCTACGCGCCACCGCCATCCGCGCAATGTGCGCGTCCTGCCCCGCTCGCGCGATTTCCACTAGAACCGGCGCGCTTCCCCGGGCCAAATGGCGCTAAGAGAACAGCGATAAGGGAGCCCGGCATGACCTTTCCCACCTATGCGGACCACGACGGCCTGGGGCTCGCCGATCTGGTGGCCAAGGGCGAGGTGACGCCGGCCGAGCTGGCCGAGGCGGCGATCGAGCGCATCGAGCAGCACAATCCGGCCCTGAACGCGGTGGTGTTCAAGGGCTATGACGACGCCCGCAAGGCCGCCGCCGGCGCCCTGCCCGACGGCCCGTTCAAGGGCGTGCCGTTCCTGATCAAGGACCTGGGCGTCACCGTCGCCGGCTGGCCGCGCACCTCGGGCAGCAAGTTCGCCGCCCACATCGTCGACCACGAAGACAGCGGCCTGGTCCGCCGCTATCGCCAGGCGGGCCTGGTGTTCCTGGGCAAGACCAACACCCCGGAATACGGCATCACCGGCACCACCGAGTCCGCGCTCCTCGGCCCCTGCCGCAACCCGTGGAACCCGGAGCACATCGCCGGCGGCTCGTCGGGCGGCTCGGCCGCGGCGGTGGCGGCAGGCATGGTCCCGGTGGCCCACGCCAGCGACGGCCTGGGCTCGATCCGCATCCCCGCCGCCTGCTGCGGCCTGGTGGGCTTGAAAGTCACCCGCGACCGCAATCCGAACCTGCCGGACGGCTTCGATTACGCCCAGGGCCTGGTGGTCGACCACATCGTCAGCCGCACGGTGCGCGACAGCGCCGCCATGCTGGACCACACCGGCCTTCCCGAGCCCGCCTCGCCCTACCCCGCCCCGCCCAAGGCCGACCTCTACATGAACGAGATCGGCCGCTCGCCGGGGCGGCTCAAGATCGCCTGGTCGTCGGAGACGCCCCGGGGCAAGCCGATCGATCCCGAGGTGCAGGCGGCGCTGGAGGCCACGGCGGCCCTCCTGAAAGACCTGGGCCACGAGGTGGTCCCGCAGGGGCTGGGGGTCGACTACCGCGCCCTCTACGCAGCCCGCGCACCGCTGTCGGGCGCCAATTTCGCCGCCGGCATTCAGCGGCTGATCGACGAGGTCGGCCGCGAACCGGAGCCGCATGAGTTGGAGCCCCTGACCTGGGCCTCGCTGAAGGGCGGGCGCAAGGTCACCGGCGCCGAGGCCCTGTGGGGCCTGCAGCAGCTGCGGATGCTGAACCGCGGCGTCCTGGCCCTGTTCGAGACCTTCGAGGTCTATCTGACCCCGGTGATGGGAACCGCCCCGCCGAAGATCGGCCATATCGACCCGGTCGGGCTGGAGCCGCGCGAGGTCAACCGCCGCCAGGCCGAGGTGTTCCCCTTCACCCCGCCGTTCAACTTCACCGGCCAGCCGTCCATCTCCCTGCCCCTGGCCTGGTCCAAGGACGGCCTGCCGATCGGCATGATGCTCACCGCCCGCTACGCCGACGAAGCCACCCTGTTCCGCCTGGCCGCCCAGCTGGAGAAGGAATGTCCGTGGAAGGATCGTCGGCCGGCCGTGTGGGGGTGACAGCCTAGCCCCTCCCCCTTGCGGGGAGGGGGGCTTACTTCCCCTCCGTCTCCGCCAGGAACCTCGCCAGCTGATCCTTCCAGGCCACGGCCCAGGTGTGGGTGCCATGGCCGTGGGTGTTTTCGCCGATCGGCAGGAGGATGAAGCGGCCGCGCTTCAGCCGGGGCGCCATGGCCTCGGCTATGCCGAGCTCGGGCGGGTTGATGAAGTCGTCGGCGGAGTTGATCCACAGGACCGGCGCGGTGATGCTCTCAAGCCCCTTGGAGGGGTCGTAGTCGCGCGAGGCGTCGACCTGGTAGATCAGGTCGTTGGCGTCCAGGTGCGCCAGGTCCGCGGCGGTGCGGTCGGCCAGGCTCTTGTCCACCGCCTCAGGCGTCGGCAGGGCCTTCTGCATCACCAGGGGCGCGCTGCCGGCGATGGTCAAAAGGTCCGAGGCCGTGCGCAGGCCGGCCTGCGGCTCGGCCGCATAGTCGCCGCCGTTCCAGGCCGGGTCCGCCTCGATCCCCTCGATCAGCATCCGCCGCCACAGGCGGTTGCGGCCGACGAGGGCTGTCGGCAGGCAGGCGAAGGGCGCCAGCGCAACCGCATCGTCCGGATAGGCCTCGCCCCAGGCGAAGGCCGTCATGCAACCCATCGAGGTCCCCAGCACCAGTCGGATCCGGCCGGCGCCCAGACCGTCCGTAGCCAGACGATGGTCGGCCTCGACCATGTCGGCATAGTCGTAGCGCGGAAACTTCATGCGCAGGCCGTTGCTGGGCTTGGACGAGCCGCCATGGCCGATGGCGTCGGGCAGCACGATGAAATAGCGGCTGGCGTCCAGCGGCTGGCCCGGCCCGAACAATTCGCCGGCGAAGATGGGCCGCAGAAAGGTGGTCCCGTCGCCGCCGGTGCCGTGCAGGATCATCACCATGTTGACGATCCGCCCATTGGCGTCCCGGCGCGGCGTCCCCAGGGTGCGATAGTGCAGCTTGAGCACCGGCAGGGCCTCGCCGGAATGGTAGTGAAAGTTCCACAGGGTGAAGTCGGCCTCGTGGACGGGGGGCAGGGCGGACTCGGCGAACGCCGGCGCCGCGACCCAGGCGCAGGCCGCCAGAACCAATCCCAACAGCGCTTTGCGCAATTCGCCGCTCCTCATTTCGTCCGGCCGGCATTTTTTAAAATGCCGCCGCGCCCTGAAGCCCTTGGTGAGATTGGAGCTCTGGCTTGCGTCCGGGTCAAGGACGGGCCCTATGGGCCCGCCGCGTTGCGGCCGCCTCAAGGCGGTCCTTGAGCCGGGCGCAAGCCAGAGCATACTCGCCTCCAAGGACTTAAGGGCGAATCCGCCGCCGTTGGGGAAAACCATGAAGTTGTCGTCTGTGGCCGGACTGGCCGCCTTGTTCCTTTCGGTCGCGCCCTTAGCCATCGCTCAGACGGCCCAGACCGACCCCGCCCTCGCCGCCCGGGTCCACCGCATCCTGGACAAGACCCCGCTGATCGACGGGCACAACGACCTGCCCTGGGAGATCCGCGACCGCTTTGGCGGCAAGCTGGACCGCATCGACCTGAAGGCCGACACCGCCCACCTGCCGCTGAGCGGCGACCAGATCCCGCTGATGACCGACATTCCGCGCCTGCGCGCCGGCCAGGTGGGCGGCCAGTTCTGGTCGGTGTGGATCCCGACCACGATCACCGGCCCGGCCGCGGTGCAGACCACCATCGAGCAGATCGACCTGGTCAAGGCCATGGCCCAGCGCTGGCCGGCCGACCTGGAGATGGCCTACAGCGCCGACGACATCGAGCGCATCCACAGGGCCGGCCGCGTCGCCTCGCTGATCGGCATCGAGGGCGGCCACCAGATCAACGACAGCCTGCCCGCCCTGCGCCAGATGTACGCCCTGGGCGCGCGCTACATGACCCTGACCCACACCAGCAACACCGCCTGGGCCGATTCCGCCACCGACAACCCGGCGCACCATGGCCTGACTCCGTTCGGCAAGGCGGTGGTGCATGAGATGAACCGGCTGGGCATGGTGGTGGACTTGAGCCACGTCTCGCCCGAGACCATGAAGGCGGCCCTGGCCACCAGCGCCGCACCGGTGATGTTCTCCCACTCCGGCGCCCGGGCCCTGGTCGACCACCCGCGCGACGTGCCCGACGACGTCTTGGCGCTGGTGGCCCAGAACCACGGGGTGGTGATGGCCAACTTCTTCCCCGGCTATGTCTCCGAGGCCCGCGCCCGCTGGCTGGCCGACCGCGCCGCCGAACAGGCCCGCTACAACGCCCCGCCCTATGACGGCCTCTATATCGGCCAGCCCGAGCGGGCCAAGGCGGCCCTGGCCGCGTGGGACAAGACCCACCCCATGCCGCAGGTCACCCTGGCCATGGTCGCCGACCACATCGACCATATCCGCAAGGTCTGCGGCGTCGACTGCGTCGGCCTGGGCTCGGATTTCGACGGAGTGGGTTCGGTCCCCACGGGCCTGGACGCCGTCGACAAGTTCCCGGCCCTGATCGCCGAGATGGCGCGGCGCGGCTGGAGCGACGAGGAGCTGGCCAAGCTGGCCGGCGGCAACATGTTGCGCGTGCTGCGCGGGGTCGAGGCCACGGCCAAGGCGCTACAGGCCAAGGAGGGGCCGAGCCAGGTGACGATCGTGGCGTTGGACGGGGCGGCGAAATGAGCCCCTCCCCCTTGCGGGGAGGGGGTTCAGCGGATCAGCTCACCGTCTCAGCGCTATACCGCGCAATCAGCCCCGTCCTCAGCGCATACCGATGCACGCGGGCGAAGGTCCAGCAGGCGGCCAGGACGTAGAACACCGAAAGCCCGCAGCCGATCGCGAGCTGCCCCCAGGGCGCGCCATGCCCGCCGACGATCGACCGCATGCCCTCGAACACGTAGGAGGGCGCCAGGCCGTGGGCTATCGCCTGCATCCAGCCGGGCAAGGTCGCCAGCGGATAGAACACCCCGACGAAGGGCGACAGCATCGAAGGGATCGGCCAGATCAGCCACTCTGACGCCGGCCCGAAACGCAGCACTATGGCCGCGCCCAGCACCCCCAGCGCGATCCCCGACAGGAACAGCACGAACACGAACGGGACCATGGCCAGGCCGTAGAGCAGGAAGGACAGGCCGAACGCGCCCGTCGCCAGGGCCAGCATGGCCACAAGACCCAGGAGGCTTGTGCCGACGCCGACGATCACCAGCCCCAGCAGGTATTCCGAAACGCGCAGGGGCGTGGCGAAGACGTTGAGGAAATTGCGCGACCAGACGTCTTCGAAAAAGCCGCTGATCACCCCCATCATCACCCGGCCGAGGAAGTCCCACAAAAGCACCGCGCCCAAGACCGCCGGCACGAAGTTGAAGCCCGGCCGGGCGACGCTGTTGAGATAGCGGGTGATGAAGCCCCACAGCACGATGTCGATCGCCACCCAGGCGATCATCGGCAGCACGCGAACCGGGCTGCCGCGCAACAGATAGACCTGGCGCAGGGTGATGGCGAAGACGCGGGACGCGCGCATCAGGCGGCGCCCTCCGCATCCAGCCGCTCATGCGCCACGGCGACGAACAGGTCCTCCAGCGTCGCCTCGCCGTGCTCGCGGATCAGGGCTTCCGGCTCGCCCTGCAACAGGATGCGCCCGCGCGAGAGGAACAGCACCCGATGGCAGACCTCGGCCACCTCGTACATGTTGTGGCTGGTCCATAGGACCCCGCCGCGCTCGGCCTCGGCGAAGCCCTTGATGCAGGCGCGGATGTCGCGGGCGGTCGAGGGATCGATCGAAGCCGTGGGCTCGTCGAGCAGCAGAAGGCGCGGCCGGTTCAGCATCGCCTTGGCCAGGGCGACGCGGGTCTGCTCGCCCGAGGACAGGACCCCGCACCGGGTCTTGCGAAAGCGGACCAGGTCGAACTCGGCCACTACCTCATCGATACGCGCCGCCAGGCGCGGGGTCCCGTAGATCATGCCGAAGATGCGCAGGTTCTGCTCGACCGTCAGATTGCCTGGCAGGGGCGCGTAGACGGCGGCGAAATTCGTCTGGGCCAGGGCCTCGCTGCGGCGGCGGGCGACGTCGAGGCCGGCGATGCGTATCTGGCCGGCGCTGGGCTGGAGCACGCCCAGGATCATGTTGATCGTGGTCGACTTGCCGGCGCCGTTGGGGCCGACCAGGCCCACGATCTCGCCGGGCGCCACCTCGAAGGCCACGTCCTGCACCGCCGCCACCGGGCCGAACGCCTTGCAGAGGCCGCTGACGGCGAGGACGGGCTGGGCGGATTCGGCAGGGCTCACCAGACCCTAATAGCGAGCCACAGCCGATCCGCCCAGCTTGACGCGCGCCCCGTGAGCGGCTGGAGTCGCCCGATGGCCAAACCCACCCTAATCCGTCTGATCAACCTGCCCGGCGTCCGCGACCTGGAAGCCAAGGCGCTGATGAACTCGCGCATGGCCGACGCCGACGCGCGCGAGCACTTCCCCGAGTTGGACGAGGTCTCGCGGGCCCTGTTCGGCCTCACAGCCGACGAGGCCGACGAGGCGCCGCGCCCCGAGGGCTGGGACCGCATCGAGCGCAAGCCGCTGAAGGACCAGATCGCCGCCTTCGAGGCCGAGGGCTGGGACGTGACCGACGACAAGCTCAGACCCCTGCGCCTGTTCGAACATTTCAACGTCCAGCTCTGGCTGGCCATCCGCGGCGTCGCCGGCCAGCTGCCGCATATCGCCGAGGTCGAGGACGACTTTGGGCATGCCGCGCTGGCGGCGGACGCGGCGCGGTTCAGGCGGGACCGACGGTAGGGCCTACTTGGCCGCGACAGTGGCCGGGGCCACGATGCCGTAACCCTTTGCCTTCTTGGGCAGGTCCGCCTGCAAAGCCACCGCGGCGTCGATGTCCTTCTGTCCCTCCGCCTGTTGGCCGAGGTGCTGCTTGGCCAAGCCCCGGCCATAGAGCGACCAGGCCATCTTGGGACTGATCGCCAGCGCCGCGTCATAGTCGGCGACGGCCTTGTCGAACTCACCCAGGCGCAGATGGACGAGGCCGCGACTGTCCAGGAAGCCGGCGGTCTTCGGCCGCAGGCGCAGGGCGCGGTCGCAGTCCTTCAGCGCCTGGTCCAGGTCCCTGCCCAGCAAGGTGCGCGCCCAGCAGCGGTCATTCAGGCCCTCGGACAGCAGGGCTTCGTCGGAATGGGACGGTATCCACAGGTCGTACTGGCCGATCGCGGCGGCCAGCCGATCGGCGGCGTCATAGAGCTGGGCCAGCCTGAGCCGGACATCCGCCTGGTTCGGAACTGCGGCTGCAGCGGCGTCCAGATCCTGGGCCGCGCTGTCCTTGTCATTGCCCTGAAGCTTGAGCTCGGCCCGCGCCACCAGGGTGTCGATATCGCCGGGCTTGAGCTTGAGGGCCGCATCGAAGTCCGACATGGCCAGGAAGGGCTGCTTGTTCTGCCAATGGGCCATGCCGCGCTGGTAGAAATAGCTGGGCTCCTTGGGGTCCATGGCGCAGGCGCGGTCGAAATCGGCGATGGCCTTGACGTATTCGCGGCGCGAGGCCAGGGCCGCCCCGCGGCGGCCGAACCCTGCGGCGTCGGTCGGGTCCGGCCCATCCGGCGCGGCGACCTCCGACTCCTTGATCGTTCCGCTCCGCGCGTCCTGCTCCAGGGTGTGGGCGTCCAGATTGAACACCGGCCCGCCGTTGTAGGTGAAATAGAGCTTGTGCTGGCTGTTGGCGACATAGACGCGGTGCGACTGGAAGAAGTCGGCGCCCAGCAGCATGTCGGATTCCATCAGATCGAAATCGCCGACCCGGATCTTCGTGTTGCGGATCTCCTCGTCGCCGATCTTGATGCTGGCGACGGGGACGATCCAGGTGCGGATCATGCGCCGGCCGATACCCCAAGAAGCGCCGCCAGGCTTCACCGCCGGGTCGTCGAGATTGATGCCGGCGCGTTTTGCTGCGGCACGGGTCATCATCGAGGTTCCAGCGCCGGTGTCGAACTGGACGTGAATTCTGGCCCCGTTCACATAGGCTGAGCCGATGGTGTGGGTGTTGTAGCCTACATTGGTGCCTTCGATCTCCACGGTCGAATAGGCTTTGCCGGGCTCCCAGTAGACCAGGGCGTAACGGCCGCAATCGTGCGCCTCCATCAACCGGACTGCGCCGTGAGCGAAGTCGTATTCGACGTCGGCGATGCCGAGGACGTTGGCGCCCAGCAGGCCAACCGAATCCGCGCCGCCCGAACCGGCCATGACGATGAACTCGCGGTTCTTCAGGTCGACATTGGCCAGGGTGAAGACCTTGACGTGAGTGAGATAGGGCGCGGTCTCTCCGCCCACGCCGGTCACGGTCATGCCGTAGGGCATGGGGAACTTCGGCAGGTTCTGTTCAGACGCGATCGACGGCGAAAGGCTGCTGAAGAAGGCGCCGCTGTCGACCACCATCTGGACGGGGACGCCGTTGATCTTGACCGGGACCATGGGCTGCATGTCCCGCATGGTCACCGGCAGTTCGGCGATGCGGCCGACCTTGCAATCCGCCTGGGCGACGCCGCCCAAAGCCAGGGCCGCAACGAAGCCGCAGACGGCCGCGGCGCCGATCCGAACGCTCATACGCAATCACTCCCCCCGGAGAACAGGCACACCCTGCATGATTAGCCGATGCGCGGCGCCCGTCAAAGTGGCGCTTGTCACAGTGAAGCTTGTTGGGGGACGCGCGACCCCGCGGGCCTGACCGAATTCTTCAGTCTTTTCGCCTAGGTTGCGCCGGCCGAGCATCGTGCAGATCGCCTGAAGATGCCGGCTCAGCCGGAGCCCTGCAAAGCCGATGCGCGCCGTCGTCCTCACCAGCGCCCTCGCAACGATTGCGAGCATGGCCGGCGGCGCCGCCTGCGCGGCCTCGCCCTGGTACGTTTCCGCCGACCTTGGCGCCCAATTCCGCGAAGACGCAGAACTTATCCACGAACCGATCCAGAGGCTGCTGGTCCCGGTCCCGCGCCAGACCGCCAATTCGCCGACACCGGTGGTCGTCTATGTGCCCGAGCTGGTCATGACCAAGAGCGGCGGCGAGCGCGCTTTCGATCCCGGATTGGGCGGCGATCTGGCGGTCGGCTACCGGCTGGGCGCGCGCGTTCGCCTTGAGGCCGAGATCGGCTCGGTCGCCTACCCGATCAAGCGGGAGAGTCTCAGCCTCGGCGGCGCGAACGGCCAGACGGCCTTCAGCCGCCTCTCGGGCGCCCAGGTCAGCGGCGCGTCGATCGGCCTGAACGCCTACTACGATTTCCGCGGGCTGACGCAGAGGTTCACGCCCTATGTCGGCCTGGGCGGCGGCGTCTCGTCGGACCGCACGGGCTCCGGAATCCTCGCCGATGCGAGGGGCCGGCGCTTGCAGGTGGCCGGCGGGGCGGCGACCGACGGCTTCGCCCTGGCCGAGATCGGCCTGAACATGCCGCTGTCGCCGCATTGGTCGATCGCGCCGGCCTATCGCTATGTGCGCGGCCTGGGTAGCGGCGATCGGGCCGGGGCCCTGCATGTCGCCAAGATCGGCGCGCGTTTCACTTTCTAGGATCTAGCTCGCGCTTACGCCATACCGCACCGCCAGCCCGCTCACCGTCGCCTCGAACTCGCGCACCGTATCGCCGATGATCTTCGCCACCGGCTCGACCGAGCCGATCCGCCCGCAGACCTGCCCGGACAACGCGATCGAAGCTTCCATGTCGCCGCCGAAGTAGAGGTCCTTGGCGTTGCGGAATTCGCCCATCACCTCGGGGCCATGGACCTTTTCATAGGCGGTGGTCTTTTCCGTGCGCAGGGCGCGCAGGGCCGGCTTGGAAAACTGGTTCAGGAACACGGTGTCGGTCTCGGCCGCGTTGACGATCGCCTGCTTCCAGTTGTCATGCACGGGCGATTCCGCCGAGGCGACCATGCGGGTGCCCATCTGCACCCCCTCGGCGCCCAGGGCGAAGGCTGCGGCCATGGTGGCTCCGTCGCAGATCCCGCCAGCGGCGATGATCGGCACGTCGACGTGGCTGCGCACCAGGGGCAGCAGCACCATGGACATCACCGGCTGGGGGTTCTTGAAGCCCCCGCCCTCGCCGCCCTCGACGATCAGGCCGTCGACCCCCGCCTCGACCGCCTTCAGCGCGGCCTTCAGGGTCGGAACCACGTGGAACACGGTCAGGCCCGCGGCCTTCAGCTGGCTGCAGTACTTGTTGGGGTCGCCGGCCGAGGTGGTGACGAACTTGACCCCCTGGTCGATGACGAACTGGATGATCGTCTCGTCACGGACGAAGGCGTGGGCGATGTTGACCCCGAACGGCTTGTCGGTCAGCCGCCGCATCTTGGCGATCTCTTCCCTGACCGCGTCGAGTTCGCCGGAGGAGGTCTCGATGATGCCCAGGCCGCCGGCGTTGGACACGGCCGAGGCCAGCTGGGCGCGGGCGATCCAGCCCATCGGCGCCTGGACGATGGGATATTCGACGCCCAGCAGGTCGGTGATGCGGTTCTTGAACTTCACTTTGTCTGGCCTCCGTCGACATTGA
Source organism: Phenylobacterium montanum (assembly GCF_018135625.1). Lineage (NCBI taxonomy): Bacteria > Pseudomonadati > Pseudomonadota > Alphaproteobacteria > Caulobacterales > Caulobacteraceae > Poindextera > Poindextera montana. The sequence goes on from NZ_CP073078.1 coordinate 2,975,145, forward strand.
TCACCGCCCCGGTGAGGAAGGACGCGACGGGGCTCAGCAGGAAGGCGGCGGGGATGCCGATCTCCTCCGGCCGGCCAAAGCGCTTCATCGGCACCTCGCGGTCGATCCAGCGCTTCCAGGCCGCCGCCCTCGGGCCGCTGGACCGCTCCTCCCAGTCGCCGCCGGGAAAGATGATGTTGCCGGGGGCGATGGCGTTGACCCGCACGCCGGTCGGGCCGGCGATCTTGGCCAGCTCCTTGGCCATGTGGTTCATGGCCGCCTTGGCGACACCATAGGTCAGGGGCGTGCCCAGGGCGCCGAGGCCGGCGATGGAGCTGATCAGCAGCAGGGAGCCTTCGCCCCGGCTGGTCATCCGCCGCAGCGCCGAGCGAGACAGGCGAAAGGCGGAATCGAGGTTCTGGTTCAGGCCCGCGTCCCAGATCGCATCGTCGATGTCGAAGCCCGGCGGGCAGGGATGCAGGCCGACATTGGCCACCGCGCCCCAGATCGGCCCGAACTCGGCCTCGGTGCGGGACACCGCGGTCTCGATGACCTCCGGATCGCGCATGTCGCCGGCCATGGTCCAAAGTCGGTCGGCCCCATAGGTCCCGGCCAGGCGCGCGCGCTCGGCCTCCAGCGCCTCGGCGCCGCGGGCGGTCATGGCCAGTTTCGCCCCTTCCGCCAGGCAGGCCTCGACGATGCCCAGCCCGATCCCCCGGCTGGCGCCGGCGATGAAGATCACCCGGTCCTTGAGCTGCAGATCCATGATCCCTCCTCCGCGGCGTGCTTCAAGTGACCGCCGTTCACGACCCCATAGGAGCGGCCTGCAGGGCTTCGCGCCAGAGGGAAAATGGGGTCAGTAGCGAAAAAGGATGGATAGCCCTACATCCCCGCCCTCATCCTGGCCCAGGCCTCGGAGAGGCCCGCCTGGTGCGAGGGGTCGGCGACGGCCATCAGGGCCTCGGCGCGTTCGTCCAGGGCCAGGCCCTTCAACCTCGCCGCGCCATGCTCGGTGATCACGGTGTCGATGTCGGCCCGACTGATCGCCACAGTAGGCGAGGTCAGGCGCGGGACGATGCGGGATATCTTCCCCCCCGCCGCGGTCGAGGCCAGGGCGATGATCGAGATCCCGCCCGGCGAGCGGCCCGCCGCGCGCACGAAGTCAGGCGCCCCGCCGACCCCGCTGACCAGGCGCTCGCCGCGCCACTCGCTGTTGACCTGGCCGAACAGGTCGACCTCCAGCGCGCCGTTGATCGAGGTGAAGCGCTCGACGCCCGCCAGGGAGGCGGCGCCGTGGGTCGTGTGGGTGTCGGCCAACTCCACCAGGTCCAGCTCGGCGAGGTCGCGATAGAGGGCGGCCGAGCCGTAGGCCGCGCCGGTGATGTGCCGTCCGTCTGGGTCCAGCGCCCCGGCGCGGGCCAGGGCGGCATAGCTATCGGTGATCATGCCCGAGCGGATGACGAGGTTGCGGTGACTGGTCAGCCGGGCCAGGGCCGCGGCCGGGGCGCCGCCGATGCCGGTCTGGATCGCGGCGCCGTCGCTGACCAGGCCCGCGATGCGGTCGGCGATGCGCGCGGTCTCCTCGCTGACCGGGCCTTCGCGGCCCTCCACCACCGGGTGATCGATCTCGATCACCACGTCGAAGTCCGCCAGCGGCAGGCGCGGCCCGCGCGGCGGGCGCGGCATGGCGCGGTTGACCAGGGCGACGCGCCGGCGACAGCGGCGGAACGCCAAGGCCGGGAAGTCGGCGCATATGCCGACGCTGGCCAAGCCATCGGCCTCGGGCGCGCAGAGCTGGAACACCCCCACATCGAAGCTGGCCCGCTCGCCGAGGTGGGTGGCGACCTCGGAATAGGCCAGGGGCAACAGCCGCACCCGTCCGGCCTCGAACGAGCCATGCAGGGCCGGCGGCAGCATGAACGCAGTCATGCGCGCCGTGGGGTGCAGGCCGGCGAGGTCGAACTCGTTCATCCCCGGCACCACGCAACTGGTGAAGCGGACGCCGGCGATCCGCTCAGGGTCCGCAGCCAGGGCCTCGCGCAGGATCAGGGCCTCGCCGGTGGCGCCCGGGACATAGACCTCGGCGCCGGGCCGGAATTCGTCGAGCAGGGGTTCGAGGGTCTTGAGGGCGTCGGACATGCGGAATAGTGATGGCTATCTTTATCGTCGCCGCGCCCGCCGCGGCCATCCATGCCGTGCTCCATCGGCGGCGCATTCGCAAGCGGGCCCGTAACGGCAAGCCCGTCGACAAAGTGAGGGGACCATGCCGGCCTGCTACACCGACCGCCTGTCCCTGCGCCCCGGCGAGCGCTTCGCCCTGCACGCCAGCTCGACCTCGTCCACCTGCCGCCTGGAGATGGCCCGGGTCGGCGCCGGGCGCGAGGTGGTGCTGACCCGCGCGGTGGAGGTCGGCGATCATCCGACCCCGGACCATGCCGATCGGAACGGGTGCGGATGGCCGGCCGCCTGCGAGGTCGAGATCGGCGCGGACTGGCGCGCCGGCTATTACGATGTCGCCCTGACAGACGCGGCCGGCGAGACCGCGCACCATTTCGTCTGCGTCAAGCCGGCGGCGGGCGGGCCGCGGGCCAAGGCCGTGCTGGTGCTGGCGACCAACACCCTGCATTCCTACAACTACTGGGGCGGGGCCAGCGCCTATTGCGACGTCGAGGCGCTGATGAGCCGGCGCAAGACCTTGCCCGAGGCCATGGCCGACGCCATCGGCGTGCTCTCGACCCAACGTCCCTTCCCGCCCCTGCTCCTGGCGCCGCCGGAAGACATGCCGCGGCTGGTCAACATGCGAAAGCGTGGCTTCGAGGAGAAGAGCTGGGCCGGCGGCGATCCGGCCTGGTCGCGGGCCCACCGCCAGAGCCCCTATGACGGCTCGGCCGGCTTCCTGAACAAGTGGGAGCACCACTTCGTCCGCTGGGCCGAGGGCGAGGGGATCGATCTCGACTATCTGACCGACTACGACCTGGAGATCGAGCCCGGCGCGCTGGACCCTTACGCCTGCGTGGTCCTGGTCGGGCACAGCGAATACTGGTCCGGCGGGCAGAGGGCGGCGATCGACGCCTTCCTGGACCGCGGCGGCAAGCTGGCGGTCTTTTCCGGCAACACCTGCTTCTGGAAGGTGCGCTGGGAGGACGAGGGCCGCCGCTACGTCTGTCACAAGTGGAAGGGCTTCGAGGCCGACCCCGTCGCCGCGGCCGATCCGGCCCAGGGCACGCATCTCTGGTCCCACCCCGCCTTCGAGCACCCCGAGGCCGCGACCATCGGCCTGTCCTTCGTGTTCGGCGGCTATCACCGGCTGGGCCTCTGCGCCGCGCGGGGCCAGGGCGGCTACACCCTCTATCGCGAGGGCCACTGGGCGCTGGAGGGCTGCGACCTCTACTATGGCGACGTGATCGGCGATGAGCTGCCGCTGATCGGCTACGAGAACGACGGCTGCCCCATCACCTTCGGCGAGGACGGCCTGCCGGCGCCCGTCGCACGGCTGGGCGTGCCGCAGAACCTCGAGATCGTCGCCCTGGCCCCCGCCTCCTTCGCCGAGGCGCCCAGCCCCTATCGCCCGCTGATCCCGCCCGAGCAACTGGACGTGATCGCCGAGATCGCCCACGGCTCGGCCAGCCCGCAGGCCCAGGCCCGCACCCTGCGCGGCCATGCGGTGATGGCCAGCTTTGCGCGCGGCGCCGGCGAGGTGTTCAACGCCGGGACCACCGAATGGGCCTATGGGCTGAAGGCCAACGACCCGTTCGTGACCCGGATCACCCTGAACGTATTGCGACGGTTCGGGGCGGTGTGACCCCTAACCCGCCTTGTCGTGCGCCACCGGGCAGCGCGGCTCGTTCAGCCGCCGCTTGTGGCGGTGGTCGTCGCCGGCGACGTATTCCCCGCCGGCGGTGACGCCGTTCAGGTAGTTGCGCTGCCACTTCTGGCGCACCGCCTCGGGCTCGCCGCGGGCCAGGGCCTGGTTGAACTGGTCGCGCTGGATGTGCCAGCGGGCGAACTCGCGATAGAGCGCCGGATCGTCCTGCAGGCGGCTGACCGTCGGCTGCACCGCCTCGATCGCCACGCTGGGCGCGAGCGTGATGAAGCAGAACGGCTCGTCCTTCTCGAAGCGGACCTCGCCCGGCCGCGTGAAGCGCCAGTTCATGGTGAAGGAGAAGGGCAGCCAGTGGGTCTCGACGATGCCCTCCAGCGGGTGGATGCCGTCCTTGAACCGGTTGGGCACGCCTCGGCACCAGGTGACCCAGCCCGGATCGGTGCGGAACACATAGCCCGGATGGAAGGTCAGCACGCCATGGCCGAACACCGAGGAGGCGCGGTCGAAACCCTTGGCGGGGTCGTCCGGGACGATCGTCACGTCGCCGGGGTCGTCGCCGCCATTCCAGGACGCGGTGAAGCCGGCGGGGTTCAGGATCTCCCAGCCGGTCGCGTTGGCGATGGTCAGGGGCGTGCAGCGATGGGCGAACCGGTCGGAGGTCTCGCTCATCCAGTCGCGCTCGCTGGTCCCGGCCCTCAACCGGGGCGGGTCAGCGATCAGGGCGACGCAATCGAGCCTAGGCCCGGTCATGCCTACCCCTACGGAATGAAAACTTGGACGGTGGCGCTCGCCGAAGTCCAATCAAACCCTTACGCGGCAACGCCTACGCTCCCCATTGCGATTTCAGGCCTAGTTAGGGAGGGAAAGGCCCGATTTCGCCCCCGCCGCTACATTAAATTGACGTAAGGCTCAATTTCGTTTCGCGCCTGGCGCGAGGCTGGGCGCCGGAGCCGCCCAGCCGTGGCCGCCGCGCCACAGTTCTGGGCGTTTCCGCATAGCGGCGTTCACCCCTTCCGCCGCGGGCCGGCGGCGGCGTAACCTTGGGCATGACCGAATCCCTGATCCGCTGCGGCTGGCGCGGCATGGCCGGCGATGCGCTGTACGAGGCCTATCACGACACCGAATGGGGCGTGCCCGAGTGGGACAGCCGCGCCCTGTGGGAAAAGCTGGTGCTGGACGGGTTCCAGGCCGGCCTCGCCTGGATCACGATCCTGCGCAAGCGCGAGGCCTTCCGCGCCGCCTTCGCCGGCTTCGATCCGGAGATCGTGGCCCGCTTTGGCGAGGCGGACCGCGCCCGGCTGATGGCCGATCCCGGCATCGTGCGTTCCAACGCCAAGATCGACGCGGCGATTTCAGGCGCGCGCATCTATCTCGACATGCGCGAGGCGGGCGAGGATTTCTCCGAATTCCTCTGGGGCATGGTCGGCGCGGCCCCGATCCAGAACCGCTTCACCGGCGTCGGCGAGGTGCCGGCCCAGACGCCGCTGGCGCAGGAGATGGCCAAGGCGCTGAAGGCCAAGGGCTTCAAGTTCTGCGGCCCGGTGATCGTCTATGCCTTCATGCAGGCGGTGGGCATGGTCAACGACCACCTGACGGACTGCTTCCGCCATGAGCCCTGTGCGCACCTGGGCCATGAGGGGCGCCGCTGATGGGGCCGGACCTGGCGCTGGAACTGGCCCTGGAGGGCCTGGTCTGCGGGATCGACGAGGCCGGCCGCGGCCCCTGGGCGGGACCGGTGAGCGCGGCGGCGGTGATCTTCGATCCGGCACGGGTGCCCAAGGGTCTGAACGATTCCAAACTCTTGAGCGCCAAGGCGCGCGCGGCCCTGGCGATCGAGATCCGCGAAATGGCGATCGCCTGGTGCGTCGGCCTGGCCAGCGTCGAGGAGATCTTCGCGCTCAACATCCTGCGCGCCACGGGCCTGGCCATGCGGCGGGCGATCGACGGCCTGACCCATGCGCCAGCCTACGCCCTGGTCGACGGCAACTACGCCTTCGAACTGCCGTGCGAGGTCCGCACGGTGGTCGGCGGCGATGGCCTCTCCTGTTCCATCGCCGCAGCTTCGATCCTGGCCAAGACCACGCGGGACGAGATCATGGTGGAGATGGACGGGCTCTATCCCGGCTACGGCTTTGCGGCGCACAAGGGCTATCACGCCCCGGCGCATGTAGAAGCGCTCAAGCGGCTCGGCCCCTCGCCCATCCACCGCATGGGCTGGGCGCCGCTCCGGGCGCTGATGGCCGAGGCCGGCGGGTGACGGCCCCGGCCGCGGACTTGGCGCGGCTGGCGCGCCTGGCGCCCATAGCCCGGCGCGACCTGGCGAGCCGCCTGCGCAGCCTGATCCGCGGCAGCGAAGTCTGGCTGGTGGTGATGGCGGCTCTGGTGGGCATAGCCGCCGGCCTGGCGGTGGCCCTGATCGGCACCCTCTCTGATCACGCCCACCAGATCCTGTTCGGCCTCAAGCACGGCGACCGGGTCAGCGGGGTGCTGCATCTGCACCATGGCCTGTGGGTTCCCGCTGCAGGCGGGCTGGCCCTGGGGCTGCTGACCTGGCTGCGCAACCAGCGCAAGTCGACGCCGACGGTGGACGCGGTCGAGGCCAACGCCCTGCACGGTGGGCGCATGTCGCTGGGGGACAGCCTCTGGGTGACTTTCCAGACCCTATTGTCCAACGGCTGCGGCGCCTCGGTGGGGCTGGAGGCCGGCTACGCCCAGATCGGCGCGGGCCTGGCCTCGCGCCTGGGAATAGCCGCCCGGCTGCGGCGCAACGACCTGCGCACCCTGGTCGGCTGCGGCGCCGCGGGCGCCATCGGGGCGGCGTTCGGCGCGCCCCTGACCGGCGCCTTCTACGCCTTCGAGCTGATCGTCGGGGCCTATTCGATCGGCAATGTCGCCCCCATCCTGGCCGCCAGCCTGTGCGGGGTGCTGACCGCCCGCGCCGTGCGGGCGGTGACCTACCACCTGTCGCTGTCGCCCGCCGCGCCGACCCAGCTGTCCGACTATGTGGTGATGATCGGCTTAGGGATGCTCTGCGCCGGCCTCGGCGTGGTCATCATGCGCGCGGTCTATCTGATGGAGCGGGCCCTGGACGGGCTGAAGCTGCCGACGGTGATCCGGCCGGCCATCGGCGGCGCGGCCATGGGCGGCCTCGCCCTGATCACCCCACAGGTGCTGTCGGCCGGACACGGGGCCCTGCGCATCGATATCCCCGCCCAATTGTCGATCGAGGTGCTGGCCAGCCTGATCGGCCTGAAGATCCTGGCCTCGGTGATCTCGCTGGGCTCGGGCTTTCGCGGGGGGCTGTTCTTCGCCTCGCTGTTCCTGGGCGCCCTGTCCGGCAAGCTGTTCGCCGCAATCTGCGCGGTCGCCGTGCCGAGCCTGCCGGTGGACCCCTCGATCTGCATGCTGGTCGGCATGGCGAGCCTGGCGGTGTCGGTGGTCGGCGGCCCCCTGACCATGTCGTTCCTGGTGCTGGAGACCACGGGAGATTTCCGGGTCACCACGGTGGTCATCGCCGCCTGCATGGTGGCCAGCCTCGTGGTGCGCGAGACCTTCGGCTATTCCTTCTCCACCTGGCGGCTGCACCTGCGCGGCGAAACCATCCGCAGCGCCGTCGACGTCGGCTGGGTCCGCGCCCTGACCGTCGGCAAGATGATGCGGCGCGGGCCGCCGACCGTGGAGGGCCACGTCAAGCTGGAGGAATTCCGCCGCCGCCACCCCCTGGGCTCGAACTCACGGGTGGTGGTGACCGACTCCGACGGGCGCTACCTCGGCATAGCCCTGACCGCCGACGCCTTCGCCTCGGCCGACCACCCGAACGACGACGCGCGCAAGACCGCCGCCGACATCGCCCGCTGGCCGGACCTGCCCCTGTCGCCCGAGATGAACGTCAAGCAGGCCATGACCCAGTTCGAACAGGCCGAGGCCGACGCCCTGGCCGTGGTCGACGACACCCCGGACCGTAAGGTGATCGGCCTCTTGACCGAGAGCTACGCCCTCAGGCGCTATTCCGAGGAGCTGGACAAGGCGCGCCAGGGACTTTCTGGCGGCGCTTAAGCCGGCCTTAACCACGAAGCGTCAAGGGTCCGGGATTCAAGTCCTGGATTCAAAGAGTTGGCGGGCGCGCATGAAGTTCGGACCCGAGACGATCATCGAGGGTGACTGCCTGGAGGCCCTGGCCGGGTTGCCCGACAAGAGCGTCGACCTCGTCTTCGCCGACCCGCCCTATAACCTGCAGCTCGGCGGCGACCTCCTCAGGCCCGACAATTCCAAGGTCGACGCGGTCGACGACCATTGGGACCAGTTCGCCAGCTTCGAGGCCTATGACAGCTTCACCAGAGCCTGGCTGAAGGAATGCCGGCGTGTGCTGAAGGACGACGGCACCATCTGGGTGATCGGCAGCTATCACAACATCTTCCGCGTCGGCGTGGCGGTGCAGGACCTGGGCTTCTGGATCCTGAACGACGTGATCTGGCGCAAGTCCAACCCGATGCCGAACTTCAAGGGCACGCGCTTCACCAATGCGCACGAGACCCTGATCTGGGCGGCCAAGTCGCGCGGCGGCAAGCGCTACACCTTCAATTACGACGCGATGAAGATGGCCAATGACGAGCTGCAGATGCGCTCGGACTGGACCCTGCCGCTGTGCACCGGCGAGGAGCGCATCAAGACCGCCGAGGGCCTGAAGGCGCACCCGACCCAGAAGCCCGAGGCCCTGCTGCACCGGGTGATCCTGGCCGCCTCCAAGCCGGGCGACGTGGTGCTGGACCCCTTCTTCGGCGTCGGCACCACCGGGGCCGCAGCCAAGCGCCTGGGCCGGCATTTCATCGGCATCGAGCGCGAGGCCGACTATGCAGCCCTGGCCCGCCAGCGCATCGCCGCGGTGATCCCGGCCGCGCCCGGCGAGCTGGACGTGATGGGCTCCAAGCGCGCCGAGCCGCGCATCCCCTTCGGCCAGATCGTCGAGGCGGGCCTGCTCCGCCCCGGCGACAAACTCTATTGCCCCAAGGGCGAGCGGGTCGCGCGGGTGCGCGCCGACGGCAGCCTGGTGCTGGGCGAGCTGTCCGGCTCGATCCACAAGGTCGGGGCCATGGCCCAGGCCGCGCCGGCATGCAACGGCTGGACCTACTGGCACTTCCGCACCGACCGGGGCCTGGCCCCCATCGACGAGCTGCGCGCGAAGGTCCGCGCCGGGCTGGGCTGATCCGAAGGCCCTGCGCCAGGATCGGATGCGGCGGATCGCCGCGACCGCCTGAAGGCGGCTAAGCTGCGGCGGCCCGTCGCAGACCCGCGAATTCACCGGCTACCGTGCAACCGCCGCGCCCCGCGGGAGATTTTCCCGTTGATGACCAAGCCCCGCCCAAGTGCGGCGCCGGGGCCGGCGCGTGCGAAAACCATTGAATTCGCAGAACCGGAGCGCGGCGCCGATTGTCGCAATCGGATCGCATTAACCATCCAAGCTTGCAATGCTGCGCCTTTGCTATTCCCGACCGCCCCATTTCCGCGCAAGGATAGGCGCGCTCCGGCGTTGGAGGCGAGGATGGGGCAAGGATCGGGTCGGGACGGTCCATCTGGTCGCGCAACAGTTGCGGGCCGGACGGCGAATCCGCACCAGGACGCCATGTCGCCGCTGACCCTGGCCCGGCGCGCGGTCGCGATCATCGCCACCGCCCTGGCGGCTGCGGTCGGTGGTTTGCCGGCCGCCGCCCAGGGCGACACGCTCGAATATGCGGTCAAGGCCGCCTACCTCTACAAATTCACGCCTTTCGTCGACTGGCCGGCCGCCGCCTTCGCCGGGCCCTCCAGCCCATTCTATGTCTGCGTGCTGGGAGACGATCCCTTCGGCCCCACCCTGGATCAGGCCGTGGCGGGTCATCAGGTCGGCGATCATCCGGTGCGCGTCCGCCGCCTGCAGACGGCGCAGGACGTCACCGAGTGCCACATCCTCTATATCGGCCCGACCCGCGGCCAGGCGGGTGAAGCGGCCCTGAACCGGCTGCGCGGCGCGCCGGTGCTGACCGTGACCGAGGCCAGCAGCGGCCTCAGCGGCCAGATCGTGCAGTTCGTGGTCCATGGCGGCCACGTGCGCTTCACCATCGATGCGGCGGCGGCGAGCGCGGCCCACGTGGCCATCAGCGCCAAGCTGCTCAGCCTGGCGGCGGCCACCTCCAGCGAGGGGGCGCGCCAATGATCCTGCCCCCCGGCCTGCGCAGGGGCGGCCTGAGGCCGCTGGCGGCGATCGGCGCCGCGGCGGCGCTGGTGCTGATCGGCCTGGCCATGGCCGTCTATAACGAGAACCAGAGCCGGGCCCAGAAGCTGCGCGAGGCCGCGGTCCAGGCGCACATCCTGGCCGCCAGCGTCAGCGCGGCCCTGGCTTTCGACGACGCCCGGCTGGCGCAGGAATATGTCGACGCCCTGGCCGCCGACCGGGATATCCAGGCCGCCGGGGTCTATGGCCTGAACGGAAAGCTGGTGGCCGGCTACAGCCACGGGGCCAAGCCGCCGCCCGCCAACCAGCTCGGCGCGCCGGCCCTGGGCCCTGATCGCATCGTCGTCTCGGCTCCGGTGACTCAGGGGAGCGCCGCCCTCGGCTCGATCTGGCTGGAGACCGTGCAGGAGCCCCTCACCCGCCGCGCGGCGCGCTATGGCGGCATCGCCATGCTGGTGGTGATGGCCGCGCTCTTGGTGGCGGTGCTGGGCCGGGCCAACGCCAGGCTGATGCAGGCGCACAGCGAACTCGAGACCGAGATGGAGGAGCGGGCGCGCGCCGAAAATGCCCTGCGCCTGGCCCGCGAGCAGGAAGCGGCCGCCCAGCTGGAGCTGGCCGACCAGAGGAGCCGCGCGGCCCTGCGCCAGACGGAGCAGCAGCTGGAGTTCGCCCTGGACGCCGGCCGCATGGGCAGCTGGGCGATCGACCTGGAGACCGGCGCCCTGACCGCCTCCGAGTTCTTCCGCGCCAATTTCGGCCTGGGCCCCGGCGCGCCACTGGCGCGGGAGGAGGACCTGGACCGCTACATCCATCCTGACGACCGGGCCCAAAAGCTGCAGGCGCGGGACAGGGCGGTACGCGACGGGAGCGACCTGGAGAGCGAATACCGCACCATCGCCCCCGACGGGGTCACGCGCTGGATCCTGGTGCGCGGTCAGGCCAGCTATGACGAGCGCGGGACAGCCACGCGCCTGGCCGGGGTCTCGCTGGACATAACCCAGCGCAAGCAGGCCGAGGAGCGCCAGCGCCTGCTGGTCGACGAGTTGAACCACCGGGTGAAGAACACCCTGGCCACGGTGCAGTCGATCGCCGTGCAGACCCGCCGGGTCACCGCCACGGCCGAGACCTTCGAGGCGGCGTTCCTGTCGCGGCTGGGCGCCCTGGCGCGGGTGCACGACCTTCTGAGCCGGATATCCTGGGAGGGCGCCTCTCTGGCCGACGTGGTGCGCCAGACCCTGTCGCCCTATGTCAGCGCCTCGGATCAGGCGCGGGTGCTGAACCTGGAGGGGCCGGACGTGCGGCTGGGGCCGAACGCGGCGGTGACGCTGGCCATGGCGTTCCACGAACTGGCCACCAACGCCGCCAAGTACGGCGCCCTGTCGGCCGCCAAAGGGCGGGTGACGGTGCGCTGGAGCGCCGACGATCCGCGCCAGCCGTCCCTGATCGAGATCACCTGGCGCGAAGCTGGCGGCCCGCCGGTGGTCCGTCCGCAGCGGCGCGGGTTCGGCTCGCGCTTCATCGAACGAGGACTTGCGCGGGAATTCGACGGGAAGGTCGATCTTGATTTCACACCGGAAGGAGTATGCTGCCGGATGAGAATGCCCTTGTCTCCCAAGCTGCGGATGGCGGCATGACCGATCCGTCGCCAACCCTCTTCGGCCTGCGCCTCCTGGTGGTGGAGGACGAGGCCATGATAGCCCTGATGATCGAGGACATGCTGGACAGCTTCGGCTGCGTGGTGGTCGACGTGGCCGGCACCCTGGCCAAGGGCCTGGCCCTGGCCGACAACGAGCGGCTGATGATCGACGGGGCGATCCTGGACATCAACCTGGGCGGCGAGCAGGTCTATCCGGTGGCCGAGCGGCTGAGGTTGCGGGGGGTGCCGTTCATCTTCTGCACCGGCTACGGCCGCGCCGGCCTTTCGCCGGACTTCGCCCAGGCCCCGACCCTGGCCAAGCCCTACCAGCCGGAAGAACTGGAAGCGATGCTGGTCCGCGTGATGGGCGACGCCAAGCGCCACTGAGGCCGGCTAGGTTCAGGCCGCCGCTTGCGCCGCCTGGGCGTCCCGCCGGATGCGCTCGACCATCGAGAACAGGCCGTTCGACCGCTGCTGCGAGAGGGCGCCGGCCAGGCCCAGGCGCTGGAAGGCCGCCTTGGCGTCGAAGCCGAGGATCTCGGCCGGGGCGCGCCCTGAATAGAGCCGCAGCAGGATGGCGATCAGGCCGCTGACGATGTGGGCGTCGGAATCGCCGCGGAACGACAGCCGCCCGTCCGGCTCGCGCGCCGTGACCAGCCAGACCTGGCTCGCGCAGCCGCGAACCTTGTTGGCGTCGGTGCGTTCCGCCTCGGCCAGGGGGTCCAGCGTGCGCCCGAGCTCGATCACATAGCGGTACCGCTCTTCCCAGTCCCGCGGGTCGTCGGCCGAGCCCAGCATGTCGAACTCGCCGGCCAGATCGTCGAGTTCCTGTGAAATGGTGTCCATCGGCGCGGATTTAGGGGCCATTGCGGCCGGGAGCAATGCGCCTGCGGGCTTTTGGGGTGCGACAACGGGGAGCCTTGGTATTAATACACTGTTAATTCACAAATTTCGGCCAATATCCCCATGCGGCGCCCGCCTGATCGTCGCTCGCGGCGCGAGCGGGCTCGCAAGACCGAAGGCCAGGGGCTACCTTGGCCATGAGGTGATCATGTCCAGGCCGCTGCCATGACTGGCGAGACCATGACGGGCGAGACCAGGCCCCGAATCCCAGGACAGCTGGGCGCGGCGGAGCTGCGCGACATCCTGTGGTGGCACGCCGGCTGGACCGGCGCGGCCGCGGCGGAGTCGATCGTGCTGCTGGTCGCCGCGCGGGCGCCGGGGAACCTGGTCCTGGCCCTTGTCGCCGGCAGCCTGCCAGCCCTGGGCGCGCTGATGCTGATGCGCCTGACCGAGCGGCCGGCGCGCTTTCCCCTGCTGATCCTGTGGGCGATGGGAGCCTGTTCCGCCGCCGGCCTTTCGGGCGGCCTGACCGGGCCGCTGGGGGTCTGGGGCCTGATGCCCCTCGCCGCGGCCATCGCCCTCGGCGGCCCGCGCCGCGTCGCCCAGGGCGCAGCGCTCAGCGTCCTGACCCTGGCCTTGAACGCCCTGGTGCAGGTCATGGGCCTGGCCGCGCCGACGCCGCCCCTGTCGATCGGCTTCAGCCTGGGCCTGTTCGGCCTGGCCAGCGTACTGTTCGGCCTGGGCGGCGGCATCATGCTGGATCGGCGCCGCAGCGCCCGCGGCCTGGAGTCCGAGATCATCGGCCGCCACGCCCTGGAAGCGATCCTCTCCAGCCAGCCGCAGCTGGTGCTGTGGCTGAACACCGCCGGCAAGGTCAGCGCCGCCTATGGCGAGGCGCCCGCCGCCATCTCGCTCGGCCAGCTGCGCCGCGAGGGCCTGGCCTCCCTGGTCGATCCGGCCCATTGGCCGGACGTGCTGTTCGTGCTGTCCGAGGCCGCGGATCGCCGCGGCGGCGAGATCACCTTCCCGATGGCCGGCGCCGAGCGCGTGTGGCTGAGCCTGGAGGCGCGCGAGCTGGCCGGCTCGGGCGTTGTGGCGGTGCTGCGCGATGTCACCGCCCAGCGCGAGCACCTGGCCGGCCTGGAACGGGCCCGGCAGGACGCAGAGTCGCTGAACATCGGCAAATCGCGCTTCCTGGCCAATATGAGCCACGAACTGAGAACGCCGCTCAACGCGATCATGGGCTTTTCCGACATCATGCGCGCGCGCCTGTTCGGCGCCCTGCCCGGCAAGTACGTGGAATACGCCGATCTGATCCACGACGCCGGCTCGCACCTTTTGGACCTGATCAACGACGTCCTGGACATGTCCAAGATCGAGGCCGCCCGCTACGAGCTGCACATCGAGCGGCTGGACGCGCGCGAGCCGGTGGCCGCGGCCCTGAGGCTGATGCGGGTGCAGGCCGACGATGTCGGGGTCAAGCTGCGCGGCGTGCTGCCGTCCGACGCCATCGAGGTCGACGCCGACCGGCGGGCGATCAAGCAGATCGGCCTGAACCTGATCTCCAACGCCCTGAAGTTCACCCCGCGCGGCGGCCTGGTCACCGTGACCCTGAGCCGGCTGGCGGGCGCCCTGGAGCTGACTGTGACCGACACCGGCGTCGGCATCGCCCGCGCCGACCTGGAGCGGCTGGGCCGGCCCTTCGAGCAGGCGGGCGACGCCGGCCAGCAGGCCAAGGGCACGGGCCTGGGCCTATCGCTGGTGCGCGCCTTCGCCGAGCTGCACGGCGGCGAGATGTCGATCGAGAGCCAGCTGGGCGAAGGCACCGCGGTGACCGTGCGCATGCCGGTGCTGACCCGGGCTGGCGTGGATCCGGCGGCCGCCGCGGCGGAGCTGGCGGGCGCCGGGGCGCCGATCTTCGGGGCCGAGGACAGCGACCCGGGCGGCGCCCAGGTGATCCCCTTCAAGCCTCAGCGCTGAGCGGCGGCCAGGAAGGCGCGGCCGGCCGCGAAATCCCCGACCTCCACATAGGCGGTGCGCACCATATCGCCCACCCGGCCCTGGAACACGAACTCCACCGCCACCGCCTCGCGCGGGTCGAGCCCTGCCAGGGCGTCGGCCGCGGCGTGCGGGAAACGGAACACGAGGCCCGTGCGCGCGCCATACGGCAACAGGCTCGAAGGCGCCGCATCGCGCGCCTCGGCCAGATAGGCGGTGCGGGCGCCCGCAAGCGGCATGCGGGCGACAAGCCCCTGCCCCGCCTGGCCCAGGCACGGCTGGCTGGCGCGGGTCACGTCGCGCAGCACCAGGCGCGCGGCGTAGGGCTGGGCCCCGTCGGCGAAACTGACGGCGGCGACGAGGGCGCTGGCGCCCCCCTGCCCGGCCAGGCCAAAGCTCATCGAATCGGCGCCGAAGCGGCTGGTCTGGGCAAGGCGCCAGACCATGGTCCGCTGGGCCTGGCTGCGCTGGGCGGTCCAGTCCGACAGGTCGCCCGGAAAATTCATCTTCTGCAGATGGGCATAGCCGTCGAACGCGGCCCGCACCCGGGCGGCGGCGGCGTTCATGTCCTTGGAGCCACAGGCGACGCCGGCTGCGCGGGCGACAGCGCGCTGACGCAGGACGGCCAGGCTCTGTTCGCTGGCTCCGGCGCGCAGGGCCGCGCCCCGCGCCTGGGCCGCAGCCGAATCCAGGGCCGCCGCCAGCTCGGGCGAGAACAGGCCGCAGCGCTGGCCGGCGGCGCTCATCACATTGCGCTCGAAATAGAGGTCTGTGGGCGAGGCGCAGGCCGCGCCCGCGGCCATGACGGCGACGGCGGCCGCTGCAGCGGCGATCAGGCGGCGGCGCATCGGCCGCCACGGCGCTGCGGCGCGGCGGCAAGACATGGCGAGGGCGATCTCTTCTAGACCTTCAGCGCAGCGAGACTAGGCTGTCGCCCCTTTCAACCCCGTTAGCGAGAGGCCGATTTCGTGCTGCTTTCGACCGACATCTGGGTCGGCGCCCTGATCCGCCGCGCCGAGCAGGGCGGCGCCTTCGCCGTGGTGGCGAAGAAGGGCGACAATCGCGCCGGCGCCGTGCTGGTCAAGGCCGTCAACCTGCGCGACGGCTCGGCCCGGCTCTATGCCGAGGCCACCCGCGGCGACGGCGAGCGGGTCTGGATGCAGCCGCTGCCCGAGCGCGAAGAGGACGAACTGGACGGCTACATCGAGCGCGCGCGCCGCATAGACCCCGACCTGTGGGTGGTCGAGATCGAGGACACCCTCGGGCGGCACTTCCTGGTGGAGGCGGTCGAGTAGAAAAGGCCGGGAGGCCCCGAAGACCTGCTTCGATCAGCACAGCGGCCAGTTGCAATCAGTTGCGCTTTTCGCCGACCAGGACCAGATTGATTCTCCGCGGAAATCCGAATTAGGGTTGGATATTGTAAAGAAATGGAAGATTCCGACTTTATTGACTATTATGAAATATTGGAGATCAGCCCGAACGCGAATTCGGAAACTGTCGAGCGGATGTTCCGCTATCTGGCTCGCCGCTATCACCCCGACAACCAGGCCACCGCGGACCGCGACCGCTTCGACCTGATCCTGGAGGCGCACAAGACGCTCAGGGACCCGGAGCGCCGCGTCCAATACGATCTGGAATACAGGAACCACTCGAATTTTCGCTTCGAGCTCGCCGAAGAGGCCAGCAGCGGAGACGGCGTCGTCCGCGACATCGACATTCAGGCCCAGCTCTTGTCGCTGTTCTACGCCAAGCGCCGCAAGGACAGCAAAGATCCGGGCATGGGCGACGGCGAACTGGGCCAGATCCTGGGTTGCCCCATCGAGCATCTGGAGTTCAATCTCTGGTACATGAAGGAAAAGGGCTGGATCTCCAGGACCGAGAACGGCACCTTCGCCATCACCGCCGCCGGCGTCGACCGCGCCGCTAGCGAAAGCCAGACCAAGGCGGAGAAGAAGCTGCTGACGGACCAGAGCTGAAGGCGCGGCGCCCTCCACCGGACCTCAGCAACGGGAAAAAGCCGAACAGTATCTGGGCCGTCAGCCCCAAGGCCCCCGCCGGCGCCGCATAGGCGCTTAAGTGCTCGGCCGGCGAGCGGCCGAAGACAAGGACGGACAGGACCAGTTCGGCCGCCATCAGCAGGACGAAAGCAACCGCTCCCATGGCGAGGCCGGCCCGGCGACCCTCGACATCCCAGGCCCGCAGCGTCCAGCCGCACGCCCGCCAGGACAGTATCAGCATGATCGGCGCCTCGACGAGCACGGCGGCCAATTCGCCGAAGACCGGCGCGACCAAGAGCGTGCGGATCGTTCCCAGCAGGAACCCGGCGGCGAACACCACTGCGAAATAGGCGCAGGCCCCGCCAAGGATGCGGCGGGTCAAGCCGCCGCTGCCGGCGGCTCGCAGGCGACGAGATCCGTGTGCGCGAAGCCCAGGGCGTAGTCGAGCATGGAGACCACCGTCGGGGTCACCCGGAAGATCGCCACGTCGGCCGGTGACGGCAGGGCGAAGGTCACCCCCTCCTGCGCCGGATAGCGCGCAAACAGCAGGGCGATGGCCTTGGCCCCTTCGGCCTCGTCCGTCACCCGGCGGGCATGCGCCGCCATCGACACGCCCTTGATCCGCATCACCTGGGCGGGATCGTCGTCTATGGCCAGGGACACCCGGTCGTCGTGCGCCAGGTTGGCCGCCTTCTGGCTGTCCTTGGCGCAGAGGAAATAGAGGGTGAGGCCATCGTTGGCGTAGCCCACGCTGGTGGTCTGCGGCCAGCCGTCCGGCCTCAGCGTGGCGATCCTCATGGTCCGGTGCTCGTCGAGCAGCGAAACGATCTTCTGGGTCATAGCCTGATCCATCGGGCGCCTCCCGTGCGATGGCGTCGACCATGGGCGGCGTCGCGTTCCGGCGCCTTGATCCCGCTCAAGCGGTCTCAACAATCAAACCCGCGCCCGAGATCGCGGCCCTCCAGAAACGCCCAGGTGACAGACGCGGCCGCAACCGCTATCGCGGCGCCCCATGAGCATCCACACCCCCGCCGCCGAGGCTGCGCGCCGGCGCACCTTCGCCATCATCTCGCACCCGGACGCGGGCAAGACCACCTTGACCGAAAACCTGCTCCTGACCGGCGGGGCGATCCGGGCCGCCGGCGCCGTGCGGGCGCGCGGCGAGCAGCGGCGCACGCGGTCGGACTGGATGAAGATCGAGCGCGAGCGCGGCATCTCGGTCTCGGCCAGCGTCATGACCTTCGACCACGCCGGGCTGATGTTCAATCTCCTGGACACGCCGGGCCACGAGGACTTTTCCGAAGACACCTACCGCACCCTGACCGCGGCCGACGCGGCGGTGATGGTGCTGGACGCGGCCAAGGGCATCGAGCCCCAGACCCTGAAGCTGTTCGAGGTCTGCCGCCTGCGCGACATCCCGATCATCACCTTCATCAACAAGATGGACCGCGAGGCCCTGGACCCGTTCGAGCTGATCGACGAGATCGCCTCCAAGCTGGCCTTGGACCCCGCGCCGCTCTACTGGCCGGCCGGCTCGGGCGGACGGTTCAAGGGGGTCCTGGACCTGCGCCGCCAGCAGTTCCTGCCCTATGCGCGCAAGTCCTCCACCGACGAAGAGGGCCATCCCGATCCGGTGGCGCTGAAGTCCAACGCCATTTCCACCCACCTCGACCCCGACGAGCTGGGCGAGCTGGAGGAGGGCGCCATGCTGGTGCAGGAGGCGGCCAAGCCTTTCGACCCGCAGTCCTTCCTGGAAGGGCACATGACGCCGATCTTCTTCGGCTCGGCCCTGCGCCATTTCGGGGTCAATCAACTGCTGGAGGGCCTGGGCGCCTACGCCCCGCCGCCCAAGGCGGTCAAGGCGACGCGGGCGGGCGACGAGACCCATGTCGCGCCGGGCGATGCGGAGGTCACCGGCTTCGTGTTCAAGGTCCAGGCCAACATGGACCCCAACCACCGCGACCGGATCGCCTTCCTTCGCCTGTGCTCGGGCGAGTTCAAACGCGGCATGAAGCTCAAGGTGCAGAACACCGGCCGCCAGCTGTCGGTCAATTCGCCGATCATGTTCTTCGCCTCGGACCGCGAGCTGGCCGAGGAGGCCTATGCTGGCGACGTGATCGGCATTCCCAACCACGGGGTCTTGCGCGTCGGCGACAGCCTGTCGGAGACCGGCGCCCTGCGCTTCGCCGGCCTGCCGAACTTCGCCCCCGAAATCCTGCGCCGGGTGCGGGTCAAGGACCCCTTGAAGGCCAAGCACCTGAAGAAGGCCCTGGAGGGCCTGGCCGAGGAGGGCGTGACCCAGCTGTTCCGCCCGATCATCGGCTCGGACTTTATCGTCGGGGCGGTGGGCCAACTGCAGTTCGAGGTCATGGCCGACCGGCTGTCGGGCGAATACGATCTGGACGTGATCTTCGAGGCCGCGCCCTACGCGGAGGCCCGCTGGCTGTCGGGGTCCGACGCCGATATCGAGGACTTCGGCTCCAAGCACCGCACCGCCATGGCCGAGGACATCGACGGCCAGGCCGTGTTCCTGGCCAAGTCGGCCTGGGAAATCGGCTATGTCTCGGAGCGGTTCCCCAAGCTGAGTTTCGAGCGCACCAAGGAGCGGGGGTGAAGGTGGAGGCCGTCTATGGCGACCCGCCGCTCGAACTGGCCGACTACGGCGCCGACGCCGTGCGGCTCTCGCCGCTGCACCCCGGCCGAGGCCCCATCGAAGACCTGGCCACCGCCAGCCTTACCCGGGCCGTCGTCCTCGCGCCGCCCGGCGTGCTGGAGCGGCGCTACGTCCTGGCCCACGCCTTGCGCGCGTTGCAGGACGGCGGCGAATTGGTCGCCCTGGCCCCCAAGGACCGCGGCGGCTCGCGCCTGAAGAAGGAGCTGGAAGGCTTCGGCTGTGCGGTGATCGAAACGGCCAAGCGGCATCACCGCATCTGCCAGGTCCGGCGCCCGCCCACGCCGACCGGCCTCGACGCCGCCATCGCCGAGGGCGGGCGGCAGATCGCCAAGCAGCTCGGCCTGTGGTCGCAGCCCGGGGTGTTCAGCTGGGACCGGGTCGATCCGGGCACGGCCCTGCTGTTGAGCCATGCCGGGAGCCTGTCAGGCCGCGGGGCCGACTTCGGCTGCGGCGTGGGGGTGCTGGCGCTGAAGGTCTTGGCCTCGCCGGCGGTGACCGGCCTGGCCCTGATCGATATCGACGCCCGCGCGATCGCCGCGGCCCGGCGCAACGTCGATGATCCGCGCGTGACCTTTCTGCAGCACGACCTCAGGACCCCGCCGCCGGGCCTGGCCGACCTCGACTTCGTGGTCATGAACCCGCCCTTCCACATGGCCGGGGCGGAGGACCGCAGCCTCGGCCAGACCTTCATCCGCCGCGCCGCCGCAGCCCTCAGGCGCGGCGGGGTCTGCCGCCTGGTGGCCAATATCGGCATGCCCTACGAGGCGGTGCTGGCCGAGTGCTTCAGCGCGGTCACGCCCCTCGGCCAGGGCGCGGGCTACAAGCTGTTCGAGGCCAGAAAGTGAGCAAGGCGCCCACCATGCGCCTCGACCGGTTGCTGGCCAATCTCGGCTATGGCTCGCGGCGCGAGGTGCAGAGCCGCATCGACGCCGGTGAGGTGGTGCTGGACGGCGCCGCGCTGGGCGACGGGGGCCAGAGGCTGGCGATCACGCCGGACCTGCCGGAGCGGATGACCGTGGCCGGCCGGCCGCTCGACCCGCCGCCGCCCTTCACCCTGGTCATGCACAAGCCCCTCGGCGTGGTCTGCTCGCACAAGGAGGCCGGGCGCAACGTCTATGAATTGCTGCCGGAGCGCTGGCGTCGGCGCAACCCGGCGATCTCGACCATCGGCCGGCTGGATGCGGACACCTCGGGCCTTCTGCTGCTGACCGACGACGGCGGCTTCCTGCACCGGGTGATCTCGCCCAAGGCGCACATCGAGAAGCGCTACCGGGTCCAGCTGGACCGTCCCTTGCGGGGACATGAGGCCGACGTGTTCGCCGGCGGGACGATGATGCTGGAGGGTGAGACCACGCCCTTGCGGCCCGCTGTGCTGGAGATTCTGGGACCGAGGGAGGCCTGGCTCACCATCACCGAGGGCCGCTACCATCAGGTTCGGCGCATGTTCGCCGCGTTGGACAATCATGTCGTCGCCCTGCACCGCGACAGAATCGGCGCGCTCGGCCTGCCGCAAAGTCTTGCGCCTGGCCAGTTCCGGCCGCTGAACGAAACCGAGCGCGCCGCGTTGTTCGCCTGACCGCGGCCTATCCCCGCGCGATTCACAGCAAATCGGCGCCGGGCGCGTCATTTTGGGCGTTAACCACTTGTTAAGTACGGCGGCTCCGGGTTTGCTCATGGATGACCGAACCCGGGTGATCTGTTCCGGGGTGGCACGTTTTCCCTCGAGGGGCGTCATCCATGTTTGAGTTCGGCCGCGAGTTGAAGCGCCTCTTCCGGTCCGACGGCCCCGTCGATGGCATGACCGGCGGCGACGGATCTCTGCTGGAGCTTCTGGACCTGACCATGCTGCGGGCCGAGGCCCGTTCGGCGGTGGTCGCCGCGGGCCGCATCAGCGCCAAGGACCCGGCCCTGCGCACCCTCGAAGCCGCCGGGGTCTGGCGCGAGCTGGCGCGCCGCACTGGTGATCCCGCCGCCCTGCGCAAGGCCGCCTCCCTGGCAGAGAAGGCCGCCGAAAGCTTCGGCCAGATGGAGCGGCCGCGCCATTGGGCCCTGGCGCGCTGCGAACAGGGCCGCTGCGCTCTGATCGGCGCCGAGCTGTTCGGCGACGACGGACTGAACGCCGCCGCCGACTTCGCCTTCACCGAGGCCCGCATCGCCGCAGGCGGCGGCATGGGCGCGGCCCTGGCCGACCTGGGCCGGCTGGTGATCGAGGCCCGCGGCTTGATGGGGGCCGGCGACGCCGAGGCCGTGCTGGGCCTGGCCTATCGCTTCGAGGGTCCGCTCAGCGCCCTGCGCGCCCATGGCCGCCGCCATGCCGAGACCCGCCTGGCCCTGGCCGAGGCCCGCCGCTGCCGCGCCGACCTCCTGGCCGCCGCCGGCCTGCGGCTGAAGGAGCCAAGCCTGTTGCGCCAAGCCCTGGCCGGGCTGAACTACGACCTCGACACCCTGGACCCGGCTTACGAGCCGCTGAGCTGGGCGCGCGCGGCCATGCTGCGCGGCGGCGCCCGCGCGGGCCTGGCCGAGATGGAGGGCGACATCACCGAGATCGCCGCCGCCATCGCCGACCTGGCCGAGGCGCTGGACCACATCTCCTCGGACCACAGCCCGCTGGACTGGGCGCACGGCCAGCAGACCCTGGCCACGGCTCTGGAGATCCTGGGCGAGGCGGCCGACAGCGACCGCGCCTTCGATCAGGCCGTCGGCTGCTACGACCGCGCCCTGATGGTGCTGGGCGATCAGTCTTCCCTGCTGGAGCGGGCCAACGCCGTCTATCATCGGGCGGTTTGCCTGGCGCGGCGGGCCGAGATCGCCTGCGACGTCCAGGGCCTGGACGAGGCCGAGGCGGCGCTGCGCCATGAGCTGGCCTCATCGAACGCCGTGCGCGATCCGGTGGGCTGGGCGGTGCGGCAACTGAACTTCGCCCGGCTCTACCAGGCCCGGGTCGGGGTCACCGGCCGCGACCGTGGCGAACGCGCCGCCAGCGCCCTGGCCCTGACTGCGGCCCTGGACGTGTTCGGCGAGCATGGCCTGAGAAGCCTGGCCGACACCACCCAACGCCGGCTGGAGCAGCTGCAGACGCAGCACTGATCGGTTTCAGGCCGCCAGGTCGCCGCTGTTGCGGCGCATGCGCCAGAACCGCAAGGTCCGGTTGGCGGCCTCGCGCGGCAGGTCGGTATAGAGCTGGCCGTATTCGCGCGCCCGGCCCATGGCGTCGGCCTCGGGGCCGAGCACCAGGACGGCGAAGGTCAGGAACAGAGGGCGGTCGAAATTGGCCGCCTTGCAGACGATGGCCAGGGCGTCCAGCTCCCGCCGGTCCAGGATGCGCCGGGCGGTGTGGAAGTCGATATCCGCCTGCTCGGCCAGGGCCACCAGGAACTTGGTGGTCTCGCCGTTGCGCAGGAAGGCCGCCAGGGTCTGGGGCGCGATGCCGCCGCCGGCGATCATGGCCTTGACCGACTTCTCGGCCGCAGCGAAGTCCGGCGGCAGGGCGCCGTCGCGGGTGGCGACGTTCTTGCGGCCGGCCTCCAGGGCGGCGTTCAGCTCGGCCGGGTCCATCTCGGCGTTGCGGCGCATGATCTCGTCGCGCAGCTTGGCCTCGACCACGAAATACATCTCGTTGAGCAGGTCCGCCGGCAGGGCCTGGCGCTGAACCACCGCCTCGTGCAGCCCGGGATTGGCGCTGGCCCGGTCGACCGCGGTCTCGTGGGCCGAGCGTGACAGCACCGCGCCCTCGTTGCGCAGCAGGGCGTCCAGGGTGCGGTCGTCGCCGCGCTCGACGATCACGTCGGATACCGCCTCGGGCACGTGGCTGCGGCGCGACAGGGCGGTCAGGTGCCCCTGGCCCTGGGTCTTGGCCACCAGGATCAGGTCGGAATCGGTCAGCACTGACGAGCGGGCCAGCACCGGCTCGGCCACGGCGATCTCGTCCTGCGCCAGGGTGCGCATCAGGCCGCGGGGGGCGTGCTCGTGGTCGGCCATGCGGCCGGCCAGTTCGGCGCGGACCTCGGCCTCCATCTCGCCGGTGAGCTGGGTCATCACCTGGTCGAACAGGGCCATCTGGCTGGGCTGGGCCGGGTCGGCGCCGACGAAGAACATGTCGGTGACCTCGCGCAGCAGCTCGCGGCGCCGTTCGCTGGACGGCTCCTGCGCCAGTTCGATCAGATCGTGCAGTTTCGAGCGCGCGTTCATGGTCAATTGCTCGGCGGCGCGTCGCCCTCGGCCATATCGGCGGCCATCTGGGCGCGTTGGACATTGGCGGCGGAAGAGGCGCTTTGCCCCGGGATCAGGTGGGGCGGCGGCGGAGGCGGCGGCCCAGCCAGGTCGTTGCTCGAGCCGTCGGCGAAGAACTGGTTGGGCAGCGGGATCGGGTCCGGCTTGAGGCCGAACTCGCGCTGCACGGAGTAGAAATGCGCCGGCATCGCACTGTTTGCGGCGACCGCCGCCGGCGTGGGCTGCACAGGCGCCGCCGGCTGGGCGGGGGGCGGCGCAGGCTTGGCGACGGGCGCAGGCCTCGGATGGAGCGCCGCCGAGGCGGTCCGCACCGGCGCCGGCTTTTGCGGCGCGTAAGCCGACGGGCTTTCAGCGGGGCGCAGGCCGAGCGCGGGCGGCGGCGCGTAGATGCTGGACGGCAGGGGGCGAGGCTCGGCCGCGGGGCGCGCCGCGACGGGCGCCTTGCCAGGCCAGGTCAGATAAGTGGTCGGCGCCGGCGCCTGGTCGGCGCCAGATTCGGGGCGCATCGAGGGGCCGTAGCGGTCCTGGCCGGCCAGCGCTCCGCCAGCCGCGCTCAGCGCCAGAACGGGCGCGACGAGCAGGGCGATGACGGGGCGAACGGGCATGCGGGGTCCAGGGATACCGGGTTCCTAACCCTCTACCGGTCGCGGCTTAACCTTGGCCTAACGTCCGCGCCATTGGCGCAAGATCACGCGCTCCGCGGACTGCAGGGCGGCGTAGAGCACGACCCCCATCAGAGCCAGCACGAGCAGGGCGCCGAACATCTTGGCCGTCTCCAGCCGGTGTTCGGCCTCCAGAATCCGCCAGGCCAGGCCCTGAGCGCCCCCGGTGCCGGCCACGAACTCGGCCACCACTGCGCCGACCAGGGCTAGGCCGGCTGCGACCTTGTGTCCCTCCAGGAGGAAGGGCACGGCCGAGGGCAGGCGCAGGCGCACGAGCTTCTGCAAGCGGCTCGCGCCATAGAGGTCGAACAACCGTTCCAGGTCGGGATCGACGGCCTTCAGCCCGGTGACGGCGCCGGAGAAGATCGGGAAGAAGGCGACGATCAAGGCCAGGGTGACTACCGCCCGCTCGGGGTGTTCGAGGCCGGCCCAGATCACCACCAGGGGCGCGATGGCCACGATCGGCGTCACCTGCAGGGTGGTGGCCAGGGGCTGCACCGCCCGCTCGATCAGCGGATTGAGCGCGACCACGAGGGCGAGGCCGCAGGCGATCAGGCTGGCGAAGGCCAGGGCCGTCAGGGCCATGGCCAGGGTGTTCCAGGCGGCCGACAGCAGCAGCGGCAGGTTCTGGGCCGTGGCCGAACCGATCTCGGACGGCGGCGGCAGCCGATAGCTGGGAACGCCGAGGCTGCGGCAGGCGATCTCCCAGACGCCAAGCAGCACCGCGATCAGCGCCAGAGGCGCCAGGATGTCGAGCGCGCGCCTCATGATCGGGCCATCGCCTGATGCAGCAAGCCCGAAACCTCCTCCGCCGCCTCGCGGAAGGCGGGCGCGGTGCGGAAGTGATCGGGCCTGGGCAGCGACGCCTCGATCCGCCGCTCGCCGGCCGAGCGGCCGGGGCCGGAGGTCATGACGATGATGCGCGAGGCCATGAACACCGCCTCCTCGACATTGTGGGTGACGAAGACGATCGCCGGCCGGGTCGCGTCCCACAGCCGGTGCACATCCTCGGCCAGGGCGCGGCGGGTGATCTCGTCCAGGGCCGCGAAGGGCTCGTCGAGCAGCAGGAGCCGCGGGCTGGTCACCAGCGCCCGGGCGAGCGAGACCCGCATGGCCATGCCGCCGGAGAGCTGCGCCGGCTTGGCTGCTTCCGCGCCCTTCAGCCCCACCCGCGCCAGGGCCTCGGCGGCGCGGGACCGGGCCTCGGCCTTGCCCTCGCCGGCCAGGGTCAGGGGCAGGGCGACGTTGGAAAGGGCGCTGGCCCAGGGCATCAGGGTCGGGGCCTGGAACACCACCGCCGTCTCGCCGCGGCCCGAGGCGCGCACCGCCTCCCCGCGGGTCGGGGCTTCCAGCCCGGCCAGAAGCCGCAGGGCGGTGGACTTGCCGCAGCCTGACGGGCCGACCAGGGCCACGATCTCGCCCGGCGCCAGCTCCAGGTCGAACGGCCCCAGCGCCGGGCCGCGGGCATAGTCGACCTCGACGGCGCGAAGCGCGGCTATGGGAGCTTCGGGCACCCCTATTTCGCGCCTGTGGGCAGGAACTGGAGCGTGTAGGCGCTCTTGTAGTCCATGGACTTGGGATAGACGCCCTGGCTGGCGGCCACGTCGAAGAAGGCCTTCCAGCGGGCGTCGGTCATGGCGCCCACGCCTTGCGCCGCCGCGTCGCCCGACAGCACGATCCCCTTCTCGCGCATCTTGGCCCGGGCCTGGTCCAGCACGTCCTGGGTCATTTCCGGATTGTCCTTCAGGATCAGGGCGTCGGCCGGCTTGGGATCGCCATAGAGATAGGCCTTCCAGCCCGCCGCGGTGGCGTCGACAAAGGCCTTCACCACCTGGGGCTTGGCCGTGATCAGGCTGTCATTGACCAGGACCATGGCCGCATAGCCGGGATAGCCCTCGTCGGCCAGCAGGAACACGGCGGGCTTTTCATGGCCGGCCTTCTCGATCGTATAGGGCTCGCTGGTCAGATAGCCCTCCTGGATCGCCTTCCTGTCGGCCAGGAATGGGGCGTCGGAGAAGGTGTACTTGCGCACCTGGTCGTCGGTGAAATGGTACTTGGCCTTCAGCCAGATCCAGAAGGCGGTGATCGAAGCGTCCGCCAGCATGATCGGCCGGCCCTTCATGTCGGCGATGCTGTGGATGCCCTGACCGGAATGGGCGATCAGCACCTGGGGATCGCTCTGCATCGCCGCCATCACCGCCTTCACCGGCACGTGCTGGTTGGCCATGTTCATGACGATGAAGCTGTTGGAGCCGACGCCCATGTCGATGGCGCCCGTAGCCAAGAGCTGAGGCACGTTCACCGCCGGCCCGCCCTGGATGATGGTCACGTCCAGGCCGCGCTTCTTGTACTCGCCGGTGGCCAGGGCCTCGTAAAAGCCGCCATGCTCGGCCTCGGCGCGCCAGTCGGTGGCGAACTTGATGGGGGTCAGGCCGCCCGACGCCGCCTGGTCGGGCGCCTTGGCCGGCGAACAGGCCGACAGCACCAACGCAGCGACCGCGGCCGCCGCCAATTGCAAGCTTTTCAAGTAACACCCCTTCCCGCCGGTCCGGAGCTCAACCTAAGCGGCGAAGCGGATTTCGCAAGCGGCCCAGCCCTTCTGTCCCTGAGAAGAATCTCAGCCGGCGGCCAGCGCCTCCTTCTTCTCCTCCAGTTCCAGCCACTCCTCCTCGGCGGCGGCGAGCGTCGCGCGGACGGCGTCGAGGGCCGCCATCAACCGTTCGAACCCCTTGGGATCGCGGGCATAAAGGGTCGCGTCGTGCAGCCGCTCCTCCATGGCGGCGATCTCGCCGGTCAGGCGCGGCATCAACCCGTCCAGCTCCTCCAGCCGCCGCTGGTCCTTGTAGGACAGCTTGGACTTGCGCTTTTCCGGCGCCAGGGCCCGGGCCGCCGGCTTGGGCGGCGCCGTCACGTGCGGCTTGTCGAAGAAGTCGGGGTTCTGGGCGACGAAGTCCTTCCAGCCGCCCGGCGTCTCGGCGACCTGGCCGTGGCCGTTCAGGGCGATGGTCGAGGTGGCCAGGCGGTCGATGAAGTCGCGGTCGTGGCTGACCAGGATCAGGGTGCCGTCGAAATCGGCCAGCACCTCTTCCAGCAGGTCGAGCGTGTCCATGTCCAGGTCGTTGGTCGGCTCGTCCAGGATCATCAGGTTGGCCGGCTGGGCCAGGGCCTTGGCCAGCAAGAGCCGGTTGCGCTCGCCGCCCGAGAGGCTGGCGACCGGCTGGCGCAGCTGGCGCTCGTCGAACAGGAACTCCTTGGCGTAGGCGGCCACATGCTTGGGCCGGCCCTGGACCATGATCTGGTCGCCGCCGTCGGGGGCCAGGGCGTCCCAAAGGCTGGCGCCCTCCTTCAGCTGGGCGCGGGACTGGTCGACATAGGCGATCTGCAGGTTGGTCCCCAGCTTGACCTCGCCGGCGTCGGGCTGGATCTCGCCCAGCAGGAGCTTGACCAGCGTGGTCTTGCCGGCGCCGTTGGGGCCGACGATCGCCACCCGGTCGCCGCGCTGGATGCGGGTGGAGAAGCCCTTGAGCAGGGTTTTGTCGCCAAACGCCTTGGCGATGCCCTTGGCCTCGGCGACCCGCTGGCCGGAGGTCTGGCCGGAATCGATCGACAGGGCCAGCGTCCCGGCCTGGCCCTTCAGGATCTCGGCCTTCCGCGCGCGCAGGTTGGCGAGATCGCGATAGCGGCCCTCGTTGCGGCTGCGGCGGGCGGTGATCGAGCGCTGGGCCCACCAGGTCTCGCGCTCGATGGTCTTGGACAGGCGCCGCAGCTCCTCGGCCTGGTCGGCGGCGATCTTCTCGGACCAGTCGTCGAAGGCGGCGAAGCCCTTGTCCAGCCGCCAGAGCTTGCGGTCCTCAAGCCAGAAGCAGCGCTGGGTCACGCTCTCCAGAAAAGCCCGGTCGTGGCTGACGATCAGAGCGGCGCAGCGGCTGGCGCGCAGCTCGGCCTCCAGGGTCTGGATGGCGAAGATGTCGAGGTGGTTGGTCGGCTCGTCCAGCAGGAGCACGTCCGGCTGCTCGGCGAAGGCCCGGGCCAAGGCCGCCCGCCGCGCCTCGCCGCCCGAAAGCCCCTGGGTTCCGCGCTGGGGATCGAGGTCGAAGTCGCCCAACGCCGCCTCCGCCTGGTGCGGCTCGGCCCCGCCGGCGGTGGCCCAGTCCAAGAGGGTCTCGCCGGTGATCTTCGGCTCCTGGGCCAGGAACACCACCCGGGCCGAAGGGGTCAGGAACCGGTCGCCGGCGTCCGGCTCGGCCAGGCCCACCAGGATGCGCATGAGGGTCGATTTGCCCGCTCCGTTGCGGCCCACCAGGCAGGCGCGCACCCCGGGCTCCAGCGCCAGGTCGACGCCATCGAACAGCTGCCGCGGGCCGTCGGCCAGGCGCACGCCCTTCAGCGCGATCATCGGCGCGCGGGCATTCATGGGTGCTGCTCCTCGCGCGGGGCCGTGCGGTCCAGGGGTGGGGCCTGGTCCTGAGGCGCATCGCGCCGACGCCCCTCGCCGCCCCCCGCGGCCTGGTCGAAGTCGTTGGACAGATCGCCGTAGAAACTCTTTCGCTGGTCCCCCGCCTCGGCGCGCGAGGCCTCGTCCGCCGGCTCGGCGTCGGAGGGCGGCTCGTCCGAGACCGTCTGCGCGCCGGCCTCGCCCGCGTCCGGCGGCGGCATCCAGTCGAAGTCGCGCACCGGCAGGTCGCGATGGGCCGCCAGCATCATCTGCCGCCAGATGTCCGCGGGCAGCTGGCCGCCGGTGACGTGGTTCATGGGCGAATTGTCGTCGTTCCCCACCCACACGCCGCAGACCCAGTCGGGGGTGAAGCCGACGAACCAGGCGTCGCGATAGTCGCTGGTGGTGCCGGTCTTGCCCGCCGCGGGGCGCCCGAAACCGGCGCGCACGCCGGTGCCGTGATCGATCACCCCCTCCAGCATCCGCACCATGCCGGCGGCGTTGGCGACGTCGTAGACGGCGAGGCCCGCCGAGGGGGCGCGGGCGTAGAGCACCTGGCCGCCGGTATTGGAAATCTGCTGCACCAGGAAAGGCTCCGTCCGCTGGCCGCCCTGCTGGAACACCTGGTAGCCGCTTGTCAATTCCAGCAGGTTCACCTCGTAGGTCCCGAGCGCCAGGGACAGGTTGGGATCGGCCGGTATGTCCTTCAAGCCGAAACGGTGAGCCAGGTCGGCGACCTTGGCGGCGCCGATCTCGCTGGTGACCCGCGCCGCCACGGTGTTGATCGAATGGGCCAGGGCCTCGGCCAGGGTCACCGGGCCGCGATAGCCGCCTTCATAGTTCGACGGCGCCCAGGTCCCGAACCGGACCGGCGCGTCCTGGCGCACGTCGGTGGGCTTCAGCCCCTGCTCCAGAGCCGTGGCGTAGACGAAGGGCTTGAACGAGGAGCCCGGCTGGCGCTGGGCCTGGGTGACGCGGTTGAAGGCCGAGGCGTGGTGATCGGTCCCGCCCACCAGGGCGCGGACGGCGCCGTCGGGGCCGATCAGCACCAGGGCGCCCTGGCTGGCCCCGGCGTGCGGCCCCTGTTCGGCCAGGGTCTTCTTGACGATCGCCTGGGCCTGGCCCTGCAGCGCCGGATCGATGGTCAGGCGCACGATCAGGTCTGGCGACTGGGCGCCGGTGATCTGCACCGCCTGGGCCGCAGCCATGTCCAGCACATAGCCGTAGTCGCCCTCGCCCGGCTGCTCCGGCGCCAGCCTCGGCGGCCGGTTCAGCGCGACCTGCTCCTGGGCGACCGTGATCCAGCCCTCGTCGCGCATGTGGTCCAGCACGATGTGCGAGCGGGCCAGGGCGGCCGGCATGTCGTTGGTCAGGGCCAGCCGTGTCGGCGCCTTGGGCAGGGCGGCCAACAGCGCCGCCTCCTGCAGGCTGAGCGCGCTGGCCGGCTTGCCGAAATAGGTCTGGGCGGCGGCGTCGAGGCCATAGGAATTGTCGCCGAAGAAGATGCGGTTCAGGTACAGCTCCAGCACCTGGTCCTTGGTCATCAGCTGTTCCAGGCGATTGGCGATCACCGCCTCCTGCAGCTTGCGCTTCAAGGTCTGGTCCGGCGTCAGGAACAGGGTCTTGGCCAACTGCTGGGTCAGGGTCGAGCCGCCCTGGACCGTGCGGTGCGCCCGCCAGTTGATCCAGGCGGCGCGGATCACCCCGCGCAGGTCGACCGGGCCGTGGCTGTAGAAGCGCTTGTCCTCCACCGCCAGGAAGGCCCTGGGCACATAGGGCGGCAGTTCGGCCAGGGTCACAGCGTGGCCGTGGCGGGCGCCGCGGCGGGCGATCACCGCGCCGTTGGCGTCCTCGAAGGTCATGCCAGGGGTCTGATTGACCGCCATCAGGGCCGAGCGGTCGGGGATCTCGGGAATGCCGGGCAGAAGCTCGCGCACCACCCACGTCTCGGCTGCGGCGAAGGCGCCGAGGATCAGGAGCACCGCCACGGCCACCACGCCGAGGAGGCCCCAGGCGATCTTGCGCTTCGGCTTGGGCGGCCCGCCGCGACCGCCGAAGCTGCGAGGCTGCGGCGCCGCGGGCCGCGGGCCGGGCGGCGGCGGATCGTCATCGACGGGTTGGGGCGTCCAGTCGGTCAAGGCGGGATGTAATCTAAAGCTGGCGGCCGCATGGCCGAGGAGGGGTCGGGCCGGTTAGAATGGTTCTATGAGCGTAACCGCCAAACCTAAAAAGCCCTTTTGGCAGACCAAGCGTCTGGAGCAGATGACCGCCGCCGAATGGGAGAGCCTGTGCGACGGCTGCGGCCTGTGCTGCCTGATCCGCTTCGAGGACGAAGACACCGGCGAGATCATCCCGACCCGGGTCTCCTGCCGGCTGTTTGACGCCCAATTGTGTCGTTGTTCGGACTACGAGCACCGCAAAAAGACCGTGCCGGACTGCATCAAGCTGACGCCCGGCAATATCGAGGACCTGCTCTGGATGCCGAAGAGCTGCGCCTATCGGCGGCTGCACGAGGGTCGGGGCCTCGCCGACTGGCATCCCCTGGTCAGCGGCGATCCGGAGAGCGTGCACACCGCCGGGGTCAGCATCCGCGGCCAGGTTGTGAGCGAGGCCTCGCTGGACGATCCGGAGGACGCCATCGACTTCGAAGCCCCCGATCTCCTGGCCGAACGGGGCTTGGACTAACCGGCGTTGCGGACATGTGGCAAATTTGCAACATTTGCTCTTGCGCCGGCTTTGGAACAGCCTAATTGAGGGCGATGAAACACGACCATTGGGGCGATCAGCACTTGGCGCAAGACCCGTACAAGGAACTCGGCGTTTCGCGCACGGCCAGCGCCGACGAGATTCGCAAGGCGTTCCGCAAGCTGGCCAAGCAGCTGCACCCTGACCAGAACCCCGGCGACAAGGCGGCCGAGGAGCGCTTCAAGCGCGTGTCCGGCGCCTTCGACATCATTGGCGATGTGGAGAAGCGCAAGAAGTTCGACCGCGGCGAGATCGACGCCGACGGGCGCGAGACCATGCGTGGCTTCGGCGGCGGCGATCCGTTCGGCGGGCGGGCGCAGGGCGGCTTTTCGGGCGGCGGCCCCTTCGGCGGCGGCTTCGGCGGCCAGTTCGAAGGCGCGGACCTGAACGACATCCTGGGCGAGATGTTCGGCCGGGCCGCGGGCGGGCGCGCCGGCGGCTTCAGCCCCCCGCCGGCCAAGGGCGGCGACGTGCGCGCCAAGCTGGACATCGACCTGGAGGAGGCGATCCAGGGGGGCAAGAAGCGCATCGCCTTCTCCGACGGGCGCACCCTGGACGTGACCATCCCCAAGGGCGCCACCGAAGGCCAGGTCATGCGCCTGAAGGGCCAGGGCTCGCCGGGACGCGGCGGGCCGGGCGACGCCCTGATCGAGCTCAACATCCGGCCGCATCCGATCTATCGCCGCGAGGGCGAGGCCCTGGTGATGGACCTGCCGATCTCTGTCCCCGACGCGGTGCTGGGGGCCAAGGTCGAGGCTCCGACCCCCGACGGCCCGGTCAGCCTGACTGTGCCCAAGGGCTCCAATTCCGGCCAGATGCTGCGCCTGAAGGGCCGCGGCCTCCCCGCGAGCCAAGGCGGACCCCGCGGCGACCTCCTGGCCCGGCTGGTGGTGGTGCTGCCCGAGGCGCCGGACGAGGCTCTGGAGAAGTTCGCCGAGAAATGGCGCAAGGAGCGGCCCTATGCCCCGCGGCGGAAATAGTTGACCCCACTTCTGCAAAGGGAGAGGGGAAAGACGTTCAGCCCCGGTTCAACCTGGCGGGCCTATGCCTGACCCCATGATGAAGCGACGCGTCCTGATCCTGGCTCTGGCGGCGACCAGCCTGATTGCGCCCGGCCTGGCCCTGGCGCAGCAGGGCTCGGATTCCCTGGGCGCCGACTATGGCCTGCAGCAGAACGATGTCCGTCAATGCGTCAAGCAGGGCGGCTGCGTGCCGCTCAGCAAGGTCATAGCCGAGATCAACCGCCGCTCGCCCGGGCGCGAGCTGGACGCGGGCCTGGAGCAATCCGGCGACCGCATCGTCTATCGCGTGCGCTGGGCCGGCAAGGACGGGCGGCGGATCGACTACATCGTCGACGCCCACACCGGCGCCGTCATCAGCGCCAAGTAAGGACCGAAAGAGACCAGATGCGCATCCTGCTCGCCGAAGACGATCCCGACCTGTCCCGCCAGCTGAAACAGGCGCTGAGCGACGCCGACTATGCGGTCGACCACGCCCCGGATGGCGAAGAGGCTCACTTCCTCGGCGACACCGAGCCCTACGACGCGGTGATCCTGGATCTTGGCCTGCCCAAGATCGACGGGGTCTCGGTGCTGGAGCGCTGGCGGCGCGACGGCAAGACCACCCCGGTCCTGATCCTGACCGCCCGCGGCGCCTGGAGCGAAAAGGTGGCCGGCTTCGACGCCGGCGCCGACGACTACCTGACCAAGCCGTTCCACACCGAGGAGCTGCTGGCGCGCCTTCGGGCCCTGTTGCGCCGCTCGGCCGGCCACGCGGCGGCGACCCTGACCTGCGGCTCGATCCGCCTGGATCCCCGCGCCGCCCGCGCCTCGGTCAACGGCGAGCCCCTGCGCCTGACCTCGCTGGAATACCGCCTGCTGCACTATCTGATGATGCACCAGGGCCGGGTGATCGGCCGCACCGAACTGGTCGAGCACCTCTATGACCAGGACTTCGACCGCGACTCCAACACCATCGAGGTGTTCATCGGCCGCCTGCGCAAGAAGATCGGCTCGGACCGCATCGAGACTGTGCGCGGCCTGGGCTATCGCCTGATCGCCCTGGAAGGCGAGGCCGCCGGCTCGTGACCGCCGGCGTGGCCGGACAGCGGCGGACGCTGAGGCTCCCGCGTCTCCGCTTCGGCCCGCCGCCGCACGCCTCCCTGTCCCAGCGGCTGGTCATGCTGGCCGCCGTCTGGAGCGTGGTGGTGCTGATCGTCAGCGGCCTGGCGCTCACCGCCCTGTTCCGCCAGGAAGCGATCAGCCGCTTCGACCAGGACCTGTTCGACGTGGCCGACGGGCTCTATGCCGGCTCGACGGTCGACGACCAGGGCGAGGTCGACGCCCCGCCCCTGACCGACAGCCGCGCCACCCGGGCCTATTCCGGCAAGTACTGGCAGATCTCCGAGCCGGGACCGGACGGCAAACTGCACGCGGCCCAGCGCTCGCGCTCGCTGTGGGACTCCGAGCTGAAGGGGCCGGAGGGCGGCCTCGCGCAACTGCAGGCCCATCCCGGCCAGCCGGTCTATTACGACACCGTCGGCCCGGCCAAGGAGCCCCTGCGCGCCGCCGCCATGTTGGCCCGCCTGCAGGGCCGCCAGGCGCCGGTGGTGTTCATGGCTGCGGAGGACCGCACGCCCTACGAGACCGATTCCCGAAGGTTCTCCCTGGAGACCGCCGCGGGCCTGGTCATCCTGGGCGTGGGCCTGGTGCTGGTGGTTCTGGTCCAGGTGCGGATCGGCCTGCAGCCTCTGTTCGAGCTGCGCAGCGAGGTGGCCGACGTGCGCACCGGCAAGGCCGAGCGGGTCAGCGGCGCCTATCCCTCCGAACTGCAGCCCCTGGCCGAGGAGCTGAACGCCCTGGTGGCCCACGACCAGGAGGTGGTCGAGCGCCAGCGCACCCACGTCGGCAATCTGGCCCACGCGCTCAAGACGCCGCTTTCGGTCATGCTGGCCGAGTCCGAGCGCCAGGGCGGCCCCCTGGCGGAGCTGGTCGGTCACCAGGCCCAGCTGATGCGCCAGCAGGTCGACCATCACCTGCGCCGGGCCCGCGCCGCCGCCCGCACCCAGGGCTCCCGCGAGCGCACGCCGCTGGAGCCGGTGATGGACGAGCTGGCTGTGACCCTGGAGCGGATCTTTTCCGACAAGGCCGTCGAGATCGACTGGCGCTGCCCCGAGGACCTGGTCTTCCCCGGCGAGCGCCAGGACCTTCTGGAAATCGTCGGCAACCTGATCGAAAACGCCTGCAAGTATGGCCGAGGCCGGGTGCGTGCGATCGCCGCACCCGCTGGGCCGGAGCGGATGACGGTGACGGTCGAGGACAACGGTGCGGGCCTGTCGGAAACCGAGCGCGCCCAGGTGCTGAAGAGAGGCGCCCGGCTCGACGAAACCGCGCCAGGCTCGGGTCTTGGCCTGTCGATTGTCGATGAATTGGCCCGGGCCTATGATGGCGCAGTCAGTCTGTCATCGTCGCCTCTGGGCGGGCTGAAGGTCTCGGTCGAGCTGCCCCGCGCCTGAGCTCAAGTTTAACCTTCGGGAAGCCTTAACTTCGGTTGATCATTATCCAGGCAACAAGCCCGGGATCTGTCCGACTCGATGTCAAACCTCTCGACCAACCAGGCGTCGATCCTACGCTCGATCTTCAGCGCGGCGCCCGACTCCGCCGTGGTCAATCTGGAACAGGCCCTGGCGCACGAGGTCACCCGCGGCGGCCCCATGGCGGAGGTGCACAGCCTGGTGGCCCAGGAGGCCAGTAATCGCCGCGCCCGCAGCCTGGCCTTCATGCCGCTCCTGCCGCTGTGCCGGCCGGCGGCGATCGGCCCCTATCCCAAGTTCCCCTTCGAGACCCTGGCGCTGCTGTGGACCGCCTGCAAGGAAAAGGAGCCCAATGCAGCCCGCGCAGTCGAGGCCCTGGGCCCAATCCGCGACGAGGACGAGCGCGCCTACGCCCACAGCGCCTGTGACGCCGTCTGCCGCATCGCCGCCGAGGGCCTGCGCGGGGGGCTGGCCGAATTCGCCGGCGTCCGCACGCTCCTGGACAAGGTTCCCGGCCGGGCGGAACTGTTCATCAAGCTGCTGGACCTAGCCCCCCTGGCCCGCGCAGCCTTGATGCGGCTGCCCGACTGGATGGGGCGGCTGAACGAGGAGCGGGCGGTGGCGATCCGCATCGCCTACAACGACGGGGTGGACCTGTCCGACGACGGCGGGCCGCGCCTCCTGGACATTCTCTGCGCCCATATGCCCGAGCCGTGGAAGGTGCTGCACCTGATCTCGGCGGTGATGGATCGCCCCACCGATCGCTTCGCCGCCTCCTCGGAGATCGCTCGGTTCGGCGAATTCTACATGGACGACATCGACCGGCGCCTCGGCGAGGGCCGCAATTTCGATCCCAACGGCGGCAGGGCGGCCGGTGTGGCGGCGGCGGAGAGCGTGCATGTGATCGCGCTGGAGATCGCCGAGTTCGAGACCTCGCTGGACATAAGCCGCGACGGCGTGTGGGGCGCACGCATCGCCAAGCAGAAACTGGCCCTGGCCCAGCTGGCCGAAACCCGCCTGGCCCAGATCGACAAGGCTTTGGACCAGGCCCTGCCCCTGACCCAGGTCAAGTTCGGCAAGGGCGTCCGCGGCTTCCCCAAGCTGAACGAAGACCCCTCGCCGCCCCAGCTGAACAAGGCCCAGAGCTATCTCGCCTTCTTCGAGCAGTGCCGCGCGAGCGCCAACCAGGCCGGCTACGGCTCGACCCGCGCCAAGGCCGGCGAGCGGATGGACGCGCGGCTGACCCAGTATGTCGAGGACCTCCTGGAACTGCTGCGCGGCGAAGAGGTGCAGAACCCCGAACGCATCCGCCGCTATCTCGAGGCCGCCGCCGACCTGGTGGCCGTGGCCAAGGGCGAACAGGCCGCCGCCATCATCCGCCGCCGGGCTGCGGCCTGAGCCTTTCGGCGCAGCTCGCCTGATCCAGGTCAAACCCTGCCCTCCCGCCGCGACGCCGCCACCCTGGAGCGAACGACGGATTTGCGATAAGCGGCGCACATGATCTTGTTCTGGGTCGCCGCTTCGCTGCTCGCCTCCGCCTCGGCGGGGCTGATCATCTATCGCGCGTCGCGGGCCGCGGCCCGGGCGGCCGGTCCCGGCGAGGATCCGACCCTGGTGGTCTATCGTCGGCAACTGGCCGAGGTCGAGGACCTGGCCGGGCTCGGCCTGATCTCGCCGGAGGAATCGCGCTCCACCCGAACCGAGGCCGCGCGCCGGCTGCTGTCGGCGGCGGACGCGGCGGAAAAGCCGGCCGACGGCGGCGCGAACGGTCGCCTGGCCGTGCTGATCATCGCCATCGTTGCGCCGCTGATCGCGCTGGGCATCTATATCGTCGTGGGCTCGCCCGGAACGCCGGACCAGCCGTTCGGCCGTCGCCTCGCCGTCTGGCGCAAGCAGGACCCCGGCCAGCTGGACGCCCAGCGCATGGTCGCGGTCTTGCAGGCGATCACCGACGAAAAGCCGGGCGATCCGACGCCCCTGACCTACCTGGCGGAGGCCGAGGCCGCGTCAGGCGACACCTTCTCGGCCGAACGCAATCTGCAAAAGGCGCTCAAGCTGGCGCCGAAGAAGGCCGAACTCTGGATGCTTTATGGCCAGATGGTCGCCAGCGACCAGCCGGGCGACGTGCTGCCTGACGAGGCGCGCAAGGCTTTCCAGACCGCCGTCACCCTGGCGCCCCAGGCCATGGAGCCGCGCTACTTCCTGGCCCGCGACCAGATCGCCACCGGTCATGTCGATCAGGGCCTGGCCGGCTGGAAAGCCCTGCGCGCCGACCTGACCTCCAGCGATCCCCGCGCCCAGGGGCTGGAGCAGGAGATCCTGCTGGTCGAGCGCGACCACGCCCTGCCGCCCGGCGAGCGCACCACCGGCCCGGGCGGCCAGGGGGGCGAGGCTGCGCAGCAGGCCGGCGACCAGAAGGCCTTCATCCGCGCCATGGTGTCCCGTCTTGCCGCCCGGCTCGAAGCGAACCCGAACGATCCGGCCGGCTGGGCGCGCCTGGTGCGCTCCTATTCGGTGCTGGGCGACAACTCGGCGCGCGACGCCGCCCTGGCCCGCGCGCGCAGCCTGTTCAAGGACCGCCCCGGCGACCTTTCCCCCATCGAGGCGGCGGCGCGATGAACCTCAGCGCGCGAACCCGGAATATGGACTAGAGAAGTGGCCATGACCCTGCTGCCCAAATCCCGCAAGGCGCGCCGCCGGCTGGCGGCGGTGGCCGTGGCCGCCCCGATCCTGGCCGGCGCCGCGGGCCTGGCCCTCTACGCCATGGGCGATTCGGTCTCGCTGTTCTATTCGCCTTCCCAGGCTCAGCACGCCCACGTCCCCGCCGGTCGGGCCATCGACCTCGGCGGGCTGGTGGCCAAGGGCAGCGTGGTCAAGAAGACTGACGGCACGGTCGAATTCGCCATCGCCGACCACGCCGCCGTCAGCCGGGTAGTCTATCGCGGCGACCTGCCGGACCTGTTCCGCGAAGGCCAGGGTGTGGTGACCAAGGGCGCGTACCGCTCCGACGGTGTGTTCGCCGCCACCGAGGTCCTGGCCAAGCACGACGAGAAATACATGCCCAAGGAGGTCACCCGGGCCCTGAAGGCCTCGGGCGAGTGGCGCGGCGACGGCGGGCCGCAGACTCAGGCGGCCATGCAAGCCGCGGGCGGCCAATGAACGCGGAGTTCGGCTCTTTCGCCCTGGTCCTGGCCCTGGCCCTGTCCCTGGCCCAGGTGGCGCTGTCGGTCGCCGGGCGGATGCGCGGCTCGGCCGCCCTGACCGGCGCCGGCGAGGGTGCGGCGGGCGGCGCCTTCGCGGCCACGGCCTTCGCCTTCGGCTGCCTGATGATCGCCTTCGTCACCTCCGACTTCTCGGTGGCCAACGTGGCGGCCAATTCGCATACGGCCAAGCCGCTCTTGTACAAGATCAGCGGCGTGTGGGGCAGCCACGAGGGCTCGATGCTGCTGTGGGACCTGGCCCTGACCGGCTTCGGCGCCTGCATCGCCCTCGGCGGCGACAGCCTGCCGCCGCGGCTGAAGGCGACCACGGTGGCGGTCCAGGGGAGCCTGGGCCTGCTGTTCATCGGCTACACGGTGTTCGCCTCCAACCCGCTGTTGCGCGTGGCCTTCCCGCCGGTGGAGGGCAATTCGCTGAACCCCATCCTGCAGGACCCGTTCCTGGCCATCCACCCGCCCTTCCTCTATTCCGGCTATGTGGGCCTGTCGGTGGTGTTCTCCCTGGCTGTGGCCGGGCTGATCGAAGGCCATATCGGCGCGGCCTGGGCGCGCTGGGTGCGGCCCTGGACCCTGGGCGCCTGGAGCCTTCTGACCATCGGCATCATGCTGGGCTCGTTCTGGGCCTATTACGAGCTGGGCTGGGGCGGCTGGTGGTTCTGGGACCCGGTGGAGAACGCCAGCTTCATGCCCTGGCTGGCGGCCACGGCCCTGCTGCACTCGGCCGTGGTCACCGAGAAGCGCGGTTCGCTGGCCGCCTGGACCATCTTCCTGGCGCTCCTGGCCTTCACCTTCTCCATGCTGGGCGCCTTCCTGGTGCGCTCGGGCATCCTGACCTCGGTGCACGCCTTCGCCGTCGACCCCAAGCGCGGCACGCTGCTCCTGATCATCCTCGGCCTCGCCGCAGGCTCCGGCTTCGCCCTGTTCGCCTGGCGCGCCCCGGCGCTCGCCCCCGGCGGCCTGTTCGCCCCGATCAGCCGCGAAGGCGCCCTGGTGCTGAACAACCTGTTCATCGCGATCTCGGCGTTCGCGGTGCTCTATGGCACGCTCTATCCGCTGATCGTTCAGGCCCTGAACGGAAGTGCGATCTCGGTTGGGCCGCCCTGGTTCAACATCGTATTCGGTGGAATCATGTCGGGGGCGATCCTCATCCTCCCGATCGGTCCGCTCCTGGCTTGGAAGCGCGGCGACCTCGCCGGAGCGCTGCAGCGCTTGTGGATCGCCGCGGCGCTGGCGGTTGGCGCCGGCGTGCTGGTTACTGTGCTCAGCGCTCGCCTGTCGTGGCTGCCTATCGTCGGCGTGACCGTGGGCGCCTGGCTGATCTTCGGCGCCCTGGCCGAGCTGGCCGAGCGCATGCGCCTGGGCCGCGCCGGCCCGGCCGAGGCCTTCCGCCGGCTGTGCAACCTGCCCCGCGGCGCCTTCGGCATGACCCTGGCCCATATCGGCGTCGGGGTGTTCATCCTGGGCGCCGCCTACGAGACCACCTACCGCGTCGAGGCCGCCGCCGTGCTCGCGCCGGGCGACCACCTGAAGGTCGGCGCCTACGACCTGGCCCTGAATTCCGTCGGCGACGCCGAGGGCAAGAACTACCTGGCCCAGCGCGGCTCGCTCACGGTCACCCGCGCCGGCCAGCCGATCTGTCAGGCCGCCCCCGAGCGACGGCTCTACGCCCCCGGCCGCCAGTCGACCTCCAAGGTGGCCCTGTGCGAGCACAAGCTGGGCGACGTCTATATCGTGCTCGGCGAGCAGCGACCCGGCCCGCACGGCGGACTCGGCTGGCTCGTGCGCGCATACTGGAACCCCTGGGCGCGGCTGATCTTCGGCGGGCCGCTGCTCATGGCTATCGGCGGGGCGGTGTCCCTGTCCGACCGCCGCCTCAGGATCGCCGCTCCCCGCCGCGCCGCCCAGGTCGCGGAGGCGCGCGCGTGAGGCCAATAAAATTCCGCTCATCCCGGCGAATGCCGGGACCCAGATCGTAAGGCGCTGGTGGAACTTGTTAGAGCGCATCCATAACGAGGTCATAGGCCAGAGCCATAGGATCTGGGTCCCGGCATTCGCCGGGATGAGCGGTTTTGTGAGCCGTATCAAGAGATTGAAATCCGGAAGCGTGGTGGCCCTCGCCGCCCTGGCCATGGTCGCCGCGGCCGCCGACCCGGCCGAGCGGCTGCAGAACCCCTCCCAGGAGGCCCATGCCCGCGCCCTGTTCCAGCAGGTGCGCTGCGTGGTCTGCCAGAACGAGTCGATCGACGATTCCGAGGCCGATGTGGCCCGCGACCTCAGGCGCGCGATCCGCGAGCAGGTGGCCAGCGGCGCCTCCGACGACCAGATCCGCGCCTACCTCGTGGCCCGTTACGGCGAGTTCGTACTCCTGAAGCCGCGCCTCAGCCTCGGCAACAGCCTGCTCTGGCTGGCGCCCTTCGCCCTGGTTCTGGCCGGGCTCGGCGTCTTCGCCTGGCGCGCGCGAAATGCGCCCGCCGCGCCGGCGGACGAGCTGACGCCGGAAGAAGAAGCGCGGCTGCGCAGGCTTCAGGGCCGGTAAGGGGCGACGCCACGCTTGCGCCATGTTTCTATCTCGGAAATAGACGCGGGTGGCGGCGCATTTCGCCCCACGCCCATTGGCGGACGCCCCCGCCGCCCCTAGTTTGAGGACGACCGCGCCCGGCGCTTCCGGCGGGCGTTGACAAGGACCAAGGATCACATGGCTTCGAAGAAGACCGGCATCATCATCGGCGTCGCCGCTGCGGGGGTCGCCGCTGCAGCCCTGGCGGGGGCCGGCGTACGCTGGTCGCCGCATTTCGGCGCCGGCGACAGCCACTTTCTGCCGCTAACGCGCATCTCCACCGGCACCATCTTCTCGCCGCCGCCGGGCGCGCCCCTGTCGTTCGCCGACATCTTCGAGAAGGTCTCGCCAGCGGTGGTGCAGATCAACGTCACCTCGCATATCGACCCGCGGGCCGCCGGTCGGCTGGGTCCGGGCCTGCCGTTCAATTTCGGCCCGCCCGACAACGGCGGCGGAGATGACGACAACAACAATGGCGACGACAACAACGGCAATGGCGGCCAGGGCGGAAACGGCCAGGGCGGCAAGGGCGCCACGCCCAAGGGGCTGAAGGCCCAGTCGGCCGGCTCGGGCTTCTTCATCTCGGCCGACGGCTACATCACCACCAACAACCACGTGGTCGAGAACGCCGAGGACATCGAGGTCACCCTGAAGGACGGCCGCAAGCTGCCGGCCAAGATCATCGGCCGCGACGAGGCCACCGACCTGGCGGTGATCAAGGTCGAGGGCCAAGGCTTCCCGTTCGTCGACTTCGAGAACTCGGCCAAGCCGCGGGTCGGCGACTGGGTGCTGGCGGTCGGCAATCCGTTCGGCCTGGGCGGCACGGCCACGGCCGGCATCGTCTCGGCCTATGGCCGCGACCTGGGCGACAGCTTCGTCGACTTCATCCAGATCGACGCCCCGATCAACCGGGGCAATTCGGGCGGCCCGACCTTCGACATCTACGGCCGCGTGATCGGGGTCAATTCGGCGATCTTCTCGCCGTCGGGCGGCTCGGTCGGCATCGGTTTCGCCATCCCGGCGGACGTGGCCGACCAGATCACCACTCAGCTGATCAAGGGCGGCAAGATCAGCCGCGGCTACCTGGGCGCGACGATCCAGAACGTCACCCCCGAGATCGCCGACAGCATGGGCATGCCCGGCCAGAAGGGCGCCCTGGTCGCCGAGCTCGCCAATGGCGGCCCGGCGCAGAAGGCCGGCATCCAGCAGGGCGACGTGATCGTCGAGCTGAACGGCCACGCGGTCGGCGGCAACACCGAGCTGACCCGCCTGGTGGGCCAGACGAAGACGGGCGACACTATGCACCTTAAGGTGCTGCGCGGCGGCAAGGCCTTGAACTTCGACGTCAAGTCGGGCCTGCGCCCGTCCGAAGCCCAGCTGGCCCAGTCGCAGAATGGCGGCTCGGACAACAATGGCGGGCCGGAGACGCCGGAGAGCAAGACGCCCACGGTGCTGGGCCTGACCCTCTCGCCGCTGGACGAGCAGACCCGCAGCCGTCTCGGCCTGCCCGCCGAGGTGCGCGGGGCTCTGGTCACCGCGGTGAAGAACAATTCCGACGCCGCGGAAAAGGGCCTGCATTCGGGCGACCTGATCGTCCACGCCGGCGACCGGGCGATCAGCGGCCCGGCCGACGTGGTCGCCGCCGCCGCCCAGGCCAAGAAGGAGGGCCGCCCCTCGATCCTGGTCGGCGTGCGCCGCGAGGGCCGCACCCTGTTCCTGCCGCTCAAGATCGGCGAGAAATAGGGCGGCGAATCGCGGGAGCGGGATGGGGAAAGGTGCGAAGCGGTTTTCCGCCTACATTCCGCTCTAAACTGTTCAGAGAGGGAGGCGTCGGCCTTGCGGATCCTGATCGTTGAGGATGACGCCGAAGCCGGCGCCGCCATGGCCCGTGGCCTGCGCGAGGCCGGCTCGGACGTGGTGCACGCGCCGGACGGCGTCGAGGGGCTGAAGGTCGCCGAGGCCGGCGGCTTCGACGTGCTGGTGGTCGACCGCATGATGCCGAACATGGACGGCCTGACCATGGTCGAGACCCTGCGCCGGCACGGCGACCAGACCCCGGTGCTTTTCCTCTCCGCCCTGGGTGAGATTGAGGACCGGGTGACGGGCCTGAGGGCAGGGGGCGACGACTATCTGGTCAAGCCCTACGCCTTCGCCGAGTTGATCGCCCGGGTCGAGGCCCTGTCGCGTCGGCGCGAGACCGGCGCCGTGGCCACCACCTTGCGCGTCGGCGACCTGGAGATGGACCTGATCGGCCGCGTGGTGCGCCGCGACGGCAAGGAGATCGACCTGCAGCCGCGCGAATTCCAGCTGCTGGAATTCCTCATGCGCCACGCCGGCCAGTCGGTGACCCGGACCATGCTGCTGGAAAAGGTCTGGGAATACCACTTCGACCCACAGACCAACGTCATCGACGTGCACATCTCGCGCCTGCGCTCCAAGATCGACAAGGGCTTCGACCGGGCCATGCTGCAGACCGTGCGCGGCGCGGGCTACAGATTGGAAGCTTGAGGCGCGGGCCATGGGCCTGCCGGCCACATTCCGCACCAACACCTTCCGGCTCACCCTGCTGATCCTGGCCCTGTTCGCCACCGCGGGCGCGGCCTTCCTGGGCTATGTCTACTTCATGACCGCCGGCGAGATCAGCCGGCTGGCGGACATGTCCATCACCAAGGAAGTCGCCACACTCGACGCCATCTACCAGAAGGGCGGCGCCGAGGCGGTGCGGGGGGCGATGATCGAGCGCACCTCGATCGACCAACCCTTCCTCTACCTGCTGCTGGACCCGTCCGGGCGGCGCATCTGGGGCACCATCCCCGACGTGCCGGTCGGGCAGTCGGACGAGCGCAACATCGTCTGGACGCACTTCAAGGTCGCCGAGGCCCGGCCCGACGGCAGCCACGAGACGCGCCCCGCCCGCGGCGAGCGCCAGAGGCTTGCGGGCGGCGAGATCATGTTCGTCGGCGCCGACATCGGCGACACCGCGGCCTATGTGAACAAGATCGTCCGCGCCATCTGGGGCGGCGGAGTCCTGGTCGTGCTGCTGGGCCT
Source organism: Phenylobacterium montanum (assembly GCF_018135625.1). Classification (NCBI taxonomy): domain Bacteria; kingdom Pseudomonadati; phylum Pseudomonadota; class Alphaproteobacteria; order Caulobacterales; family Caulobacteraceae; genus Poindextera; species Poindextera montana. The sequence goes on from NZ_CP073078.1 coordinate 3,018,730, forward strand.
GGGCGGCGGCATACTGATCAGCCGCAATGTCAGCCGCTCGATCGGCGGGCTGAACGCGGTGATCGGGGCGGTCAAGGGCGGCGACATGCGCGCCCGCGTGGCCCTCACCGGCGCCGGCGACGAGTTCGAAGAGCTGGGCTCGGGCCTCAACGACATGCTGGACCGGTTGGAGCACTCCATCGGCAGCCTGCGCCACGCCGGCGACGCCATCGCCCACGACCTGCGCTCGCCCCTGACCCGGCTTCGCACCCGGCTGGAAGTGGCCATGCTGGAGGTCGAGGCCGGAAAGAGCGATCCCCAGGCCGCCCTGGTCCAGGCGCTGGAGGACGCCGACGGGGTGCTGCGCACCTTCACCGCGGTGCTCTCCATCTCGCGCCTGCAGGCGGCGGGCTCTGCGCCCGACCAGGTCGCCTTCGATCCCGGCCAGCTGGCCGCCGACGTGGCCGAGCTCTACGAGCCGGTCTGCGAGGACCAGGGGCTGGAGTTCAGCTCCGAGATCGCCGGCGGCCTGGGGGTCAAGGCCAATCGCGAGTTCCTCTCCCAGGCCCTGGCCAACCTCCTGGACAACGCCATCAAGTACACCCCCGCGGGCGGCGCAGTCATGCTGCGCGTACGCAAGCGCTCCTCCGGAGAGGTCGAGTTCTCGGTCACCGACACCGGCCCCGGCGTGCCGGAAGATCAGCGCGAGCGGGTGGTGCAGCGCTTCGTGCGGCTGGAGAACAGCCGCAACCGACCAGGGGCAGGCCTCGGCCTGCCCCTGGTCGCCGCTGTCGCCGAGGCCCATGGCGGCCGGCTGGAGCTGGACGAAGGCCCCGGCAAGGTCGGCGCGATGGGGCCTGGCCTTCGGGTGGCGCTGGTGCTGCCGAGGGTGGGTTAGGGGCGATGCAGCCCCTCGCCGACCAGCTCCAACCCTGCGGACCCGTGCTCGACCCCGCAGCGGCCGAGCGGGCGCTGGAGGTCCTGAGCGCCGCCGCCGAACGCGACGGCTGGAGCGGCCGCCTCGCCCAGGCCGTCCCGGCCCTGGCGCCGGTGTTCGCCGCCTCGCCCTATCTCGCCGGCCTGGCGCGCGGCCGCCCGGCCATGCTGGCCCAGATCCTGGCCGATCCGCCCGACCAGCGCCTGGAAGCGATCCTGGCCGAGCCCCAGCGCCTGGAAACCGCGCCCACGGAGAGCGACGACGTTTCCCGCCGTCTGCGCGAACTCAAGGCCGAGACCCACCTCTTGACCGCCCTGGCCGACCTGTCCGGCGTCTGGGACCTGGACGCCGTCACCGCCGCCCTGACCCGCTTCGCCGACGCCGCCCTGCGGTGCGCCCTGGCCGAGGCGGCGCGGGCCGAGATCGCGCGCGGCCGCCTCTTGCCGCCGTCCGACCCAGCCCGCGGGCCGATCCCCGGCCTCTTCTGCATCGCCATGGGCAAGTACGGGGCCTTCGAGCTCAACTATTCCAGCGACATCGACTTTTCGGTGTTCTTCGACCCGGCCGCCCTGCCCCTGGGCCAGGGCGTCGAGCCGCAGGCCGAAGCCAATCGCCTGACCCAGGCGGTGGCCGAACTGCTGCAGGCCCGCACCCACCACGGCTACGTCTTTCGCGTCGACCTGCGCCTGCGGCCCGATCCCTCCTCGACCCCGATCGCCGCCCCAGTCGCCGCCGCCTTGGACTATTACGAGAGCGTCGGCCAGAACTGGGAGCGCTGCGCCTACATCAAGGCCCGCGTCGCCGCCGGCGACCTCAGGGCTGGCGAGGCGTTCCTGAGGGACCTCCTGCCCTTCGTCTGGCGGCGCAACCTCGACTTCGCCGCCATCGCCGACATCCACTCGATCAAGCGCCAGATCCACGTGCACAAGGTCGACGAACGCATGACCGCCAAAGGCGCGGACCTCAAGCTCGGCCATGGCGGTATCCGCGAGATAGAGTTCTACGCCCAGACCCAGCAGCTGATCCTGGGCGGCCGCGACCCGCGCCTGCGCTCGCCCCGCACCCAGGAAGCCCTGGCCGCCCTGGCCGAGGCCGGCCATGTCGAGCCCCGGACCGCCGCAGAGCTGTCCGAGGCCTATGACCGCCTGCGCGCCCTAGAGCACCGCGCCCAGATGGTCGGCGATCACCAGACCCACAAGCTGCCCGAGAGCGACGCCGAACGGCGGCGCATCGCCGCCCTGGCCGGCGAAGGGGACCTGCGCCGCTTCGACGCCGGGGTCGGTCGCCTGCTGCGCGCGGTCAACGCCCGCTATGGCGAACTGTTCGCCGACGACGAGGACCTGTCCTCCCGCTTCGGCAGCCTGGTCTTCACCGGGGTCGAGGACGACCCGGAAACGCTGAAGACCCTGCACCGCATGGGCTTCTCCGAGCCCGCGAAGGTCGCCGCCACGATCCGCGCCTGGCACCACGGCCGCATCAGCGCCACCCGCACCGAACGCGGCCGCGAACTGTTCACCCGCCTGGCCCCGCGCCTGCTGGAAGCCGCCCAGGCCACCGGCGCGGCCGACGCCGCCTTCGCCCGCTTCGCCGAGTTCTTCGCCGGCCTGTCCAGCGGCGTGCAGGTCCAGTCCCTGTTCCTGGCCCAGCCCAAGCTGTTCGAGCTGGTGGTCGAGGTGATGGCCATCGCCCCGCGCCTGGCGACGATCCTCGCCCGCCGGCCGGTGGCGCTGGACGCCCTGATGGATCCCAACTTCTTCCAACCCATCGACCCTGGCGAGCACCGGGCGGCGCTGGCGGCGGCCATGGCCCGGCTGGGTCCTGGCTTCGAGGCGGCGATGGACGCCGCCCGCCAGGTGCATCGCGAACAGGCCTTCCGCATCGGCGTGCAGGTGATGAGCGGCGCGGCCCACGCCACCGAGGCCGGGGCCGCCTTCGCCGATCTCGCCGACGCCTGCATCCAGGCCCTCGCCCCCGCGGCCCTGGCCGAGACCCACCGGATGGGCGGCGACTTCCCCGGCGAGGTGGCGGTGGTGGCCCTGGGCCGCTGCGGCTCGCGCGAGATGAACGCCGGCTCCGACCTCGACCTGATGACCGTCTATCGCGCCGAAGACCCTGCGGCGATGTCGACCCTGAAGAGCTGGGGCGCCGAGACCGTCTATGCCCGCTTCACCCAGCGGCTGATCGCAGCCCTGTCATCGCCCACGGCCGAGGGGACCCTCTATCAGGTCGACATGCGCCTGCGCCCCTCGGGAACCGCGGGGCCGGTGGCGGTGAGCCTGAGGGCCTTGATCGACTACTATGCCGGTGAGGCCGAGACCTGGGAATTTCTGGCCCTGACCCGGGCGCGGGTCGCCTGGGCCTCCAGCCCGGCCTTCGCCGAAACCGTCGCCGCCGCCCTGGACCAGGCCCTGCGCCGCCCGCGCGAGCCGGCCAGGACCGCGGCCGAAGTCCTCGACATGCGCGCCCTGATGGCCCGCGAACGGCCGGACAAGGGTTTCTGGGACCTGAAGCTGTCGCCGGGCGGCCTGGTGGACATCGAATTCGCCGCCCAATACCTGCAGATCGTCCATGCCGGCGAAAGCGGCCCCCTGCGGCCCCACACCGGCGAGGCCCTGACCGCCCTGGCGGCGGCCGGGATCGGCGAGGCCGAGGCGCTGGCGGCCCTCGGCGAGGCATGGAGCCTGCAGCAGGACCTGTCCCAGGTCCTGAAGGTTGCCCTGGAAGACCAGATCGACCCCAGCCACGAACCGAAGGCCCTGCGCCGCCTCCTGGCCCGCGCCGGCGGCGTGCGCGACTTCCCGGCCCTGGTCCGGCGGCTGAAGGCGGCGAAGCTGAAGGCGCGGACGGCGTTCGAGGCCGTGGTGAGGTGACTATCGCCGGCGCCAGCCCCCTCCACCGCTTCGCGGTCCCCCTCCCCCGATGGGGGAGGAATGTTGGCGGCACGGTGGGCGATCAATTCCTCCCCCACTGGGGGAGGGGGACCATGCGAAGCATGGTGGAGGGGGTCCGCAACCGCCGCCATCGGCAGCAGAGTGCCCCCTAAGCCACCTGCGCCGCCGGCGCCAGCACGCCGGTCTGATGCACCGGCAGCACCACGGTGACAGTGGTGCCCTCGCCCGGCTTGCTCCGGATCTCCAGGTCGCCGCCGTGCAGCTCGATCAGCGACTTGGTCAGGGCCAGGCCCAGGCCGGTGCCCTGCTGGGTCTTGGAGAGCTGGCTCTCGATCTGCTCGAACGGCTTGGCCAGGCGCGCCAGGTCCTCTTCGGAAATGCCGATGCCGGTGTCGGTGATGCTGATGCGCAGCCGGTCGCCGGTGATGTCGCGGCGGCGCTCGCCGCTCACCGTGACCCGGCCGCCATGAGGCGTGAACTTCAGGGCGTTGGACAGGAGGTTCAGCAGCACCTGCTTGATCGCCCGGTAGTCGGCTTCGAACTCGGGCAGCTCGGGCAGGTCGACGATCAGGTTCAGGCCCGTGGATTCGGCGCGGTTCCTCACCAGCCGCACGCAGTCCTCGACCACGTCCTCAAGGTTCAAAGGCTCGAAGCTCAGGTTCATCTTGCCGGCCTCGATCTTCGACATGTCGAGGATGTCGTTGATCAGGGCCAAAAGGTGCTGGCCGGAATTGAGAATGTCGCCGCAATACTCCTTGTACCGACGATCGCCCAGGGGCCCGAACATCTCGCCGACCATGATCTCGGAAAAGCCGTTGATGGCGTTCAGCGGGGTCCTCAGCTCGTGGCTCATATTGGCCAGGAACTCGCTCTTGGCCCGGTTGGCGCCCTCGGCCCGGATCTTTTCCGCCTCGTACTTGCGGGCCAGCTCGGCCAGCTGGATCTGGCTGTGCTCCAGGTTCTCGACCGCCTCTTCCAACTGCTCCTGGTTCAGCCGGCGGGCCTCTTCCTGCAGCTTGATGGCGGTGATGTCGGCGGCGGTCATCACCATGCCGCCTTCGGCCGTGCGCCGTTCGGAGATCTGCAGCCAGCGCCCGTCGTCCATCTGCGCCTCGCGCACCCCGGCGCCGGCGTCGAGGGCGGCGTGCTCCTGCTTCACCGCCAGGCGCATGAACTTGCGCACCGCGTCATAGGTGGCGCCGGGCTTGGTCAGCTTGGCTTCCAGCGAGAAGAAGGCGCGGAAATTCTTGTTGCACATCAGAAGCCGCCCGTGCCGGTCCCACAGCACGAAGGCCTCGGAGACGCTGTTGATGGCGTCGCGCAGGCGAACCTCGGCGGCCTGGGCGCGGGCCTGGGTGACCCGCTCTTCGGTCACGTCCAGCATCACCCCTAGGATGCGGCGATAGCCGCCCTTGCCGGCCTCGCCCGAGGTCTGGCCGCGGGCGTCGATCCAGACGGCGTTGCGCCCGGCCAGCAGCACGCGGAAGGAAACGTCGAAGGCGCCATAGGCCCTGGCCGATTCCAGGCTCTGGCGCACCCGGTCGCGGTGGTCGGGGGCGACCCGCTCCAGGATCTCGGCGCCCGCCACCATGCCCGCCCCGCCCCAGCCCAGCATGGTGGCGGTGATGTCGGACATGAACACCTTGTCTTCGTCCAGGTCCCACTCCCAGATGCCGCAACGGGCCGCCTCCACCGCCACGCGGAAGCGCTTTTCGGCCTCGGCATGGGCCTTCTGCGCGCTCTCGCCCTTGCGTATCTGCAGGAACACCAGAAGCGCCAGACCGCAGCCAATGCCCAACGGCGCCAGCAGCGAGAACAACTGGATCAGCCGGTCGGGGGCCAGGGCGCCTGCAGCGGCCTTGCCGGGCGTCGCGGCCACGGCCACCAGAGCGCCGTCGGCCACCGGCTGGCCGGCGACCATCACCTGGCCGCCATCCGGCAGCACCCCGGCGGCCGGGGTCGCCGAGACCTGGTCCGTATGCAGGGCGTCCTTCAGGCTCAGGCTGTCGGCGACCCCGCCGCGCCCTTCGGCCGTCAGGACCGCGCCCTCGGGCGTGGCGATCAGGAGCGCCGAGGCCGGGTCGCTCTGCGGCAGGGCGCCGGTCAGGTCCAGCACGGCGACCAGGAACACGCGCCCGTCAGCCAGGGTCACGCTGCGGGCGGCGTAGGTGTGGCCGCCGGCGCCGCGGCCGATCTGGCCGACCCACAGGCTGCGGCCCGAGGCGGCGGCCGCGCGCGCGGCCCTCGTCCAGTCGCCCTGCACGTCGCCGCTGACCGCGCGCACGCCATCGTCGCCGACCACGGCCACGGCGCGGACGGCCGGCTTAGCGGCGCCGAGAGCGGCCTCGGCCGCGTCCATCGGCGCGGTCGGCAGCCGCGCCAGCAGCGTTCCGGCGGCCGAAAGCGCCGCGTCGGTGCGCGCCACCACCGCCTCGGTGCGGGCGGCCAGGCCGGCCGACAGCACGGCCGGTCCCGCAGCCCTGGCCTCGGCGCTGTCGGCGCCCGACCGCTCCAGCCGCGCGACTCCCACCACGGTATAGATGGCCAGCAGGAACAGGGCCGACAGCACGAAGATGCGGAAATGGGTGGCGGTCAGGGCCTTGGGCGCAGCCGCGCGCGAGGCCGCAGCCGCGTCCGTCCGGACGCGCGTGCGTTCCCGCCGGCCCTGATGGGCGCCGATCGCGGCCTGTCGCCCCGCCAATACGCTCTACTTCCCTTCGCGAGTCAGTTAACGGCGAGCTTAGACGCGACCGGTGAATCGTGTCACCAGACCGAATCGTCTCAGATAGCCGATTTCCCTGTGCGGAGAAGGGTTAGCGCCGGCGAGCCGAAGCCGCTGTCCTCGGGCCGTCAGCCGGAGCAGACTGGCCCGCACGGATCGAAGGGCGAGCAGCGGCGATGACGGCCTATCTGGTGCTGGACTTCTCCATCAACGACCTCCGGGGCTTCCTGCCCTATGTCGAGGCCATTCCGGCGTTCATCGAAAAGCACGGCGGCCGATACATCGTCCGCGGCGCCGAGCCGACCGTCATGGAGGGCGACTGGGCCCCCGAACGGCTGGTCATCCTCGAATTTCCCGCCCGCGAAAACGCCGAGGCCTTCCTGAACGATCCCGACGCGCAGAGCCTGTTCAGCCTGCGCCATCGGACGACCAACAGTCGGTTGGTGCTGGTCGAGGGGTGTGATTGAGCCCAGAGTTGCCGCTTATGCTTCGGTCATACTGGAAGTCCCTAGAACTTTTCCAACTCGTGGAGCCAAGCTTCGATCGTCCCAGTGAAGAGATTGTAGTCAAGTTCGAAGATTGCGAGTGATGCGGCTAGTGCATTCAGCGCATGCGTCCGCGGCGCGAGCGTTTTGTCCTCGAAGCGGCCAAAGTAGGTGATGAACTTCTCTGTATCAGTGCGCGAGAAGAGATGCGTGACACCACCCCAATTGGGGTGGGCGAACTCGCTAAGATGCTCGTAAGCTTTGGTGACGGGGCCGAACCTCTTGTCCAGGTGCTTTAGCAGGGTGAGCACATTGAACGCCTGGGGAAAATCCGGCTGGTCAGACTTCCAGCCTAGTAGCATCTTCGAGAGGAACTCATTGAGTTGGTGCTCCGACATAGCCGCCCGCTCGAACACGACTTGAGCCAAGCGAGCCATTAGGGCGGTGCACTCGACCACGCCACGGGTTAGCAAAATTGCTGCCGCTAGGTCGCCGCGCTGGAACATTTCATAGGCTCCGCGGCCGAGTTCCTCTGTCGGCCAGGTCAAAGCCTCGCGGACCGCCAGCGCTTTGTAAGGTGCTTTCGAGCGAACGCCGAGCGCAACGACATCAACACTGTGTGGGAGACTTGCAGCCAAGTTTGCGAGGCTCTGGCCTACCTCAACTTCCAGGTCGATGTCCTCGGGATTCACGGGCCTTTCCCCCTGGCGCAGTTGATCGCATCAGCAATATCGCCAGCCTCGACCCGCCCCCTACCCTTCCAGCGCCCGGCTCGCCAGTTCGAAGACGTTCTTCGACAGCCCCTCGGTGGCCACGATCCGCTCCAGCTGGGCGCGCATCAGCGCCCCGAGTTCCGGCCTGTAGCGGCGCCAGCCGCCCAGGGGCTCGACCAGGCGCGCGGCGGTCATCGGATTGAAGCCGTCCACGGCCAGGATCTGGTCGGCCAGGAACCTGTAGCCGTCGCCGGAGGGGTCATGGAACCGGGCCGGATTGCCGGCGGCGAAAGTTCCCACCAGGGCGCGGAACCGGTTGGGGTTCTTGGCGTCGAAGTCGGGATGGGTCGTCAGCCCGAGGACCCGGCCCAGCGCGTCTTCCGAGGGGCTGCGCGCCTGGACCGCGAACCACTTGTCGATCACCAACGGCTCGGCCTTCCAGCGTTCGTAGAAGGCGGTCAAGGCCTGCTCGAACGGCTCGCCGCCCATCAGCATCAGGGCTGCGAGCCCGCCCATGGCGTCGGTCATGTTGCCGGCGGCCTGGAAGTGGCCCACGGCCCGATCGACATTGATCGCCCGCGGATCGGCGGCCAGAAGCTCCAGCGCTGCGTTGCGCAAGGCTCGCCGGCCGGCCGCCTCAGCGCTGGCCGAGAACTCGCCGGCCTCCTGCAGCCCGCCGTGCAGCCGGCGCAGCTGGTCGCCCAGGTGGATGGCCAGGCGGGCGCGCAAGCTCTCGCGCGCCTCGCGGATCGCCGCCGGGTCGGCGGGGGCGGAGATCACCGCCAGGTCGCTCTCGCTGGGCAGGCTGAGCAACAGGGCCTTGAACGCCGGCTCGGCGGCCTGGTCGTTCAGCGCCCGGCCCATGGCTTCGGCGAAGCGCTCCTCGCCCACCTCGTCCGGCTCGCCGGCGGCCCGGGCCAGGATCAGGTCGCGGGCCAGGTCCTGGCCGGCCTCCCATCGGTTGAACAGGTCCGGGTCGGCGGCCAGCTGCACATAGCGGTGCTTGGCCGGGGCGGCGCTGACCACGCGCACGGGGGCGGAAAAGCCGCGCAGGACCGAGACCGCCGGCTCGCTGGCCACGCCCTCGAATCTCAGGGTCTGCCTGGCCTGGTCCAGCACCACCACCGCTTCCGTCGCCGGCGCCAGGGTCCCTTCCTGGCGGAACGACAGCACCTCGCCGTCCAGGTCCAGGAGCCCCAGGGCCACCGGCAGCGGCAGGGGTTGCTTGTCCGGCTGGCCGGGGGTGGGCGCCGTGGCCTGGCTCAGGGTCAGCTCCAGCGCCTTGGCCTCGGCGTCATAGGCCGCGTCCACCTCCAGCTTGGGCGTGCCGGCCTGCTCGTACCAGGCGAAAAAGGCGCTCAGGTCCTTCCCCGACACATCCGCAAAACACTGGATGAAGGCCTCGACCGTGGTCGCATGGCCGTCCCAGCGCTCGAAATAGAGGTCCATCCCCTTGCGGAACATCTCCGCGCCCAGGATGGTTTTCAGCATACGGATCACCTCCGCGCCCTTCTCGTAGATGGTCGCGGTGTAGAAGTTGTCGATCTTCAGATAGCTCGACGGCCGCACCTGGTGCGCCAGCGGCCCCGCGTCCTCGGGGAACTGGCGCGCGCGCAGGGCCTTGACGTCCTTGATCCGCTGCACCACCGCCCCGCGCATGTCGCCGGAGAAGCTCTGGTCACGGAACACCGTCAGGCCTTCCTTCAGGCACAGCTGGAACCAGTCGCGGCAGGTGATGCGGTTGCCGGTCCAGTTGTGGAAATATTCGTGCGCCACCACCCCTTCGATGCGCTCGTAGTCGAAGTCGGTGGCGGTCTCCGGATCGGCCAGCAAGAGCGAGGAGTTGAACACGTTCAACCCCTTGTTCTCCATCGCCCCGAAATTGAAGTCGCGCACGGCGACGATCATGAACAGGTCCAGGTCGTATTCCCGGCCGAAGGTCTCCTCGTCCCACTTCATCGACCGCTTCAGCGAGTCCATGGCGTAGAGGGCGCGCTGGGCCATGCCGGGGTCGACATAGATACGCAGCTCGACCTGGCGCCCGCTCATGGTGACGAAGCTGTCGGCCAGCTCGTCCAGTTCCCCGGCCACCAGGGCGAACAGGTAGCAGGGCTTGGGGAACGGGTCGGTCCAGATGGCGAAATGGCGCCCGCCGGCCAGCGCCCCGCTCTGGGTCAGGTTGCCGTTGGACAAGAGGCGCGGGAACGCCGCCTGGTCGGCCTCGATGCGCACGGTGTAGCGGGCCAGAACGTCCGGCCGGTCGGGGAACCAGGTGATCTTGCGAAAACCCTCGGCCTCGCACTGGGAACAGAAGCGCCCGCCGGACATGTAGAGCCCTTCCAGGGCCTTGTTGCCCTCGGGGTCGATCTCGACCTCGGTCTCGAGCACGAAGGCGTCGGGGACGCTGGCGATGGTCAGGTCCTCGGGCGTGATGGCGTAGGCGTCCTCAGCCAACGGTCGCCCGTCGATCGCCACCGAGACCGGCTTCAGCCGCACCCCGTCCAGGCGCAGGGGCTCGGCGTGCTCGCCGTTGCGCCTGAGGGTCAGCCGCGAGCGGACGCGGGTGGCGTTCGGCTCCAGCTGGAAGTCGAGATGAACCTCATCGACCAGGAAGGCCGGCGGGCGATAGTCGGACAGCCGGATCGGCTGGGGGGTCTCGGTGCGCATGGACGGCATTTAGCCACGGGAATGCGGCGGCGCCAGCAGGCAGGTTAAGGGGGAGCGCTGGATCGTTCTTGCCGTTTGCGGTCGCGATCGGCCCGCGCCGGATCTAGCTTCCGCGTCGCGCCCGCCGCGAATCGGTCCAGCGTCGATTGGCCCACACCGGATTTCGGGAGACCATCATGCCGCCCCTCGAGCCGCTCAACCTGTTCGGCGCCTGCTTCAACATCAAGGACCCGAAGAAATTCGAGCTGGCCATCGCCCTGCTCCGGGAAAGCGTGTTCGACGACGGCGCGACGATGTTTGTCGCCGACAACCTGATCACCTGGAACAAGACGCTGAGCTTCCTGCGGGACGATTTCATTGTCGCGACGCTGAACGATCCCGCCACCAACCCGGTCGAGCGCAGCATCGCCTGGCGAACCTATGTCATGCTGTATTTCGCCCAGTTCGCCAGCAAGGCTCCGGGCGATTTCGTCGAGTGCGGCTGCCATACGGGCTATACGGCGTCCGTCCTGACCCGGAAGATCGACTTCGCCGCGCTCGGCAAGAAGTACTATCTCTATGACCTGTTCGCCTGGAATCCAGGCGACGAGCACACCCACCTGACCGCCCACGACGACCCGGCCATGTACGACAAGGTGGTCGAGCGATTCAGGCACCTGAGCTTCGTGCAGGTGATCCGCGGGTCGGTCCCGCAATCCTTCTCGCAAGGCTTTCCTGACCAGATCGCCTTCGCCCACATCGACATGAACCATCCGGACCCCGAAGCCGGCGCCCTGGAGATGGTCTTGCCGCGCCTGTCCCACGGGGGCGCGGTGATCTTCGACGACTATGGCTGGTGGGGCTATTCCGCACAGAAGGTCGCGCTGGATCCCATCATCGCCCGGCACGGCCTGGAGGTGCTGGAGCTCCCCACCGGCCAGGCCCTGGTCCTGAAGCCCTAGGCTTTCTTGCGGGCCTCGAAGGTCAGCACCCGGTCGCTCGCGCGAGGCGGACGGCCGCGGGCGTAGCCGCCGGTGACCGCCTCGAGCGAAAAGCCCGTGGCCTCCAGCGCCAGACTGAACTCGCCCAGCCCCCAATAGCGCTGGGCCATCGGCTCCAGCTGGGTCTCCACCAGCCGGTTGTCGCGCCAGCGCTCGTAGCGCAGCAGGGATTCCCCCCGCTGGGCCAGCCAATCGGCGGCGGTCCGCTTGCCTTCGAGGGTCAGGAGGTCGCCGTTCTCCGCGGTCCAGCGCCGCCGGTCCTCGCCGCTGGCGGCCAGGAACGCCAGGGGCTGGATGTCGAGCAGCAACAATCCGCCGACCACCAGGTGCGCGTGAAAGCGGCGCAGCACAGCCAGGGCGGTGTCGAAATCGTCGATCAGGGTGAACGAGCCGACCGGGACCAGGATGGCGGCGAATGGGCTCGGATAGTTGAAATCCTCGAACCGCTGGCGGCTCAGCGGCGGGGAAAAGCCGCGCTCGGCGCAGCGGGCGCGGCAACGGTCCAGCATCTCCTCGCTGGGGTCGAAGCCGGTCAGGTCATGACCCGCCTGCAGCAGGGGAACCAGGGTTCGGCCAGAGCCGCAGGCCGGCTCCAGGATCGGCCCCTCCACCCCAGCCAGGGCCTCCAGGTGAAAGGCTGTGTCCGGCAGGGCGCCGAACGGCTTGTCGAGGTCGTAGATCTCCGCGGCGATGGAGCCATAGCGGTTGATCGTGGTGTTGGCGGAAAGCAGCATGAAGGGCTCGCAAGATCGAGGCGCGGCCGGCGGAGCCGGGTTGGCGCACAAGGATGGGAGATGGCGCGGCGAGGACGCTCGCGCGTGAGGCGGGCCGGCGATGAACGCGGCGCTTATGGCGTGCCTAGGCCTTCATGATGTGGAGAGCTTAGCGCGGCCGCGCGCTCAGGTCGACTGGCGGCGCGCTTTCTGGGGCCGCCGCACCACCCGCAGCTTGCCGCTGGAGCCGCCGCCGCAGAAGAAACGGTCGGCGCCGTCGGATTCCAGGCCCGAGACCATGGCGCCGGGCGGCAGGTCGAGCCGCTCCAGCACCTCGCCGGTCTCGGGATCCACGCGGCGCAGGTCGGATTCCTCGCCCTCCCAGACCCCGTGCCACAGATCCCCGTCGACCCAGGTGACGCCGGTGACGAAGCGGTTGGACTCGATGGTGCGCAGGACCTCGCCCGTCTCGGGGTCGACCTGGTGGATCTTGCGCGCGCGGTACTGCCCGACCCACAGCGAGCCCTCGGCCCAGGCCAGGCCCGAGTCGCCGCCGCCGCCCGGAGCCGGAATAGTGTCCAGGACCTCGCCCGTCGCCGGCTCGATCTTCTGGATGCGGTCCTCGGCGATCTGGAACAGGCGCCGGCCGTCGAAAGCCGTGCCGGCGTGGGCGGCGACATCGATCGAGCGCCCGGTCTCGCCGCTCGCCGGGTCCAGGGCCGTGATCCGGTCGCCGGCGGCGAGCCAGACGGTCTCACCGTCGAAGGTCACGCCATGGACGTGCTTCACGCCCTCGAAGGGCCCGTATTCGCAGAGGATTTCGGCGGCGGCGCGTTTCATGCCGTGATCCTAGTCCCCCGGCAGCGCGGCGGGGAGTAACAAGCTCGTCGCGAATCCGGGCATGGGCGGGGTCATCCAGCGCCTGGCCCGCCCCTGGCCGACCGCCTGCGCCTTGCCCGCCGCCGCCAGGGCGTCCAGCGCCCGTTGCGTGTTGCGCTGGCTGGCCCCGAGCGCGAGCGCCAGGGCCGAGCTGGACCAGGCCTCGCCGTCGGCCAGCAGGGCGAGCACGGCGGCCCTGGGTTCTTCGACGGGGCGCGCCAGCACCACCACCTCGCCTTCGTCCCGCGGCGCCAGGGCGAAGCCGCCGGGGGTGGCGCCGATCTCGGCCAGCGGCTGCAGCAGGGCGCGCAGGCGGCCGATCTCGACCCTGAGCCGCGCGCGGTGCGACTCGTCGGCGTGCCGGGCGCCGAAGGCCTGGCGCAACAGCAGGTCTCGCGAGGCGTCCCCCGGCCAGGCCTCGCCGAGCGCGCGGGCCAGGGCGAACAGCACCGGGCGCCGGGCGAGCGGAACCACGACCCCGGGCCGCCGCACCGCATGGCGGCAGGCGTCGACCACCAGGGCGCCGGACGCCAGCACCGCCTCGACCTCGTCCAATCGCAGCGCCCGCGCCTGCCCCCTTGCGACCAGCCGCGCGGCGGGCGCTTCGAGCAGCTGGGCCGCGGCCTCGACCTCGGCCAGCAGCGCCGGAATGCCGGCCTGGCGCGCCGCGCCCTCGGCCTCCGCCAAGGCGGCGCGCGCCGCCCGGCCCTGGATGCGGCGCATGGCGACCCCGGCGACCACCAGGGCATGGGCGGCCTTCAGCGCCGGCGGCAGGGGCGTCGGGTCGAGCCCCGCCAGCGCCTGTTCAGCCTCGCTTAGGCGCCCGATCAGCAGCAGGCGGCGGACCTCCAGATAGCCCGCATGGGCGGCGTTGACCCGGTCGCCATGCGCCGCCAGCGCCGCCCGCGCGGCGGCGAGGGCCTTCACCGGCCAGGCGAGATCGCGGGACGCCAGGGCCACCTCGGCCTCGGCCACCACACAGCGCGCGCGGGCCACAGCTTCCCTGGGGCCGAACGCCCGGGCCGCCCGGCGCAGCAGCGCCCTCGCCCGGGGGAAATCGCCGAGCTGGGCCATGGCCACCCCGCGGATCGCCAGCGACGGGGCGTCCTCGCGCAGGGCGACCCGGTTCAGCGCGCCCAGAGGATCGCCGGCCGCCAGGGCCCGCCCGGCGGCGGTGATCAGCGAGTCCATGGCAATCGCGCCAAACCTGTCACTCCCATCATTGCGGCTCCCGGCGCCAAGTGTGCCCCACGGCCGGTCGGCCTCTCGAGAGATGGACAACCCCAGCACGAAGACAAGAGCGATGATCGCGCGCCCAGGAGCCGCGACGGGACCGGCGTCCAGCGCCGCCCGATTGCGCCGGCGCCGCTTCGCTCCCAAATTCCTTGGTCTCAGCTCCGAGGCCCGCCATGCAGATCCGCCCCGCCCGCGCCGCAGAAGCCGCCGACATCTGCGCCGTCGTGCGCGCCTCGATCATAGAGCTCTGCGTCGAGGACCATCACGGCGACCCCGAGATCCTGGCCGCCTGGCTGGCCAACAAGACGCCGGAGAATGTGGCGCGCTGGCTGGCCAATCCCGCCAACATCAACCTTGTGGCCGTGGAGGGCGAAGCGATCCTGGCCGCCGGCTGCGTCACCACCGGCGGCGAGGTGATTCTGAACTATGTCAGCCCGGCGGCGCGGCTGCGGGGCGTGAGCACGGCGCTCCTGGCCGCGCTGGAGGACGAGGCGCGGCGCCAGGGCTGCACGGCCTGCGACCTGGACAGCACCACCACCGCCCACCGCTTTTACGCCGCCCGCGGCTATGCCGATCGCACAGAGCCGGTGACCAAGTTCGGCTTGACCGCCTGGCCGATGCGCAAGACCCTTTGAGCCGCCGTCAGAGCAGGTCCGGTTCCAGCACCCGGCGGCGCGAGCGGGCGCGCATCACCCCCGGATAACCCTTCAGCGGCGAAAGGGGCTCGCCGGCGTAGGCCCAGTCGACCTGGTCGTCGCAGCCCAGGTGATAGCGGGGCTCGCGCCCGGTGCGGCCCTCGAACAGGCCGCGGGGGATGTTGATCATCTTGGGCGCCCGTCGCCGGGCGTAGAACAGGGGTGAGCCGCAACGGCGGCAGAAGCTGCGCTCGGCCCCCGTGACGGGCTCGTCATAGCGGGCGATTAACTCCTCACCCTGCAGCACCCGCACACGGCTTTTCCAGCAGCCGATATAGGTGGCGTAGGCGCAGCCCTGAGCCCGGCGGCTGGCGGCGGAATGGTCGTGCCAGGCCCAGAAGGCCGGCACGTCGATCTCCAGCACCACCCCCTCGCAGAGGCAGCGCCCCTGCGCCTGTTCGAGGATTGGCCTGGCCGTGCGGGACTCTGGTTGGGGCATGGGAGCTTCCTCGCGGGCGAACGCCCAGAATACCCTCCGCACTTGTGGCGAAAGCTAGGCCCCCGCCGCCTGAGCCATCACCTTGACCGCCGCCGCCGCCGGGTTCATGGCGTCGACCATGGCCGTGGGCATCAGGATGGTCGCGCCGCGCTCCTTGGTGGTCTCGTAGATGATGTTCATGGCCCGCAGCTGCAGGGCGGTGGGGCACTCTGCATAGATCTCGGCCGCCTCGACGAACTTGCGCGCCACCGCCTGCTCGGCCTGGCCCAGATGGATGCGGGCGGCGGCCTCGCGCTGGGCCTGGGCCTCGCGGCTCATGGCGTCCTGCAGGGCGGCCGGCACGCCGATGTCGCGGATCTCCACCGAGATCGCGGTCACACCCCATTCGGCGGTCTTGCGGCCGATCTCCTCGCGCAGCTGGGCATCACCCAGCTTGCGGTCGGAGAGCAGGGTCGAGAGCAGGGACGAGCCCACCATCTCCCGCAGCGAGGTCTGGGCCACCCGGGCGATGGCGCTGCGATAGTCGGCGATCTCCAGCGCCGCCCGCTCGGGGTCGTGCACCTGCCAGAAGATCACCGCATCCACGTCCACCGGCACGGTGTCCTTGGACAGGGCCTGCTCGGCGTTGAACTCGGTGGTCTGGATGCGCTGGTCGATCCACACCGTCACCTCGTCGATGAACGGAACCAGCATGAACAGGCCCGGCCCCGCCACCGCCTTCAGCTTGCCGAGCCGAAGGACCACCGCCTTTTCCCACTGGTTGGCCATCTTCAGCGACATCGGGGTCATCGCGGCCAAGGCGATCAAGAGGCCGCCGATCGCGAACAGGGCGCTGGACTCGGTTTGCGAGGCCTGCTTCAGGGCGATCCCGCCCAGGACCGCCAGCACCACGGCGATCACCCCCGCCGGCGCATTGGCGCCGCGCCGGCTGCGCAGCGGCGGCCCCAGGACCGCCTGGGGCGAATAGGTGTTGCTCATCGGGTCTCCTCCTTCATGGCCGCCAGGGCCAGGATTCGCTCGGCCAGGCGGCCGGGATCGACGCCGCTCAGCGCGGCGGCGGCCAGGGTCTGGCGCGCCAGGTCGAGGGTGCGATCCTCGGCGTCGTCCGCTGATTGAGACGGGGCCTCGGCGACGAAGCTGCCGCGCCCGCGCGCCAGCACCACCACCCCCATACGCTCCAGCTCGTCATAGGCGTGGCGGACGGTGTTGAGATCGATCTTCAGGGCCACGGCCACCTGACGCATGGTCGGCATCTGCTGACCCGGCTGCAGGAGCCCGGCCCCGATCGCCGCGCGCAGCTGTTCGCGCAGCTGCACATAGATCGGCACCCCGGTTTCCTCGAGGCGCAGGGCCGACAGCAATTGCTGCTGTGTATGCATACTTTCATACAATACGCCCTTTCCGGCGCAGGTCAAGCGTTGGACAGGAAGCGTTCAGCCTGCCGCGCCCCTTTCAACAGATCAAAACAAGCGTGGCTGAAGTCGAGCCTTCGATTGTCACCAAATCATGCTAGAAAATTGATCGCGGCGTTGCTCTAACAACGCCCAACGGGGTGATGGGAAAATAGGCTTTTCTGTGATTTCGGCGTGCGGAAGGTCACACCCGCGCCCAGCAGTCGGCTTTTGTGCTTCATTCGCCTGGCGCCCAAGCGACGGCCTCCTTGCCGGGGCTGATGCGCGCAACAGGCCATAGGTCAAGGACACGGGCCGGACCGGCGCCGGCCTGTCGAGCATAGGCGTGTCGGCCGCTCCCGGCCAACGGAACACACTCGAGCCTGGGGGCGGCATGTCCTACTACAACTACTACGGCGCGCTGATGGCCCGGAGCGCCAACCCGGCCCATTATTTCTACACCAGCGCCGCGGACCAGACGCTCACCGGCGACGCCAGCGCCGACTACCTGGCCGATTCCTATGGCGGCGGCGCTCTGGTCGGCGGGACCGCCGACGACACCTTCAGCGTGGTGGACTCCAACGAGGTCGTGCGCGTGACGACCGCCGCCGCCGTCGACACCATCGTCTCGTGGACCAATTTCATCGCCCCCACGAACATCGACGTGCTGGAGCTGAAGAAGGGCGGCAAGACCGGCGTCGCCAACGCCGCCGGCGACCTACTGATCAGCGGCGGGACCGACGACACCCTGGTCGGCGGCGCGGGCGCCGACGTGATGGTCGATGCGGGCTTTGGCTCCGACTATTTCCAGATCCGCGGCAACGGCGGCTACGACGTCATCTACGGCTTCGCCGCCTCGGGCGCAGGCCACGACTTCATCCAGTTGGCCGCCGGGACCTATACGAGCTTCGCCCAGGTCCAGGCGCATCTGACCCAGCAGGGCTCGGACGTGCTCCTGACCCTGTCCTCGACCTCGGCGGTGCTGATCCGCGGGGCCACGGTCGCGGCCCTGACCGCCGCCGACTTCGCCTTCAACCTCGACCTGCACGGCGCCCTTCCGGTGTTCGACGCCGAGTTCGACAGCCTCAGCCTCTACAACCCGTCCACCGGCGTCGGCGTCTGGAAGACCAATTTCCAGTCGGGAATCCAGAGCGGCCCCAACGCCTATACCAGCCGCACCCTGACGTCCGGGGCCGAGCAGGAGATCTATGTCGACCCGTCCTTCGCCGGGACCGGGAGCGCGCCCCTGGGGCTGAACCCGTTCTCGGTCGGCAACGGGGTCCTCACCATCACCGGCGCCAAGGCCCCGACGGCCGACGTACCGGCGCTGTCCGGCTACAAATATGCCTCTGGCCTTTTGACCACCCAGAAGTCGTTCGCCCAGCTCTACGGCTATTTCGAAATGCGCGCCGAACTGCCGGCCGGCCAGGGGGTCTGGCCCGGCTTCTGGCTGCTCCCCACCAACGGCGCCTGGCCGCCCGAGGCCGACGTGGTCGAGCAGATCGGCGGGCCGGTGATCTTCAACACCGTCCACTACCCGAATTCCTCCGGAACCGCCGTGCAGAGCGTGTTCCAGACCTACCTGCCGACCAATACGACGGGGTTCCACACCTATGGCATGCTGTGGACCGCCTCGACGCTGAGCTGGTACGTCGACGGGGTCGAGGTGGCCAGCATGGCCACGCCGGCCGACATGAACACGCCCATGTATATGCTGGTGAACCTGGCCCTGGGCGGCAATTTCCCTGGCCAGGTGCCGTCCAGCTTCACCTCGGCGCAGATGCAGGTCGATTATATCCGCGCCTACACCCTGCAGGACCTGGGCCTGGCCAGCGGAACCGACGCGGCGATCCACATCGCCGGCGGGGCGGGGAACGACACCTACTATGTGCACAATTCCGGCGACACGATCAGCGTCGCGGCGGGTACGTCCAACGAGAGCGTGGTCGCGGTGGTCAGCTACGCCCTGCCGGCCAACATCCAGCACCTGACCGTCCAGGGCTCCGGCCTGACCGGGACCGGCAACGGGCTGAACGACACCCTGACCAGCCTCGGCGGCCCCAACACCCTGGTCGGCGGCTCCGGGACCGACACCTTCTATGTCAACAATGTCGGCGACAAGGTGGTCGAGCCGGCCGGCCATGCCGGCGACATCATCATCTCCAGCGTCAGCTACGGCCTCGGCGGCGACCAGCATGTGCTCAGGCTGTCCGGCGCCGGCCTGACCGCTACGGCGAACGCCGCCGGCGGCAGTTATCTGTCGGCCATGGCCAGCGACGACAAGCTGATCGGCTCGGCGGCGGGGGGCGACACCTTCACGGTCTGCTTCTCCAACGACTTGGTGCAGGTCGCCGCCGGAACCCCGGGCGATGTGATCCTGGCCTATGCCAGCTACACCCTGCCGGCCAACGTCGACGCCCTGACCGCAGCCGGCGGCGGGAATTACGTCCTGACCGGCAATGGCGCCAGCGACATACTGACCGCCGGCAAGGGCGCCGACACCCTGACCGGCGGCGGCGGGAACGTGACCTTCGTCGTCGCCCCGGGCGACCACCTGGAGACCATCACCGACTTCGGCGCCCATGGGGTCCACGACCAGATCGACGTCTCCGCCTACCAGGCCGCCGGGATCACCTGGCATCTGGTCCAGCACGGGACCGCGACCTGGATCGACTTCGCCAACGGCGACATCACCGAACTGGCCGGCGTCGCGCCCTCAAGCCTGACGCTGAGCGGTCACGACCTGATCTGAAGCATCGCGCGGAAAAGTGGATGCCGGTTTTCCGCAAAAGCGATGCGACCTGAAACAACTAAAGCGGGCGACGGCGGGTCAGGGGTTATAGGCCCGCTCGCCGTGATAGCTCAGGTCCAGGCCGTCCTCGATCTCCTCGTCGCTGGCCCTGAGGCCGACGGCGAGCCGGGTCAGCCAGATCAGCGCGACGCTGGCCGCCGCCGACCAGGCCACCACGCTGGCCACGCCGACCACCTGGACCGCGAGTTGGCCGCCAAGATCATGCGCCTTGCCATAGCCGACGCCGCCCAGCGCCGGATGGGCCAGGATCGCGACCAGGATCGACCCGAGGATGCCGCCGACCCCATGGACGGCGAACACGTCGAGGGAATCGTCGATCTTCAGGTGATTGCGCACCAGCTCCACGGCGAAGAAGCACACCACCGCCCCCGCGACGCCCAGGCCCGCGGCGGCCGCGGGACCGACAAAGCCCGAGGCCGGGGTGATGGTCGCCAGGCCGGCGACGGCGCCGGTGACCATCCCGACCATGCTGGCCCGCTCGAACCGCCATTTCTCGAGCGCGGCCCAGGTGAGCCCGGCCGCCGAGGCGGAAAGATGCGTCGCCAGGATCGCGGCCGCGGCGGACCCGTTGGCGGCGAGCGCGCTGCCGCCGTTGAAACCGTACCAGCCGACCCACAGCATGCCGGCGCCGATCAGGGTCATGCCGGGGCTGTGCGGCGGGTGCATTTCCTTGGGAAAGCCGCGGCGGCGGCCGAGCATCACGGCCATGACCAGGGCGGAGGCCCCGGCGGTGGCGTGGACCACCAGCCCGCCGGCGAAATCCATCACGCCGCGCTGGGCCAGCCAGCCGCCGCCCCAAACCCAGTGGGTCACCGGCGCGTAGACCAGGAGCAGCCAGAGGCCGCTGAACATCAGCACAGCCGCGAAACGGATGCGCTCCACATAGGCGCCGACGATCAGGCACGGGGTGATGACGGCGAAGGTCATCTGGAACAGGGCATAGGCGCCCTCGGGCAGGCCCTGGACCACGCCGTCGCGCCTGACGCCGGCGAGGAACAGCCGCGAAGCGCCGCCGATCAGGCCGCCGTCGCCGTCGAAGGCCAGGCTGTAGCCGGCGGCGAACCATAGCAGCGAAGCGAGGCAGGCGATGGCCACGCAGTGGATCATCACCGACAGGGCGTTCTTGCCGCGCACTAGGCCGGCATAGAACAGGGCCAGCCCCGGCAGGGTCATGAACAGGACCAGCGCGCTCGCGGCAAGCACCCAGGCGGCGTCGCCATGATCGGCGCCGGCCGATGCGGCCCATGCGCCCGACGGAACTGCAAGGCCAAGGGCCGCCGCGACGCCTGCGGCGGCGGGAACAGATCGAATGCGCACGCTGGACTCCCCCGAAATACGTGCGACTTTTTCCAGCAGATTGCCGTCAGATCAAGGCGTCGGGCGCCTAAAATCTGTGCGGCGAAGCAGGTCTTGGGTAGGCCGCCTTACTCCGCCGCCATCGACGGCTGCGCTGCGGGGACTTCGGCCAGGAAGCGCTCGATGGCCTGGGCTTCCCGCGCCAGGCGCTGCATCGGCGCGGGCGCGTCCTCGGGGCTGTCGGCCACCAGGGCCATCAGCTCGCGGGCCATGGCGCGCAGCCGCGGGGCGGCCGTGATCAGCCGGGCCTGCAGCTCGATCTTGCGCGGGTCGCGGTCGTATTCGGCGCCGGGCACGCGCCAGCCGCCCCAGTCCGTGGAGTCCGTCACCACGACCGGAAAGCTGCCCGGGAAGGGATGATGGCCGCAGTCCTCGGGCGCCTGCCACTTGTTGCGCGCGCGCAGGAGCCGCCAGGCCGGCCCGCCGTCCGGCGCGCTCTCCAGTTCGCCCTTGTCCTCGGCCTGAAGCTCGTTGGCCTGGAAGTCTCGCCCCAGGCCCACGTCGTAGAGAATCCGCACCGGCTCCTCGAAGCCCTTGGCCCAGATGGGCACCAGTTTTTCGATGACGGCCCAGGTGCCGACGGTCTCGACCCAGACCTTCTGGTTTCGGTGGAAATGGGCTTTGGCCATGGTCGCTCGCGTTCGGCTTGCGGAATCCTTTGAGACTGAACGAAAAACCTTGACGCGAGGTCAATCTTTCAAGCCCGCGAAAGCCGAGTATCTTCGCACCCCGACGGACCGCACAGGCGGCCACGGCGGGAGGCGCCCGAGATGAATTTCGATTACACCGACGACCAGAAGTTCCTGAAGTCCGAGGCGCGCAAGTTCCTCGAGGCGCGCTGCCCGCCGACCGCCGTGCGGGCCGTGCTGGACGATCCGTCCAAGGGCTACGACGCCGCCCTTTGGGCCGGCGTGGCCGAGCAGGGCTGGATGGGCGCGGCCATCCCCGAGGAGTACGGCGGCCTGGGCCTCGGCCGGATCGAGCTCTGCGCCATCGCCGAGGAGTTGGGCCGGGTCTGCGCTCCGATCCCCTTCGCCTCCACCGTCTATTTCTTCGCCGAGGCCCTGATGCTGGCCGGCAGCGACGCCCAGAAGTCGGGCTTCCTGCCCAAGATCGCCGAGGGCCACGAGATCGGCTGCTTCGCCACCTCGGAGGGGCCCGGCGCCCTCTCCCCGTCTACCCTGCAGGCGCGGGTCGAAGGCGGCAAGCTCTACGGGACCAAGCTGCCGGTCACCGACGGCGACATCGCCGACAACGCCATCGTGCTGGCCAAGGAGAATGGCCAGGCGAGCCTGTTCGTCGTCAACCTGAAGGGCGCGGGTGTCGCTCGCGAGACCCTGAAGACCCTGGACCCCACCCGCGGGGCGGCCAAGCTGACCTTCGACGGCGCCCTGGCCGACCGGCTGGGCGCGCCTGGCGAGGGCTTTGCGCTTGCTGAGGCCGTGCTCGACCGCGCCGCCGTGCTGCTGGCCTTCGAACAGCTGGGCGGGGCCGACAGGTGCCTGGAAATGGCCAAGGCCTACGCCCTGGAGCGTTACGCCTTCGGCCGGGTGATCGCCTCCTACCAGGCGATCAAGCACAAGCTGGCCGACATCTACGTCAAGAACGAGCTGGCCCGCTCCAACGCCTATTTCGGCGCCTGGGCGCTGAACGCGGGCGCCGCCGAGCTGCCGATCGCCGCCGCCGCCGCCCGGGTGGCCGGCTCCGAGGCCTTCTGGTTCGCGTCCAAGGAGAACATCCAGACCCACGGCGGCATGGGCTTCACCTGGGACGTGGACTGTCACCTTTACTACCGGCGCTCGCGCCAGCTGTCCCTGGTCGCGGGCGCCCCCCGCGTCTGGAAGGAGCGGCTGGTCAGCCAGCTCGAACGCAAGAACGCAGCCTGAGCCCGCAAGGAACACAGTCATGGACTTCAACGATTCCCCCGAAGAAGCCGCCTTCCGCGCCCAGGCCCGCGCCTGGCTGGAGGCCAACGCCCCGCCCGCCAAGCCGCCCCGCGGCGCGCCCCAGCGCCACGCCGACCTGATGGCCGAGGCCAAGGCCTGGCAGGCCAAGAAGGCCGCCGCCGGCTACGCCCAGATCACCTGGCCCAAGGAATGGGGCGGCGGCGGCGGCACGCCCATGCAGCAGGTGATCTTCGGCCAGGAAGAGGCCAAGTTCGGCATCTCCTACGGCTTCTTCCAGATCGGCCTTGGCATGTGCGTGCCGACGGTGATGGCGTTTTCCGACGACGCGACCAAGCAGCGCTTCGTCGGCCCCGCCGTGCGCGGCGAGGAGATCTGGTGCCAGCTGTTCAGCGAGCCCGCCGGCGGCTCCGACGTGGCGGGCCTTCGCACGCGCGCCGTGCGGGATGGCGATGAATGGGTGATCAACGGCCAGAAGGTCTGGACCTCGGGCGCGCACTATTCCGATTTCGGCATCGTCCTTGTACGAACCAACCCGGATGCGCCCAAGCACAAGGGCCTGACCATGTTCTGGCTGGACATGAAGTCGCCGGGCGTCGAGGTCCGCCCGATCCACCAGATGTCGGGCGCCTCGGATTTCAACGAGGTCTATTTCACCGATGTGCGGATCAAGGACAGCCAGCGCCTGGGCGCGGTCGACGACGGCTGGAAGGTGGCCCTGGTCACCCTGATGAACGAGCGGCTGGCCGTCGGCGGCTCGACCGGGCCCAACTATGGCGAAATCCTGGGCCTCGCCCGCTCGCTGCAGACCGAGGCCGGCCCGGCCCTGGCCGACCAGGCCTTCCGCGAGAAGCTGGCCGACTGGTACGTGCAGTCCGAGGGACTGAAATATACCCGCTTCCGCACCATGACCGCCCTCTCCCGCGGCCAGACCCCGGGGCCGGAAAGCTCGATCGGCAAGATCATCTCCGCCAACCAGCTGCAGGACCTGTCCAACGCGGCGGTCGAGCTGCAGGACCAGTATGGGATCATCAGCGATCCGGAGCTGTCCCCGATGGAAGCGGCGTTCCAGGGCTCGCTGATGTGGGCGCCGGGCCTTCGCATCGCTGGCGGCACCGACGAGATCCTCAAGAACATCATCGCCGAACGGGTCCTGGGCCTGCCCGGCGACATCCGCGTCGACAAGGACGTGGCCTTCAAGGACGCGCCGGTGGGCCGATGAGCGACGCCCTCGCCCCGACGCTTCAGTCTACCCTCGGCCAGGTCCGCGTCATCGACTGGGCGGACGGCCGGGCGCGCATCGAGTACGAGGTCGGCCTGCAGATGTGCCATTCCGGCGGCGTCGCCCAGGGCGGCTTCGTCTGCGGCTGGATCGACGCGGCCATGGCCCACGCCTCGCTGTCGATCTTTCCCGAGATGACGCCCATGTCGCTGGAGCTCAAGGTCAGCTACTTCGCCCCCGCCCGACCCGGCCGGGTGGTCGCCGAGGGCTGGATCGAGCGCCGCGGCCGCACCACCTGCTTCGCCGAAGGGCGGCTCTTGGATACGGCCGGCCACGTCCTGGCCAAGGCCAGCTCGACCATCCGCCTGATCCCGCGCGAGGTGGTCGAGGCGGCGGCGGCCAAGGCTCAGGCTTAGACCATCGCGCGGAAAAGTGGACGCCGATTTCCGCAAAAGCGATGCGACATCAAACAAATAGAGCGACGCACGCGATTCCCAAATCGCGCACGCCGCTCCTGGCCCCAGGCGCCGTCGGGCCGCAGCCCGCCGGCGCCACCGATCAGTTGGAGGCCAGCACTTCGGGCTTTGCCACGCGCGACGACAGCTGCTGGCGCTGGGCGTTGGCGTTGTCGGTCGCAGCGCTGACGCACTCGGCGAAATCGATCGCATCGGTGCTGGCCGCCTTGCAGACCTTCTGGGCGGCGGCGCGGATTTCGCGATCGACCTCGGCCGGCGACTTGCCGGCGACGCTGACCCTGACCAGGTCCGCGCCGGAAGTGGCGGCGTCCACCCGACCCACCGGCGCCTGGCGGGCGTGGATATAGGCGTAGAACTGGTTCTTGGCGTCGAGCAGGGTCTCGTAATAGCAGTCGCCGCCCGCCGAGCCGCCGCACACCTTGGAGGCGGCCGCAGCGATCTCGTCGTTGATCTGTACGTCGGACTTGCCGTCGAGCGCGATGCGCACCACGGGGGAGATGTCGCGGGCGACGCTGACGGTCTGGGCGGCGGCGGTCTGGGCGCCGGCAGGCGCGGCGATCATCGCGGAGACTGCCACCAGCGCGGCGATGGCCATCGGGTTACGCAAAGTCGAACTCCTCGGATTGGCTGAATTAGCTCTCTTCGGATCAAGGATCCCTGGAGCGATACATCCTCGATCATCTTTAAACTATGGTGGTATTTCGTGCTGAATCGGCGTCAACCAATGGAATAACCGAGGTATTGGAATCCAATTCCCAATATAACGGTGATATTTGCACAAGACTCGATTTGAAATTGAAAGCCATTCTCAAACAACTCGTTGATTTACATCAATTATCCTGAGATCCTTTTACGCTTTCGGTAAGGTATCGGCTCCATGGTCCCCTAAACATATGGAGACCCGCCAATGCCCATCATGACCTGGGACGCCTCGCTGGACATCGGCGTCACGGCAATGAACCGCGAGCACCAGGAAATCCTGGACGCGATGAACCGTATCTACGACGCCAAGGCCCAGGGCGTTTCCGGGTCGGCGGTGAACGACATGGTGGCGCGGCTGGGCTCGGTCTGCGTTCGCCATTTCGCCGACGAAGAAGCCTACATGAAGCAGGTCGGCTATCCGGAACTGCAGCGGCACATACAGTTGCACGCCCGCCTGCTCGACCAGTTCAGCGGTCACGCGGCCGCGATCAAGGCGGCGGGCGGCGCGCCCAACGACGAGTTCTTCCACTTCCTCAAGTTCTGGCTGACCTCCCACATCAAGGGGATCGACATCAAGTACAGCGAGCACGCCAGGGCCCAGGGCGTCGCCTGAAGCCAGGGCGAGTCGCTCCCCCTTCACGCGAATTTTGACAAGGCCTGACCCTCGCGTGCTAACTGCGCGCGACAGGGGGAGGCGCATCATGCGGGGTTTCAAACGGGCGGCCTCGACAGCCGCCGCCATCTTGGCGCTCGCGACCGCGGCCGATGCGGCGCCCAAGATCGGCCAGCCGGCGCCGGACTTCACCGTCACCACCTTCGGCGGGCGCACGGTCAAGCTGTCCGACCTCAAGGGCGACGTGATCATCCTGAACTTCTGGGCCACCTGGTGCGGCCCCTGCCGGCGCGAGCTGCCGCTGCTGGAATCCGCCTTCGAGGCCTACAACAAGTATGGCTTCCAGGTCCTGGCCGTGGCGACCGAAGACTCGGTGCCGCCGGACAAGCTCAAACCCCTGGCGGCCCAGCTGAAGATCCCCTTGGTCAAGCGGCTGAAAGGCCACTACGACGTGCTGGAGGGCGTGCCGACCAACTACGTGATCGACCGCTCCGGCAAGCTGGTCTACGCCAAGGCCGACGCCTTCGACGCCGAAAGCCTGAACGCCCTCATCGTCCCGCTGCTGAAGGAGCCGGTGCCCGAGGAGCCGACGCCGCCGGCCA
Organism: Phenylobacterium montanum; assembly: GCF_018135625.1. Lineage (NCBI taxonomy): Bacteria > Pseudomonadati > Pseudomonadota > Alphaproteobacteria > Caulobacterales > Caulobacteraceae > Poindextera > Poindextera montana. Next base: position 3,045,144 of record NZ_CP073078.1, read on the forward strand.
GCGGCTCGCCGCCTGCGTCGCCCACGCCGGCCCCGGCGAAGGCGGCCGCAGCGGGCGGTGGGTGAGGCCTCAGCCCCGCCCCTCGACCATCGCCACGATCGCCCCAAGAAGCTCCGCCAGGGCCACAGGCTTGGCGACCCAGCCGTCGATCCCCGCCTCGCCATAGGCCTCCAGCTGGTGACTCATCACATTGGCGGTCACGGCCAGGACCGGGACGCGCGGCCGCCCCTCCGCCTGTTCCAGCGCCCGTATCCGCCGCGCCGCCCCCAGCCCGTCCAGGCCGGGCATCTGGATATCCAGAAGGACGAGGTCGAAGCCGCCGGTCGCGAACGCCGCCAGGGCCGCCTCGCCATCCTCGACCAGCGTGACGCCCGCCCCGATCTGTTCCAGCAGCGCGCCCAGGGTCTCGCGGTTGATCGGATCGTCCTCGGCCGCCAGCACCCGGATCGGCCGGTCCAGCGCCGCCGCCGGCGCTTCGACAGAGGCCTCGTCCGCCTGGTGCTCGACCAGCGGCAGGGGCAAGGTGACCGTGAACCGGCTGCCCTGGCCCAGCACGCTCTCGGCGGCGATGCGCCCGCCCATGGCCTCGGCGAGCTCGCGGCAGATGGCCAGGCCCAGGCCCGAGCCGCCGTGACGGCGGTCGGCGCCGGCCTCGGCCTGGACGAAGCGCTCGAACAGGCGCGCCAGGCTCTCCGGCTCGATGCCGACCCCGGTGTCGGCCACGCTCAGCACCAGCCCCTCCGGCCCGCCCCTCAGTGTCACCGAGATCTGGCCCCGGTCGGTGAACTTGACCGCGTTCGAAATCAGGTTGTGCAGGATCTGGCGGATGCGGCCGAGGTCGCCCACGAAGTCGCCGGCATAGTCCTGCGCGGCTTCGACCTCGAACCTGAGCGCTTTTCCTGTCGCCAAGGCCTCGTAGGTGGCGCGCGCGGCCTCGGCCAGCTCGCCGAGCGCAAAGGGCGCCGGCGCCAGCTCCAGATGCCCCGCCTCGATCTTCGACAGGTCGAGAAGGTCGTTCAGGATCGCCAGCAGCGCCTGGCCCGATCGCATGACCAGGTCCACCCGGGCCTTCTGCCGCCCGCTGAGCCCGTCGCGCGACAACAGCTGGGCCGCGCCCATCAGGGCGTTCAGCGGGTTGCGGATCTCGTGGCTCATGGCGGCGAGGAAGTCGGTCTTGGCCCGGCTCGCGTCGGCGGCTTCGTGGGCCAGGGCGTCGGAGCGCAGGCGGGCGCGGCGCTCGGCCAGGATGGTCCGGCGCGTGACCATGGCCAGGCCCAGGGCCACCGCACAGCCCGCCAGGCCCAAGAAGCCATACTGATCGACGAAGCCCGGCCCGATCCGGGGCGCGAAAGCCGCCAGCCCGAGCATGGCTGCGACCACGCCGACCAGGGCGGTCCGGGGCGTCGGCGCGCTGCCCGCCGCCACCAGGGCCAGGAAGATGAAATACACCAGCTTGGGCGGCTGCAGGTGAAAGCTGAGATAGGTGCTGATATTGGCGGCGATCAGCAGATACATCGCCGTCGCCCACAGCTCGACCAGGCCCAGCCTAGGTTCGCCCCGTCCCAGCCAGGCCCAGAAGCCGATCCCCGCCAGGCAGGTCGCCGCCGACAGCGAGGCCAGGACGGCCAGGGCGACCCCATGCTCGTAGAGGGGATGCGAGGCGGTGATGAAGGCGTAGTAGCCGGAGGCGACGAGCAGCACCGTGCGGGTGATCGGCGCAAAGGCGCGCACGACCTCCGCATCGCTCAGTTCCGGTTGCCGCTCCCCGCCGGATCGCAAGCTTTCCCGCCACTACAGAGGATTGAAATTTCAGCTTCGGAGGCGGCGAAGAGATGTCAAGAGCGACCAGGCCCGAAACACGCCGAATGCGGAAAATATTCGGAAAAAATCAAGCTACACAATACGACCAATCCCCAAATATGACGTGGAATTGGTTTATTTCCCTTAGCCATAATACAGCAAATGAAAGCATAGATTCTGCCTGAGGCCGTGACCAAGCATCGTAAGACGTCACACTTGTCGATAGCTCATAGGCTTCAGACACCCCCGGGGGCTGAATGACAGGATCGGACGCGGATGCGATCACCGATTATCGTCGATCAAGGCGAAGCGGCCCAAAGGCTTGGCTGCAAGCCGCGTCATTTGCCATAAGAGCCCGCACCCCCTGGCGGAGCGGCGATGGACCGGCTGGCGCTGACACCTTTGCGCAACCTCGCGATCGCGATCGGCTTCGTCGTGATCGTCAGCGCCTTCAGCACCGCCGCCTATGTGCATGCCGGCTGGAGCTTCGGCGACGCCGTCTACATGGTCCTGCTCACCATCTATACGGTGGGCTATGGCGAGGTTCACCCGATCGACACCCCCTATTTGCACGGGGTGACCATCGCCACCATGATCTTCGGCTGCACCGGGATGATCCTGGTGACCGGGGCCCTGGTGCAGAGCCTGACCGTCTATCAGATCCGAGAAATCCTGGGCACGAACCGCGTGAAGACCGAGATCGCCAAGCTGAAGCGCCACGTCGTCGTCTGCGGTTTCGGCCGCATCGGGGTCATGCTGGCCCGCGAACTGGCCGCCGCAAAGACCCCGTTCCTGGTCGTCGAGCGCGACGAGAAACGGTTCGAGGAGGCGCGCGCTCTGGGCTATCTCGCCCTGATGGGCGAGGCGACCCACGAAGAGGTGCTGCTCGCCGCCGGCGTGGAGCGGGCCAGCGTGCTGGCCACCGTCCTGCCCGACGACGCCGCCAACGTGTTCATCACCTTGAGCGGGCGCAGCCTGAACAAGGCCCTGCGCATCATCGCCCGCGGCGAGTCGCCCTCGACCGAGACCAAGCTGATCCAGGCCGGCGCCGACAAGGTGGTCATGCCCACCCACATCGGCGCCGAGCGCATCGCCGAGATGATCCTGTTCCCGGAGACCGCGCGGGTGATCCGCGGCTCTGAGCGGATGCGCGAGTTCGAAAAGGTGCTGGTGGACCTGGGGCTGGAGATGGAGGTCGTGGTCGCGACCGCGGAAGGCCAGGCCGTTGGGATTACCATAGCCGAGCTGGAGCAGCGCGCCGCCGGCGCCTTCTTCGTCGTCCAGGTCAATCCCCGCGCCGGCGAGCCGGTCGCCAGGCCCGATCCCGGGCGGGTGGTCCAGGCCGGCGACGGCCTGGTGGTGGTCGGCCGCGACGGCTGCGAGTTCAACGCCGTCTTCACAGAACCCGCCGCCCGCCCCCGCGCCGGCCGCACCACCTACTGAGGCGAGGATTGTGAAATCCCGGCGCCCGTGTCGCGCCAGCGCATGATCGGCTCGTCGGCGTCGGTCAGCCCAGCCTTGACCAGGGCGTCATGCACATTCACCGGCCCGTTGTCGCCGGTCGAGAAGCTGAGGCGCGCGGCCTTGGCCGAACGCCCGCCGACGCTGGCGAAATCGGCCGGCGCATTGATGTCGATGGCGTAGCGGGCGTGTCCGGCCACCGTGCACAGAAGGACAAAGGTGCGCTGATCGGCGAGGAGCCGCGGCCGCTCCAGGCAATTCGGAAACGCCCCGCCCTCCGCCGGGCTGAACGACCAGCCCTCGGGCGTCATCGGCTGGTCGAATACGATCTTGATCACCAGCACCCCGCCGGGCGCCTCGCCGCCATCGGCCGGATAGCTGGCCACCACCTTGGGCTTGGGCCCGCCGACCACCATCACCTCGCCGATCTTCGGATGCGGATTGGGCGGTGGGGCTGGGCTCGCGCCGGCCGCCAGGGCGAAGGCGAGGATGGGGTGGACCAGCAAAGGCTGCATTGGCGAACCAGGCGGAAAATCTGTGGCCTTGATATGGCGCGTCCGACGAAAGGAGCCCTAAACAAGGATCATGATGCAAGCGGCGCCCAGGAGGGGATCATGGCGCGTACTCGGGTCAAGATCTGCTGCATGGCGTCGGTCGCCGAGGCGCAGATGGCCATGGCGGCCGGGGCCGACGCCGTCGGCCTGGTCTCGGCCATGCCCTCCGGCCCTGGGGTGGCGGATGACGCTGTCATCCGCGAGATCTCCGCCTGGGCGCCGCCGCCGCTGGATCCCTGGCTGCTGAGCGCGCGCGAGGATGCGGACAGCCTGGCCGAGCAGATGCGGGAGGCCGGGGTGCGCACCGTGCAGCTGGTCCGCCATCTGGACCGCGGCGTCCACGCGGACCTGCGCCGGCGCCTGCCCGGCGCGCGCATCGTCCAGGTGGTGCATGTGGAGGACGACGGCGCCATCGACCTCGCCCGCGCCTATGCCGAGACGGCCGACGCCCTTCTGCTCGATTCCGGCAAGCCCTCGGCCGCCGTCCCGCTGCTGGGCGGGCTGGGCCAGGCGCACGACTGGTCCATCAGCCGGCGGATCGTCGAAGCCGTCGACCGGCCGGTGTTCCTGGCCGGCGGCCTTAACCCGGACAATGTCGCCCAGGCGATCGCGACCGTGCGCCCGTTCGGCCTCGACCTCTGCAGCGGGCTGAGGCGGAACGGCGCGCTGGACCGGGGCCTGCTCGCTGCCTTCATGCAGGCGGTGGCGGCCGCATGAGCCCGTTCAGGGCCGCGTACTGCAGCAGCATGATGGTCTTGGCGTCGCAGATCTCGCCCGACGCGATCATGGCCAGGGCCCGATCGAGGCCGACCTCCAGGGTCTCGATGTCCTCGCCCTCGGACTCTTCGCCGCCCCCTTCGCCGATGCGATCCGCCGGGCTGTAGCGGCCGACGAAGAAGTGCAGTTTCTCGGTCACCGAACCCGGGCTCATGAAGGCTTCGAACACCGGCCGCACATCGCGCACCCGGTAGCCGGTCTCCTCCTCCGTCTCGGCGCGGATGCGCTCTTCCGGGCTGGCGTCGTCCAATAGGCCCGCCGGCGCCTCGATCAGCAGGTCGTCATAGCCGTTGGCGAAGGCGGGATAGCGGAACTGGCGGGTCAGGAGCACCGTGCGGCGGTCCGGATCGTAGAGCAGGATCACCGCGCCGTTGCCGCGGTCATAGCTCTCGCGGCTCTGCTCCTGCCAGGTCCCGTCCCGGCGCAGCCAGCTGAAGGTCGCTTTCCTCAGCACATACCAGTTGTCGGACAGCAGCTTGACCTCGTGCACCTTCACCCGATCGGCCACGCGCATGGTTCACCTCGTCGCTATGCGAGCGCATCCATTCGTGCAATATCGTGCAGAGTCAAGAATTATCATGCAACCCAGATCATGCTGACCCACGAACGCAAGGCCCATCTGCTGGCGACGCTCAAGCGCGACGGCCGCATCGTCGCCAAGGCCGAGAGCCAGGCTCTGGGCCTGTCGGAAGACACCATCCGCCGCGACCTGCGCGAACTGGCGGCCGAAGGCCTGCTGCAACGGGTTCACGGCGGCGCCCTGCCCGCATCACCCGCCCTGGCCGACTTCGCCGACCGTCAACAGGTCGCCGGTGCTGGCAAGGCCGCTATCGGCCGGGCCGCGGCCGCCATGATCCGCCCCGGACAGGTGGTGTTCGTCGACGGCGGCACCACGGCCGTGCAACTGGCGCGTAGCCTGCCCCTCGACCTGAAGGCCACGATCATCACGCACAGCCCGAGCGTGGCCGTGGAGCTGGTCAATAAGCCCGCTGTCGAGGTCGAGTTGATCGGCGGGCGCCTGTTCAAGCATTCGGTAGTGGCGGTGGGCGCCAGCGCCATCGAGGCCATCGGCCGCATCCAGGCGGACCTCTATTTCATGGGGGTCACCGGGGTTCATCCCGAGATCGGCCTGACCACGGGTGATGCGGAAGAGGCGGCTGTGAAACGCGCCCTCAGCCGGCAAGCGGCCGAGACCGTAGTCATGGCCTCGGCCGAGAAGCTCGGCGCGGCCTCACCGTTCGTGGTGACCACCCTGGCGGAGATCGACATGGTGATCGTCGAACCCGGCCTGCCGCCAGAGGTGACGGCGCCGTTCGAACGGCTGGGCGTCACCCTGGCGCCAGCCTGAAGCGGCCAGGCGTCAGTGGCTATCGCGCGCCTTGTCCATGGCTTCGCCGACCTTGCGCTGGACCTTGCCGACGGCCTTTTCGGTCGCGCCCTCGGCCTGGCGCATCTTGTTCCCGGTGAGCTTGCCGGCGGCCTGCTTGACCGAGCCCTTGATTTCCTTGCCGGCGCCTTCGATGCGATTGCGATCCATGGTTCTGTTCCCTTCGGCTTGGCCGCCCCAGTGGAAAGACAACGAGCCGGGACCTGATGCGTTGCGAAGCGCCGCCCGTGGACTGTCCGCTCCGCCTTCGCTAGAACCGCCGCAAACTCCCCTCCCGATCGACGTTTGAAAGTCCGAGCCGACGCATGGCCCAACAATTCATTTTCCAGATGCAGGGCCTGACCAAGGCCTATCCCGGCGGCAAGAAGGTGTTCGAAAACATCTGGCTGTCCTTCTATTCCGACGCCAAGATCGGTGTCGTCGGCGTCAACGGCTCGGGCAAGTCGACCCTGCTGAAGATCATGGCCGGCATCGACAAGGAGTTCTCCGGCGAGGCGCGCGCCGCCGACGGCACCAAGATGGGCTACCTGGAGCAGGAGCCGCACCTGGACGAGTCGCTCAACGTCTGGGGCAACGTGATCTCGTGGTGCGAAGAGAAGAAGATCTTCGATCGCTACAACGAAGTCGCCACCCTGATGGGCGAGGACTATTCCGACGAGTTGATGGAGGAGATGAACGCCCTCCAGGAGAAGATCGACGCGGGCGACCTGTGGGACATCGATTCCAAGATCGAAATGGCCATGGACGCCCTGCGCTGCCCGCCCAACGACTGGGCGGTGGACAACCTGTCCGGGGGTGAAAAGCGCCGCGTGGCCTTGGCCCGGCTGCTGCTCTCCAAGCCCGACATGCTGCTGCTGGACGAACCCACCAACCACCTGGACGCCGAGTCGGTGGCCTGGCTGCAGCATCACCTGGAGGCCTTCCCAGGCTGCGTGATCCTGGTCACCCACGACCGCTATTTCCTCGACCAGGTGACCAAGTGGACGCTGGAGCTCGATCGCGGCCGCGGCGTGCCCTACGAGGGCAACTATTCCGGCTGGCTGGAGCAGAAACAGAAGCGCGTGGTGCAGGAGCAGAGCGAGAGCGAGGCTCGCCAGCGCGCCCTGACGAAAGAGCTGGAATGGGTCCGCTCCAACGCCAAGGCCCGCCAGGCCAAGTCCAAGGCCCGCCTGGCGTCCTATGAGGAGATGGTGCGCGAGCAGGAGAATTCCCGCGCCGCCCAGACCTTCGCCACCATCCAGATCCCGCCCGGCCCGCGCCTGGGCAATGTGGTGATGGAGGTTGACGGCCTGGAGAAGGAATACGGCGACAAGCTGCTATTCAAGGACCTGTCCTTCCGCCTGCCCCCGAACGGCATCGTCGGGGTGATCGGCCCCAACGGCGCCGGCAAGTCGACCCTGTTCAAGATCATCACCGGCCAGGAAAAGCCGGACGCGGGCTCTATCAAGCTCGGCGAGACCGTCAAGCTGGCCTATGTCGACCAGAGCCGCGACGCGCTAGATCCCAACAAAACTGTCTGGCAGGAGATTTCGGGCGGCACCGACGTGATGAAGGTCGGCAATCGCGAAATCAATTCCAGATCCTATGTCGGCGGCTTCAACTTCAAGGGCGGCGACCAGCAGAAGAAGGTCGGCCTGCTGTCCGGCGGTGAGCGCAACCGCGTGCACCTCGCCCGCACCCTGGCGGCCGGCGGCAACCTGATCCTGCTCGACGAACCGACCAACGACCTCGACATCGAGACCCTGCAGGCCCTGGAAGAGGCCTTGGAGGAGTTCGCCGGCTGCGCCGTGGTCATCAGCCACGACCGCTGGTTCCTCGACCGCCTGGCCACCCACATCCTCGCCTTTGAAGGCGACAGCCATGTCGAATGGTTCGAAGGCAACTTCGAGGCCTATGAAGAGGACAAGAAGCGTCGACTGGGCGCAGACAGCCTGATCCCCCACCGGATCAAGTTCCAGAAGTTCGGGCGATAGAAGAAAGGCCCCGCCCCCTCGCAGGAGGCGGGGGCCCGGCCTCAGTGCGGCGGGATGGCGCTGGAGTCCGAGTCCGGCGTCGCCGTCGTGCTGTCGGTGGTGGTGGGCGGCGAAGCGGGATGCTTCTTGGCCTTCTTCTTGGTCATGCCGGTGGTCATGTCGGTCGAGCCCGCAGGGGCCATGCCGGCTGAGGGATCGGCCCGGTTCCCGTTGGCGTCGGGCGTGGCGCTCGGCGACCCGGCCGCGCTGGCATCGGGCTGCGTCGCGGTGGTCGATGGCGACTGATCGGTGCTGGGCTGCGACTGCGGCGCCGTCGAAGACGGCGGGGTCATGGTCGTCCCCGGCCGGGTCTGGGCGGTCGCGAGTGAGGCGCCGGCCAGGCTGAGGGCGACGGCGCTGGCGCAGACGAACAAGGTTTTGGGCGTCATGGCTTGGGCCTTCCTTTGAGGTTGCCCCCCGCTCAGCACCGGAACGGCTGAAAAGAGCGAATGTTTCGGACCGGACGCATATTCCGGCTTGGATTTCCGGCAGTTCGCCGCGAGGCTCCACCTTAGCCATTCGCGTCCGCCGAGCCCTCGATGACCAAGCCCGTCCTCCTGATCGCCCAGCCCATCCTGGCGCCCCTGACCGGGGTCCTGGCCGAGGACTACGAGCTGGTGCGCCTTTGGGAGCATCCGGACCTGGCGGCCTTCCTGGCTGGCGAGGGCCAGAGGATCGAGGCCATCGTCGCCGCCGGCGAGGGGCCTCTGGGGCCGGATTTGCTCGGCGGCTTGCCCCGCCTGCGGCTGATCGCCTGCGTGAGCGCCGGCTATGACGGCGTCGACGTCGGCTGGTGCGCCGGGCGCGGCATAGCCGTCACCCACTCGCCCGGCGTCAACGCCGAGGATGTCGCCGACCATGCCGTGGGCGCGGCGATCTGCGCCTGGCGCGGCATAGCCGAGGGCCACAAGCGCGTGCGCGAGGGCCGGTGGACCGAAAGCGACCGCGGGCCGATGCGCCCGTCCTTGCGCGGGCGCAAGGTGGGTATCGTCGGCCTCGGCGGCATCGGCGCCGCGATCGCCACCCGCATGGCCGCCTTCGGCTGCCCGATCGCCTGGTGGGGCCCCAATCCCAAGCCCGACGCAGCCTGGCCGATGGCCGAGAGCCTTATGGCCCTGGCCAAGGCCAGCGACCTCCTGTTCGTCGCCCTCCGGGCCGGCCCGGAGAGCCGGCGGCTGGTCAATCGCGGGGTGATCGAGGCGGTGGGGTCCAGGGGCCTGATCTGCAACGTCTCGCGCGGCTTCGTCATCGACCAGGACGCCCTGATCTCGGCCCTGAAGGATGGGCGCCTGGGCTATGCCGCCCTCGACGTGTTCGATCCCGAACCGACCACCGCAGAAACCTGGGCGGGCGTCCCGAACCTGGTCCTGACCCCGCACACCGCCGGCGCGACGCTGGAAAGCGTCCCGGCCATGGTCGCCATGATGCGGGAGAACCTCCGCCGCCATTTCGCCGGCGAGCCCTTGGCCACGCCGGTGAGAGTTTGAGCTTCCACGGAAATTCCTCATCCTGAGGCGCCCGCGTAGCGGGCCTCGAAGGACGCACGGAACCGCCGCTGCGTGCTTCGAGGCTCGCCGCTTCGCGCCGAGCTCCTCAGCATGAGGATATTGGGTGCAGTCGGGCCCGATCAGCTCCGCCGGCCGGCCTGGGCTTCCTGGTTGTGCTTCTGCAGCTGGGCGATCAGGACGCCGACATTGCCGCCGGCGTTGTCGATGGTGGAGACGAAGTCCTGCTGCTCGGTGATGGCCAGCCAGACGCCGTTGACCTCGACATCCACCACCCGCCAGCCGGCGCCGGACTGCAGCACCCGCCAGCGCACCGGCACCGGCTTCTTCTGCTGCCCGCCGAGCACATTGCTGGTGACGATCACGTCGCCCGGCTTGCGCACCACCGAGCCGGTCACCTTCAGGCTTTCGCCATGATAGTCGTCCAGCCGGCTCTCATAGACGTTGGAGGCGTATTCGCGGAACACCACCGCGAACTGCTTGTACTGGTCGGGGCTGATCGAGCGGGCGTACTTGCCGAGCACGAAGGTCGTGATCTTGGGCACGTCGGCCACGCGATCGACGAAGGTGCGGAACTGCTTGATCTTCTCCGCGTCGCTGCCGAGCTGCAGGATGTTCAGCGCCTTGCTGGCCTCGGTCTGCACGAACTGCTCGGCGGCGGCGTCGCGCTGCGAGGACTGGGCGGCGGCGGCGGTCAGGCCGAGCACGGGCGAGGCGGCCGCCAGGGGAGCCAGGGCGGCGGCGAGAGTCAGGCTGGCGACGCCGAAACGGCGGAATGAAAGGCCAGGGGTCATGTCAAAAACTCCAACAGACGGCCCGGTCAGTGGGGCGTAGCGCCCGATGACGGCGGGGTTGAACCTTGCGCCGGACCGGCGGCCCCCGCAGGAGGCGCATCGAAATCCGGCAAGTCTTGGACCGATTTATGGCCACCGGATACCTTGTCGGCCCGCGACTGGACGTAGAACGCGCGAACCGTGGCGTAGGGATCGGTGGCGACCCTGTTCAGCTCCTTCAGCGGCTCGTCATACTCGGCCCGGGTGTCGAGCCCGTCCACCGCCGCCAGGCCGAGCCGCGCAGCCGTGGTCGCGTGCAGGTCGTGGATGTTGAGGATGCCGGTGAAGGAATCGACGACCCGTCCCAGGCCGTCGCGCACGTCGCTGGGCCCGAACACCGGCACGTAGACATAGGGACCCGGCCCAACGCCGTAGCGGCCCAGGGTCTGGCCGAAGTCGGAATAGTGGATCGGCAGGTTCATCTTCGCCCCCGCCACGTCGAACAGCCCGGCCACGCCGATGGTGCTGTTGACCACGAACCGGGCCGCCGTGACTCCGCCGTCCTTGAAACGCCCCTGCAGCACATCGTTCATCAGGGTGTTGGGCTCGTCCAGATTGTCCAGCCCGTTGCGCACGCCGGTGCGGACGGTCTTGGGCAGGCCGCGACGATAGGTCATGGCCAGGGGCCGCATCACCGCCCGGTCGAGGCCCTTGTTGAAGCTATAGAGGCCGCGGTTCACCTTTTCGAACGGATCTTCGATCGTCGGCCCCGTCGCCTTGCTGTTGATCGCCTCATGGCTCGGAAAGGCGCTTGTGGCGCCAGGGCCGCCCGATGCCGCAAGCGCGGGCGAAGCGGCGGCGAGGCCGAGGGCGACGATCAGTGCGGAATCCAGTGCGCGCATGCTTTCCCTTCTGGCCAAGTGCGCGCACCCTGAATGCGCGACTATCCGCCACCCGCACAGCTAGGGGCGTTCGCCGCAAATGCAATCCCGGTAACGCTTCGTGAGTGAAAAGGGCTTTACATAAAGACATAAAGATATCTTTATATGAGCCATGAAGCTGACAGCCAAAACCGCGGTGGAAGCCTTGAGGGCGGCGGGTGAACCGACCCGTCTGCGCATCCTGGCGCTGCTGCACCGCGAGGAGCTGGCGGTGATGGAGCTCAGCCAGATTCTCGACCAGAGCCAGCCGAGGGTCTCGCGCCATCTGAAGCTCTTGACCGAAGCCGGACTGGTCGAGCGCTTCCCCGACGGCGCCTGGATGTTCTATCGCCTGGTGTCGCACGGCCCGCGCCGCGCCCTTCTGGACGAAACCCTGCGCCTGATCCAGCCCGACGATCCCGAGCTGGCCCTGGACCTCGGCCGGCTGGAGACAGTCCGCGCCGGCCGGCTCAATCTGGCCGCCGATTATTTCGCCCAGAACGCCTCGCGCTGGGACGAGCTCAGATCGCTCTATACCGCCGAGAACGAGGTCGAGGCGGCGATCCTGGCCGCCGCCGGCCCGGGGCCGTTCAAGCGCCTGGTGGACCTGGGCTCGGGGACCGGCCGCATGCTGACCCTGCTCGGCCAGCGCGCCGAGCTGTCCATCGGCCTGGACCTTTCGCAGCAGATGCTAAACATCGCCCGCCAGCAGACCCGCGAGGCCGGCCTCGGCCACTGCGAACTCAGGCACGGCGACATTTTCGCCACCCGCCTGCCGGACAGCTTCGCCGACCTCGTCGTCGTGCACCAGGTGCTCCACTACCTGTCCGACCCCGCCGCCGCCGTGGCCGAGGCCGGGCGGCTGGTCCAGCCGGGCGGGCGCCTCCTGATCGTCGACTTCGCCCCGCATAGGCTGGAGTTCCTGCGCGAGGCCCACCGCCATCGTCGCCTGGGCTTTTCCGACACCGAGATCGCCCGCTGGCTCGCCGCCGCCGGGCTTGCGCCCGCCGACCCCGTCACCCTGCCGGCCAAGGACGACCACGGTCTGACCGTCAAGATCTGGACCGCCGCCCGCGCCAGCGCCAGTTCCAGGAGCGCCGCATGACCGCCGCCGCCCTCGCCATCGAACCCGACAGCGCCCCCTCAGGCAGCGCCATGGGTCCCGTCGCCCGCGCCGGCGAGCGCCAGGCGGCCGGCGCGGGCCGCCCGCTGGGCGTCTCCTTCGAATTCTCCCCGCCCCGCTCGCCCGAGAGCGAGGAGGCCCTGTGGAAGGCGATCCGCAAGCTGGAGCCGCTGGCTCCCAGCTTCGTCTCGGTCACCTACGGCGCCGGCGGCTCGACCCGGGAGCGCACCCATCGCACCGTCAAGCGCATCAACGAGGAGACGGCCCTGAAGGCCGCCGCCCACCTGACCTGCGTCGCCGCCAGCCGCGACGAGGTCGACGCCGTGATCCGCGACTACTGGGAAGCCGGCGTGCGCCACATCGTGGCCCTGCGCGGCGATCCACCCGGCTCGCTGGGCGGCGCCTACGAGCCGCGCGCCGACGGCTACGCCAACGCCACCGAACTGGCCGCCGCGATCAGCCGCATCGCCCCGTTCGAGATCAGCGTCGGCGCCTATCCGCAGATCCACCCCGAGAGCAGCTCGACCGCGCACGACATCGACGTCCTGAAAGCCAAGGTCGACGCCGGCGCGACCCGCGCCATCACCCAGTTCTTCTTCGACATCGACGGCTTCCTGCGCTTCCACGACGCCGTCCGCGCCGCCGGGATCACCATCCCGATCGTGCCGGGCATCATGCCGGTCTCGAACTTCAAGGGCCTGACCAAGATGGCCGGTCCCTGCGGCATCCAGGTGCCCGCCTGGCTGGCCAAGCTGTTCGACGGCCTGGACAACGACCCCGACACCCGCCGCCTGGTCGCCTGCTCGGTCGCCGCCGAGATGTGCGCCAAGCTGGAGGAGCAGGGCTTCTCCGACTTCCATTTCTACACCCTGAACCGCGCCGATCTGGTCTACGCCCTCTGCCGCATGCTGGGGGTCAAGGCCGCGGCGCAGGAGACCGCCGCATGACCCGGCAAGACCGCATCGCCGCCCTCAAGGCCGCCGCCAAGGCGCGGATCCTGATCCTCGACGGCTCGTGGGGGGTGATGATCCAGCGCCGGGGCCTCGACGAGGCCGACTATCGCGGCGACCGCTTCACCCATCACGATGGCCAGCTGAAGGGCAACAACGACCTGCTTTGCATCACCCGGCCGGACATCATCGCCGACCTGCACGACCAGTATTTCGCCGCCGGCGCCGACATCTCCGAGACCAACACCTTCTCGGCCACCGCCATCGCCCAGGCGGACTACGAGATGCAGGCCGCGGTGCGCGACATCAACCTGCGCGGGGCCCAGATCGCCCGCGAGGCCGCCGACCGCTGGACCGCCAAGGAACCGCACAAACCGCGTTTCGTCGCCGGCTCGATCGGGCCGCTGAACCGCATGCTGTCGATGTCCTCCGACGTCAACGACCCCGGCGCGCGCACGGTCACCTACGACCAGGTCTACGCCGCCTATCGCGAGCAGGTTCAGGCCCTGCACGAGGGCGGGGTCGACCTGTTCCTGATCGAGACCATCACCGACACCCTGAACTGCAAGGCGGCGGTCAAGGCGATCATGGACCTGGAGGACGAGGGCTATGAGCCCCTGCCGATCTGGATCAGCGGCACCATCACCGACCGCTCCGGCCGCACCCTGTCGGGCCAGACGGTCGAGGCGTTCTGGAATTCGGTGCGCCACGCCAAGCCCTTCGCCATCGGCCTGAACTGCGCCCTGGGCGCCGACCTGATGCGGCCCTACATCGCCGAACTGGCGCGTGTGGCCGACACGCTGGTGGCCGCCTATCCCAACGCCGGCCTGCCCAACGCCTTCGGCCAGTACGACGAGGAGCCGCACCAGACCGCCTGCATGCTGGAAGAGTGGGCCCAGAGCGGCATCGTCAACATCCTGGGCGGCTGCTGCGGCACGACGCCCGACCACATCAAGCATATCGCCGAGGACGTGAAGGGCCTGAAGCCGCGCGCCATCCCCGAACGCCCGACGGCGCTGCGGCTAGCGGGGCTGGAGCCGTTCGAATTGGCGGATTGAAGTCATCCAGCCGCCTGTGCGGCGGCTGGCCCCCTCCACCATGCTTCGCATGGTCCCCCTCCCCCAATAAGGGAGGAAATAGTATGAACCGCGCCGCCGCCATTCCTCCCCCTCTGGGGGAGGGGGACCACCCGAAGGGTGGTGGAGGGGGCCTCCCCGGACCGATCGAGTGACCCCATGAGACCCAGCTTCATCAACATCGGCGAGCGGACCAACATCACCGGGTCCGCCAAGTTCAAGAAGCTGATCGTCGAGGGCGACTACAACGCCGCGCTCGCCGTCGCGCGCCAGCAGGTCGAGGCCGGAGCCTCGGTGATCGACATCAACATGGACGAGGGCCTGCTGGATTCGAAGCAGGCGATGATCACCTTCCTCAACCTGATCGCCGCCGAGCCGGACATCGCCCGGGTGCCGGTGATGATCGACTCCTCAAAATGGGAGGTGATCGAGGCGGGGCTGAAGTGCGCCCAGGGCAAGTGCATCGTCAATTCCATCAGCATGAAGGAAGGCGAGGCCAAGTTCCTGGAGCAGGCCGTCGCCTGCCTGCGCTATGGCGCCGCCGTGGTGGTGATGGCCTTCGACGAAAAGGGCCAGGCCGACACCGCCGAGCGCAAGATCGAGATCTGCAAGCGGGCCTATGCGCTGCTGACCCAGAAGATCGGCTTCCCGCCCGAGGACATTATCTTCGACCCCAACATCTTCGCCGTGGCGACGGGGATCGAGGAGCACGACAACTACGCCGTCGACTTCATCGAAGCGACGCGGGTCATCAAACAGGTCCTGCCGCACGCGCGCGTCTCCGGCGGGGTGTCGAACGTCTCTTTCAGCTTCCGCGGCAACGAGCCGGTGCGCCGGGCGATCCACTCGGTGTTCCTCTACCATGCGGTCGCGGCCGGCATGGACATGGGCATCGTCAACGCCGGCGACCTGCCGGTCTATGACGACATCGAGCCGGAGCTGCGCGACGCGGTCGAGGACGTGATCCTCAACCGGCGCCGCAATGACGGGGTCACCCCCACCGAGCGGCTGGTGGACCTGGCGCCCAAGTACAAGGGCCAGAAGGGCGCCGACAGGGTGGTCGACATGAGCTGGCGCGAGGCCCCTGTGGCCGCGCGGCTGAGCCACGCCCTGGTGCACGGCATCACCGAGTTCATCGATCAGGACACGGAAGAAGCGCGCCTGGCCGCAGAGCGCCCGCTGCACGTGATCGAAGGCCCGCTGATGGACGGCATGAACGTCGTCGGCGACCTGTTCGGCTCGGGCAAGATGTTCCTGCCCCAGGTGGTCAAGTCCGCCCGGGTGATGAAGCAGGCCGTGGCCTGGCTGATGCCGTTCATGGAAGCCGAGAAGGAGGGCAAGCCCCGCGAGGCCGCCGGCAAGATCCTGATGGCCACCGTCAAGGGCGACGTGCACGACATCGGCAAGAACATCGTCGGCGTCGTTTTGCAGTGCAACAACTACGAGGTCATCGACCTCGGGGTGATGGTGCCCGCCAACAAAATCCTGGACGAGGCCGAGGCGCACAAGGTCGACATGATCGGCCTGTCGGGCCTGATCACCCCCTCGCTGGACGAGATGGTGTTCGTGGCCGGCGAGATGGAGCGGCGCGGATTCTCCATCCCGCTGCTCATCGGCGGCGCCACGACGAGCCGCACCCACACCGCGGTCAAGATCGAGCCGGCCTATCGCCGCGGCTCGACCACCTATGTGGTCGACGCCAGCCGGGCGGTGAACGTGGTCTCGGGCCTGTTGGGCGACCGCGAGCGGGTCGAGGCCGAAACCCGGGCGGAATATGTCCGCATCCGCGAGCAGTTCGCCCGCGGCCAGGAGGTCAAGAACCGCACCCCTATCGCCGCGGCCCGCGCCAACAAGGTGGCCATCGACTGGCAGACCTATGTGCCGCCCAAGCCGTCCTTCCTGGGCCTGAAGACCTTCGCCCCGTTCGACCTGGCCGAACTGGCCAGGTTCATCGACTGGACCCCGTTCTTCGCCAGCTGGGAGCTGGTCGGCCGCTTCCCGCAGATCCTGGAGGACGATGTGGTCGGCGAGGCCGCCCGCGACCTCTACAAGGACGCGCAGGCGATGCTGAAGAAGATCATCGACGAGAAGTGGTTCGAGGCCCGCGGCGTGGTCGGCTTCTGGCCCGCCAACGCCGACGGCGACGACATCGTTCTCTATACGGACGAGGCCCGCACCACCGAGCTGACCCGCCTGCACAGCCTGCGCCAACAGATGGGCAAGGCCGAGGGCAAGGCCAACGCCGCCCTGGCCGACTTCATCGCCCCGGTCGGCGCGGACTATATCGGCGCCTTCGCCGTCACCGCCGGCCATGGCGAGATCGAGATCGCAAGCAAATTCAAGGCCGCGGGCGACGACTATTCGGCGATCCTGTCCAGCGCCCTGGCCGACCGCCTGGCCGAGGCCTTCGCCGAGGCCCTGCACTACCGCGTACGCACCGAGCTCTGGGGGTTCGCGCCGGACGAGCCGTTCGAGATCGACACGCTGATCGGCGAGAAGTACCGCGGCATCCGCCCGGCCCCCGGCTATCCGGCCCAGCCCGATCACACGGAAAAGGACACCCTGTTCCGCATCCTGGAGGCCCCCGTGCGCACCGGCATGCAGATCACGGAAAGCTTCGCCATGACCCCGCCGGCCTCGGTCTCGGGCCTCTATTTCAGCCACCCGGACGCCTACTATTTCG
Source organism: Phenylobacterium montanum (assembly GCF_018135625.1). NCBI lineage: Bacteria > Pseudomonadati > Pseudomonadota > Alphaproteobacteria > Caulobacterales > Caulobacteraceae > Poindextera > Poindextera montana. The sequence goes on from NZ_CP073078.1 coordinate 3,062,165, forward strand.
GCGTCGGCAAGATCGACCGCGACCAGGTCGCCGACTACGCGCGCCGCAAGGGCTGGGACGTCGCTACCGCCGAGCGCTGGCTGGCCCCGATCCTGGGCTACGACCCCAACGCCGCCCCGCGGGAGGACGCGGCCTAGGCTCTGGCGCGTCGCCGGCAAATCGCGTTTAGCTGAGCCGCCACAACCTCAGCGAGCCAGACCGTGTCCGAACCACCCGTCCATGTCAGCGCCGAGGGGGTGCACCCGCATCCGCACCACACCGGCCATCGCGGCTTCGACCTCGCCATCGCCCTGTCGGCGATCGCCATCTCGGTGATTTCGCTGTTCGTGGCCATCGAGCACGGCCATGTGGAGCGCCAGCTGGTGGCGGCCAATTCCTGGCCGTTCCTGCAGGGCAACTATTCCAACGGCGCCCTCCAGGGCCAGCAGAGCATCAGCCTGTTCGTCAGCAACGCCGGCGTCGGCCCGGCCAAGCTGGAGACCATGGAGATGTTCTTCCGCGGCCAGCCGGTGAAGACCTCCGAGGACCTGTTCGCCAAGTGCTGCGGCGTGGCGCCCGGCCAGACCCTGCACTGGATCACCGGCCCGCAGTCCGGGGTTTTGAGACCCGGCGACACCTTCAACCTGATCGTCCTGCCCAGGACGCCGGAGAGCGAGCCGACCTGGAACAGGCTCAACGCCTCGCTGGACCAGGTCACCTACCGCGCCTGCTGGTGCTCGGTGTTCGACGAGTGCTGGATCAGCGACCTGCAGACCCTGAAGCCTACCGCGGTCAAGGAATGCCCGGTCCCGCCGGTCCCCTACCGGCCGCGCTGAGCCCATTCAAAGACGCATGGCGGCGCCCCGGTTCTGACCATAGGCGCAGAACTGGCTTTGCGGCAGACTGGGCGAAGCATCGCCAAGCCACAGGACGTCTCGCCCATGTTCGTCGGACACTACGCCGCCGCCCTGGCCGCCAAGAGCGCCGAGCCGCGCCCCCGGCTCTGGACCTATGTCGCCGCCTGCCAGCTGATGGACATCGGCTGGAGCAGCCTGATCATGGCCGGGGTCGAGAAGATGCGGATCGATCCGCACCTGCCAGGCTCGGCGCTGGACCTCTATTTCATGCCCTATACCCACAGCCTTCCGGGATCGCTCCTGTGGTCGCTGGGCGCGGCGGTACTGGCGCGCCTCGCCCTGCGCCTGCCCTGGCGCGCCGCGGCCTTCGTGGGGGCGACGGTGTTCTCGCACTGGGTGCTGGACCTTGTGGTGCACCGGCCGGACCTGGCGCTCTGGTTCGGCGGGCCCAAGGTGGGCTTGGGCTTCTGGAACTACCCGCTGGCCGAGATGGCGCTGGAGCTGGGCCTGGTTGGGATGGCCGGCGGGGCCTTGATCGCCCTGCGCAAGCAGGGCGGCGACAAGGCCTGGCCGATCATCGCCTTCATGGGCTTCTTGACCGTGCTGCAGATGGTCTCGTCGTTGTCGCCGATGTCGGGCGATCCGGTCTCCAGCGGCGGCATGGCCCTGGCGGCCTATCTGGTGACGACCGGCGTGGCCTGGCTCGCGGAGCGGCCCAAAGCGGGATGAGCGCTGAAAGGCTCTAGCCGTGGGGGCCGTGCGGCGGGGCGCTGCTCAGCGGCCCTGGATTGACCGGCGGCGCCGTCGTCACTGGCGCGGCGGGCTGCGCAACCTCTTCGCCGGAACTCATCACCTCGGCGGCCTGGCTGTCCTCGGAATCGGCTTCGTCGCCGGAATCGGCAGGCTGATCCGCCTTCTTGGCCTTGGGCGCGGGCGGCGGCAGCACCACCGGGCCGCTGAGCGTCGACCAGTCCGGATTCTTGGGCAGGGCCGCGGCCGGCTGGGCGCCGACGATGGCGCCGGTGGTCGGGGCCTGGGTCGCCGAGCCGGTCTCCTCCCGCACGCTTTCGACGCCGCGATAGAGGCCGACCAGGCCCGCGCAGACGATCCCCACCAGGGCGATCGCCACCGGGGCGCGGGTCGCCGGCGGCTGGACCTCGAAGCGGGCTTCGTTGTCGATCGGCGAGGTCAGGTGCAGTGGCTTCGAAGGCATGGCCCCGGCGGCGTTAAGCAAATCAGCGCAGACTCGCACTATAAGGCGGCGTTCGATTTGCGCGAGCGCGACTTGGCCCCGCCGGCATGGTAGGCAGCCGGTCGAATTTGCGGCGCGGGGCGCGCAGGAGAGCTTTCCTTGGTGGAACTGACCGAAACCCGGGCCAAGACCCCAGCGTCGGCCCGAGCCGCCTCAGCCTCCGCCGAACTGACCGTGGTCGCGCCGACTTTCAACGAATGCGCCAATGTCGAAAAGCTGGTCGCCAAGCTGGACGCGGCGCTGGCCGGGATCGCCTGGGAGGCGGTGTTCGTCGACGACAATTCGCCCGACGGCACGGCCGAGGCCGTCAAGGCCGTCGCGGCCCGCGACCCGCGCATCCGCTGCATCCGGCGCGTGCGCCGCCGCGGCCTGGCCGGCGCGGTGGTCGAAGGCGCCCTCTCCAGCGCCGCGCCCTACGTGGCGGTGATCGACGCCGACCTGCAGCACGACGAGACCCTGCTGCCCCGGATGCTGGAGCAGCTCAAGTCCGGCGCGGCCGAGCTGGTGGTCGCCAGCCGCTATGTCGGCGGCCCCAAGACCATCGAGGGCCTGGACGGGCCCATGCGCCGGATGGGCAGCGACCTCGCCAACAAACTCGGCCGCATGGTGCTGCGCCAGGACGTGTCGGATCCGGTCAGCGGTTTCTTCATGATCCGCCGCGAACTGGTCGACCGGGTGGCGCCCAGCCTAGCCACCGAGGGCTTCAAGATCCTGTTCGACATCATCGCCAGCCAGCCCGAGCCCCTGAAGATCGTCGAGCTGCCCTATGTCTTCCGCGAGCGCGAGGCGGGCGGCTCCAAGCTCGATAAGCGGATCGTCATCGACTATCTGGGACTTCTGCTGTCCAAGCTCTCCGGCGGGGTGATCCCCTCGCGGGCGCTGATGTTCGGCATGGTCGGCGCCAGCGGCCTCGTCGTGCACCTGACGGTGCTGCAGCTGCTGCTCTCGACCGACCTCAACTTCTCGCTGATCCAGTTTCTGGCGGCCATGACCGCCATGACCACCAACTACATCTTCAACAACATCACCACCTATCGCGACCGGCGCAAACGCGGCCTCGCCTTCGTGGTCGGCTATGTGAAGTTCTGCGCCCTCTGCTCGATCAGCGTCTTCACCAGCGTGGCGGTGGCGACCATGGTCAGGAGCTGGGGCGTCTATCCCCAGATCGCCGGCGCCTCGGGCGCGGTGCTGGGCGCGCTGTGGAATTATGTGACGACGGCGCTGGCGGTTTGGTAGGGCGCTACGGCGTTCATCGTGTTGGGAACGGCCTTGCTCCGGGCAAAGCGCCTTGCACGTAGACATGCTCAAGCGAACTGAAGTCTTCGTTGGTCAGTGATGGTCCAAGCCTCTTGACGTAGTCTGGCAAGGCCCCCAACAGAAACCAGCCCGGCTTTCCCGTGAAATCGACGATCGCCTCACCTCGCCCCTGCACCGCAAGAAGGCTTTCGAGCATTATTTCGAATACGTGGATGTCGTTGGCATCAAAATCATCTGGCCAATCGTCACCACACTCTTCGTGGATGGCCCGGTTGCGCGCGATCTCCTGCTCGGCCAACGCAATCAAGTGAGGCATGGCGCGTTGGGAAACCACCAGCATCTGGATTTCCTCGTCCATTGGTCATTCCTCGGGAATGGAAACCCTCCCTGAAAGCCTTGCCGAGAGTGGAGCCGCGGCCGGCGGCTTGGTCAAGGCCGGCCGCGGCAATACTGGCCTGCAAGGCTTAAGGGTGGGTCCGGGAAGTTCGCCGCACCAACAGCTTAACCCGTCGCCTCCACCCGCTGCTCCTCCATCCCCATCGAGATCAAAAGCGGCGCCGTGGCCTGTCGCGCCTGGAAATCGGCTTTCGAGCCCAGGCCGCGCCAGCCGCTGAGGATGAGCGACTGGGCGATGGCGCCGCCGAGGGTGGCGCCGGGGCCGGTGACGATGAAGATGTCGGGCGCGAACTCGCGGGCGGCGTTCTCGATCGCCTTGGTGAAGTCGTAGGTCTCGGTGATCTGATGGCCCAGGGTGTAGTCCCAGAGCGCCGCAGGATCGGTCGCGCCCGGCTGCCAGACCGCGCCGCGGCCGTCGACCAGCGGCACGGCCGGCTGGCCGAACAGCGAGGCCGGCAGGGCGGCGCGGCCTTTTTCGGCCACCGGCGCCTGCAGGTGCGAGTGGAAGCCGGCGTGGTTGGACAGGCGCATGGGAAAGCGCCCCTGCACCGGCGGCACCGCCGCCTCGAAAGCCGACAGACCCGCCTCGTCCCCGGCCAGGACCAGCATGCCGCCGAGGTCGATGGAGAGCGTCAGCACATGCCCCGGCCGCGCGCCGATCTCGGCTGTGAGGGCCAGGAGCTCGGCCTTGCGCGCCATGTCGGGAACCCAGTCCTCGCCGACGAAGGGATAGATCAGCTGGCCGCCGATCAGGCTCTCCTGCATCAGGGCGCCCATGGTGTTGGCCACCTTGAACCCGGCCTCGGGGCTCAAGGCGCCGGCGCAGGCCAGGGCCGAATACCAGCCCATGGAATTGCCGGTGACGGCGACGATCTGGATCTCACCGCGGTCGATGGCCATGAAGTCCGCCAGGGTGGCGGAGAAGATCAGGGCCGAGGCGTTGTCGCCGCGGGTGTGACGGGCCACCGAATAGGTCTTGGCCCCGTCGAGATCGGCCAGGGTCTCCTGGCCAAGGCGCCGGCGCTCCTCGTCGAACCCGGCGAACAGGGCCGCGCGGCCGGCGTGGTGGCGGGCCAGATAACCCAGCTCAGTCTTGTTGTAGACGCCCCGGCCGGGGCAGACGACGACGGCGGTCTTCACGCGCGCCCTCCCACCAGGGCCCGGGCCGCCTCGACGATGTCGTCGACCGAGGGCATGGTCGCCGCATAAGCCGGGCCGGTGGCGATGAAGCTGTCCTCGGCGGCGATGCGGGCGACGGGCAGGTCGGTCTTTTCCGCCAGGAGCGTCGCCAAGGCTTCGGACGGGCCGCCGGCCGAGCGGCGGCATTCGTCGACCAGCAGCACGCGCTTGCAGCCGTCCAGCGCCTTCAGGAGGCTCTCGGCCGGCAGCGGATTGAGCCACCTGAGGTCGATGATCCGGCTTTCGATCCCCGCCGCCTTCAGCCGCGGCTCGGCCTGGCGCGACAGGTAATAGCCGTTGGCGAAGCTGACGATGGCAAGGTCCTTGCCGTCGCCGTGTGCGCCGACCTCGCCGAGCGCGATGCTCTGGTCCGGCGGCGGATAGAGGCTCATCCAGCCCCCGTCCTTGTCCTCGAAAAGGTCGCGCATCGGATAGAGGGCGATGGGTTCCAGGAACACCACCACCCGCTGCTCCTCCCGCGCCAGCCGTACGCACTCGCGCAACATCTTGGCGGCGTCGGCGCCGTTGGACGGGCAGGCCAGGATCAGGCCGGGAATGTCGCGCAGCACGGCGACGGAGTTGTCGTTGTGGAAGTGGCCGCCGAAGCCCTTCTGGTAGCCGAGGCCCGCGATGCGCAGCACCATCGGGTTGGTGTACTGGCCATTGGAGAAGAACGACAGGGTCGCCGCCTCGCCGCGGATCTGGTCCTCGGCGTTATGCAGATAGGCCAGGAACTGGATCTCGGGCATGGGCAGAAAGCCGTTGTGCGCGAGGCCGATGCCGAGGCCGAGGATCGCCTGCTCGTCCAGCAGGGTGTCGATCATCCGGTCGGGGCCGAACCGAGCCTGCAGCTTCTGGGTGACGCCATAGACCCCGCCCTTGCGGCCGACGTCCTCGCCCATCATCACGATCTCGCCGTGGGCCAGCATCAGGTCGGTCAGGGCGAAGTTGATCACCCGGCTCATCGGCTGGGGCGCGTCCATGGCCTTGAGGTCGGCGCCGAAGGCTGTGGCGCGGGCCTCGTCGCTGGGGCCGTTGGTCGGGCGGCATTCGCGCCTGGGCGGGATCAGCGAGGCCATGACCTCCGCGGCGGTCTTCAGCTTGGGCCGGGTGACCGCGTCGGCCGCAACCCGCTTCGTGCGCGCGCAGGTCTCCTCATAGATGGCCAGGGCCTCGTCGGGGCTGAGCGCGCCGGCCTGGTCCAGCAGGCGCACGCTGTGCAGCAGCGGATCGTTGGCCTCCTCGGCCTCGACCTCGTCGCGCGAGAGATAGGTCGTGGGCACGTCGGCGCCGGCATGGCCGTAGAGGCGGATGGCGCGCAGGTGCAGGAAGGCGGGCCGCTGGCGCTCGCGCACATAGGCGGCGGCCTCCAGCGCGGTGCGGTAGGTCTCGTAGAGGTCGAGCCCGTCGCAGGCGAAATATTTCAGTCGCGGCCGGTCCTGGAAATTGGCGGCGATCCAGCCCTTGGGCGTCTTGGTCGAGATACCGATGCCGTTGTCCTCGCAGACGAACAGCAGCGGCAGGGGCACGCCCTGATAGGCGGTCCAGCTGGCGGCGTTGAAGGCGCCCTGGGCGGTGGAGTGGTTGGCCGAGGCGTCGCCGAACGAGCACATGACGATGGCGTCCTCGGCCAGCGAGCGATGCTCGGGCGGGCGGCGGCGCGCCAGCGGGATGGAATAGGCCGCGCCCACCGCCTTGGGCAGATGGCTGGCGATGGTCGAGGTCTGCGGCGGGATGTTCAGCGCCTTTGAGCCCAGCACCTTGTGCCGGCCGCCGGAGATCGGGTCCTCGGACGAGGCGGCGAAGGACAGCAGCATGTCCCAGGTGATCGAAACACCGGGAACCTGGCCGGCGCGGGCGATCTGGAAGGCGGCGTCGCGGTAGTGCAGGAAGGCCGGGTCGGTGGGTTTCAGCGCCTGGGCCACCGCCGCCATGCCCTCGTGGCCCGAGGAGCCGATGGTGTAGAAGCCCTGCCCGGCCTGCTGCATGGCCCGGCTGGTGCGGTCCAGCGCCCGCGACAGGCAGCCGGCGCGATAGATGGCGACGGCGTCGGTCCGGTTCAGCGGTCCGGACGGCGGGGCGCCTTGCGGGAAATCGCGCGCCTTGACCCGGCGCAGGAAATTTTCGTGGACGATATCGGCCCGATCCAAAGGCGGATCCTCTCCCAAATCACGACACGGCGCCGCTTTTTTGGGCGGCGCCCGGCGTCCTTCATACTGGGGGCCTCGCCTTCCGGCTAGGCGCTGGTCGCGATCCCGGGCGGCCGCAAATCCGATCGTCCGATCCAATGCGGGCTTGCAGCGACCGCCCATGCCCTTTTCACTGGGCGGTCAGTGACCGGTTAAACAGGAAACAAGCCCATGAACGGCGCCGATGCGATCCTCGCCACCCTGGCCGACAATGGAGTCGAGGCCTGTTTCGCCAATCCGGGCACCAGCGAGATGCACTTCGTCTCGGCCCTGGACCGCGAGCCGAGGATTCGCCCCGTACTATGCCTGTTCGAAGGCGTGGTGACCGGGGCCGCGGACGGCTACGGCCGCATGGCCGGCAAGCCCGCCGTGACCCTGCTGCACCTGGGCCCCGGCTACGCCAACGGCGTCGCCAACCTGCACAACGCCCGGCGCGCCTATACCCCGATCGTCAATGTGATCGGCGACCACGCCACCTATCACCGCAAATATGACGCGCCCCTGACCAGCGACATCGAGGCCCTGGCCCGGCCCAATTCGCGCTGGATCGGCGTGGCCGAGGACGCCGACCACGCCGCCTATCTGGCGGCCGAGGCGGTGCGCCACAGCTTCGGCCCGCCGGGCGGCTCGGCCACCCTGGTCCTGCCCGCCGACTGCGCCTGGTCGCCGGCGACGCGCAAGGGCGGGGTGGCGGAGCGGCCCATGCCGGCGGCGCCGGACGGCGCGCAGGTCGATGCGGCCGCCCGCGCGCTGAAGGCGGCGGCCAAGCCGGTGGTGCTGATCGGCGGCCAGGCCTGCGAGGCGCGCGGCCTGGCGGCGGCGGGTCGGCTGGCCGCCCACGGAATCCGCGTCCTGACCGACACCTTCGTCGCCCGCCAACCCCGCGGCGGCGCGCGCTACAGCCCTGACCGCATGCCCTATTTCGCCGAGATGGCCCTGTCGGACCTGGCCGGCGCGGATCTGATGGTGCTGGCGGGCACGACCCAGCCGGTCGCCTTCTTCGCCTATCCGGCGATGCCCAGCGTGCTGGTGCCCGAGGGCTGCCAGGAACTCAGCCTGGCCGGGCGCGCGGAGGACGCTGGCGCAGCTCTGGAAGCCCTGGCCGACGCCCTGGGCGCCCCGGCCGAGGCCGCGCCCAACGGATACGCCGTGCCGGAGCGGCCGACCGGCGAGATCAACGCCTACACCATCGGCGCCTCGATCGCCCGGCACATGCCGGAGGAGACGGTGATCTCGGACGACGCGGTGACCTCGGGCCTGCCGATCTTCATGCAGACCCGGGGCGCACGGCCGCACGACTGGCTGGCCCTGACCGGCGGGGCGATCGGCCAGGGCATTCCCGTGGCCATCGGCGCGGCGGTGGCCTGCCCCGACAAGAAGGTCCTGTGCCTGACCGGCGACGGGGCGGGCATGTACACGGTGCAGGGCCTGTGGACCATCGCCCGCGAGTCACTCGACGTGACCGTGGTGGTGTTCGCCAACCACAGCTACCGCATCCTGGGCATCGAGCTGTCGCGCACCGGCGCCGGCAAGCCCGGCGTCTCGGCGGCCAGCCTGCTGGACCTGGGCGACCCCCGGATCGACTGGACGGCCCTCGCCCGTGGCATGGGCCTGCCGGCGGTGCGCTGCGAGACCGCCGAAGCCTTCGACGCCGCCCTGGCCGGCGCCATGGGCCAGAAGGGGCCGATCGTGATCGAAGCGGCGATGAGCTAGCTGGCCCGATATGGACCGCCCGGCGGGCCCCAGTTCCAGCGCGGCATGGGCTGGACAGGATCGGGCGCACTGACGCCGGCGCGCGAATTGAGGACCGCCAGGCGCGAACCCCACTCCAGGTAACCGACGAAGGCCGAGCGGAATTCGGGGTCATCCGGCAGGCCGGCCTCGTCGGCGGTCTCCAGCAGCAACGACACCCATCGCCGGCGCTGGGCTTCCGTAAGCTGGCGGCCGAGGTGTTTGGAGATCATCAGGGCGTGGGAGCCGCCCTGACCCGAATACAAGGGACCGCCCTCCAGCACCTCGGCGATGAAGCGCGCCACGCGGTCGGCATGGCCGGCTGGCATGCCCGCGAACACCGGCCCCAGCAGCGGATCGGCCGGTACCTTGGCGTAGAAGGCGCGGGCAAGGCGGCGCAAGGCTTCGGGCCCGCCGGCCCAGTCGCACAGGCTCGGGATCGCATTCTCTTCGCTCATCGCGTCCACACCACCTCGGTCGGGCGATAGTGGCGCATCTCGGCGATCTCCGGGATGAAAGGACGGATGGCGGCCAGAAACGGCGGGAAATGCGGTCCGCGGCGGAAGCCCTCCAGGTGGCTCTCGGTCGAGGTCCAATGGATGCGCAAAATGAAGCTCGACGGCTCCTCTTCGCACTGGGTCAGTTGGTAGCCCTGGCACTCGGGCGCGGCGGCGAGATGCCGGCCGGCCTCGGCATAGGCGGCGATCAAAGTCTCCGGATCGTGCGCCTGAAGCGCGTAGCGGATGTATTCCACCGTTCCCATCTATCGCCTCCGCAATCATGTTTGGGCGCCGAATGGGCCGTGCGGGCGAGGGGCGGTCAACGCACCAGTTGGTGCGCGTGCAAGGAGAGGTGATGAAGCGGTTGAAGGCGCGGTACGGCTGTCCGGTCGAGTTGGCGCTGGAGTTCGTCGGCGGCAAATGGAAGGCGGTGATTCTGGCCTGGCTTAAGGAGTCGCCGCACCGCTATGCCGAGTTGCGCGCCCGCCTGCCCGGCGTTTCCGACAAGGTGCTGACCGAAAAACTCAAGGACCTCGAGCTTTTGGGCCTGGTCGAGAAAGCCGCCATCAACGGGTCCGGCTCGGCTGTGGTCTATCGCCTGACCGAGCGGGGCGAAGGCCTGCGTCCGGTGCTGGATGCGCTCTACGCCTGGGGCGGAGCGCTCGGCCCGGAGCTGTCGGTGATCATCGGACCTGGCGATTCGCCCACGAAAAAGCCCGCCGGCGAGCCGGCGGGCTGATCCGTTCAGGCCTGTCGGCCCGGCCCTACTTCTTCTTATTGGTCGGCAGCTGGCAACCGCCGCCCATGGTGGTGATCGAGCACGGAGTGAGGTGCGGCGGAGCCGGCGCGTTGTTGGCGTATTCCATCACCCAGCCCGAACCGCCGTCGGCGCAGGCCACTTCGATCAGGTCGGAATTGTCGGTCTTGCCCAGGGCGCGAGCGCCGGAGACGACGCAGGAGCCCTTGCCGGCGGCCTTCAGGTCGGCCGAATACTTGCCGAAGACCGCGCTTTCGGGCGTGAACGAGCACTTGTAGCCCTCGGCCTCGGCGCGCACGCAGTCATAGACGACCGGCTTCACGCCCGAGCCGAGCGGGAAGACGCCGACGCCGCCGTCAGGACGGTTGGAGCACAACATCTCGACCACTTCGCGGTCCTTGGCGTCGATCGGGAAGGCCGCATACTTGGACACGTTGCAGTCGAAGCCGGCCTTCTTGGAAAGGCTCGTGTAGAGGGCGCTCTGGGCGGTTTCGGCCGCGCGGGCGTCGGTCAAGGTGCAGCCGCCGGCGACGTTGGATGCCTGGGCGCAGTCAACCGCGATCTTGAACTTGTCGCCTGCGGTCTCGACCATCCAGCCCTTGCCGTCCTGACAGGCCACCTCGAAGATGCCGGTGCCGTCGGTGGTCATGCCGACATAGCGGCGGTCCTTGATCGCGCAGGTCTTGCCGCTGGCCGCCATCAGCTTGTCGGCCGTGGCCGCCAGCGCCTTGTCGCCGTCGGTCAAGGTGCACTTCAGATTGTCCTTGGCGTTCGGGTCATAGCAGGTGAACGCCATAGACGCGCCTTCGTTGGTATGGCGCGCCATGCCGAAGATGTAGCCGTCGCCCGCCTGGCAAGCCAGTTCGAAGAAGGTGTTCTTCGAGGACGAGCCGATCAGGCGCACGTTGGAGACGTCGCAGGCATGGCCGGTGGCGGTGAAGGCCGTCTGGATGCCCAGGGTCGGCTTGGCGTTCTCCGGCAGGGTGCAGGTCAGGTTGCCCTTTTTACCGTCCGGACCGGGCTGGCCCATGGTGTAGCAGTCGAACGCCTCGGGCGCCGGCGCCTTTTCCTTGGCCACGATGATGAAGCCCAGGCCTTCCTTGCAGGCAGCTTCATAGTACTTGGCCTTGACCTTGTCCGAGCCCACGCCCTCGGCGATGAAGCGGCTGTTCACCAGGGTGCACGGGATATTGCCGGCGGTCAGCATCGGCGGAAGATCGGTCGCGGAGGTGTCCTTGTCCTTCGCAAAGCTGGCCGAGGCGGTCATGACGACGCTCGTCGCCAAGGCCAGCGCAAGACCGATTCCAAAACGCCTCATCATCTGTTCTCCTGGGGTGGTCCCTCGGCGCGGAGCTTAAACGCGCGCTTGCCCCGTGGGTCAAGGTCAGCGCCCAATGCGGCGCTAGAATGGCCGGGCGCGGCGGCGTTGCTACGCCTCTCGGTGGCCGCTGAACGCGGTTTCCGGCCGATGGTTGCATGAAGGGGAAGATCGATGGCGGACGGCATTGAGCGGGGAGCCCGCGAACGGGACGGCGGCGAGGAGGACCGCAGGCCCGCCCTGGTCTATCCGCTGGAGAACACGCCCGACTATGGGCAGGCCGTCGATATCGCCCCGGGCGTCAAGTGGATGCGCATGCCCCTGGGCGGCTCGCTGGCCTTCATCAACGTCTGGGCGATCGAGGACGACGGCGGCTGGGCCATCGTCGACACAGGCATGCAGACCAAGGACACCTCCCAGGCCTGGCGCAAGGTCTTTTCCGAGGCCCTGGGCGGCGCGCCGATCACCCGCGTGTTCGTCACCCACCTGCACCCCGACCATGTCGGCCTGGCGGGCTGGATCACGCGCAAGTTCAGCTCCCGGGTTTGGATGACGCGGCTGGAATATCTGCAGTGCCGCATGCTTGTGGCCGACACCGGTCGCGAGGCGCCGCAGGACGCCATCGAATTCTATCGCGGCTGCGGCTGGGACGAGGAGGCGCTGGAGACCTATCGCGCCCGCTTCGGCGGCTTCGGCAAGGGCGTCTATCAGCTGCCCGACAGCTATCACCGCATCAAGCACGGCGACGAGATCCGCATCGGCGCCCAGACCTGGCGCGTGGTCACCGGGTCAGGCCATTCGCCGGAGCACGCCTGCCTCTATTGCCCCGAGCTGAAGCTGTTCATCTCCGGCGACCAGGTGCTGCCCAAGATCAGCTCCAACGTCTCGGTCTTCCCCACCGAGCCGGATGGCGACCCTTTGAGCGACTGGCTGTCCTCGCTGGCCCGGATCAAGACCCTGGTTCCCGACGACGTCCTGGTGCTGCCGGCGCACAACGATCCGTTCATCGGCCTGCACGCCCGGCTGGACCACCTGATCCGCGGGCATGAGCGCGGCCTCGACCGGCTGGAGAAGACCCTGGCCGAGCCACGGCGGGCGATCGACGTGTTCGGAGCCCTGTTCGCGCGCAAGATCAATGGCGACCTTCTCGGCATGGCCACCGGCGAAAGCATGGCCCACCTGAACTGCCTCCGGACCCGCGGCCGCGCCACGGCGACCCGGGACGACCAGGGCGTGGTCTGGTGGCAGGCGGCGGGGTGAGGTCCCTCAGATCGCCGGCAACGGGCCGAAGATCAGGGCCGCGACGCCGATCACCACCACCAGCACCCCGGCCGACAGGGCGATCACCGCGTTGCGCCGGGCCCGGCGGTCGTGCCAGCTCAGCCAGTCCTGGACGAAGCCCAAGGGGATGTCGGGGTCGGGGAAATGCGGCGCCTGGCCGGCGCTGGGATGCGACATCCGCATGCGCGCGTTGTCGACCCCGAGGCTCTCGAGCGCGCGATACCATCGCCAGGCTTTTCGCCCGCTGGTCCAGCGGTTCTCGAACGGCGGCTGGCGGCTGGCGGCATGTGGCATGGCGCATCGTCTCCCGATGACGCGGGCGCGGCGCCTTCCATCGCGTGGAAGGTGGGTCCACGTCTTGCCGCGCTTATAGCGCCGCGGACGGCGCCTCGCGAGCTTGACCATGGTCGAGAAGGGCGGCGAACACGCAACGGTGATGCTACACTGTTCCCATGCTGACGCCGACTTTCTGGGAAATCCATTCGGGTCTGGAGCGCGAGGGGCCTGGCGACGAGGCTTCGCTGATGCGGGCCCTGGCCATGACCGAGGGCCTGCCTGCTGAGCCACGGATTCTCGATCTCGGCTGCGGGCCGGGCGCCCAGACTCTGAGCCTCCTGAAGCACACCGCCGGGACCGTGACCGCGGTCGATACCCACCAGCCGTTCCTGGACGACCTGATGAGCCGCGCCCGAGACGCCGGCGTGGCTGACCGCGTGACGACGTCCGACGCCTCCATGGCCGACCTGCCGTTCGAGGACGAGAGCTTCGACCTGATCTGGAGCGAGGGGGCGATCTATTTCATCGGCCTGCCTGAAGGCCTCGCCGCCTGGCGGCGGCTGCTGCGGCCGGGGGGCTGGATTGCTGTAACCGAACCCTGCTGGCTGAAACCGCGCGAGGCCCTGCCCCAGGGCGCCCTGGACAACTGGGCGGAATATCCGGCCATGGCCACGGTCCAGGAGCTGGAGGCGGTCCCGGCCCGAGCCGGCTATCGCTTGGCGGGTTCGTTCGTGCTGCCGCCCGCGGCCTGGGAAGCCTATTACGGACCGATGCAGGCGCGCGTCGACGTCGTGCGGGCTCGCCACGCCGGCGACGCCGCGGCCCTGGCCGAAGTGGCGCGGCACCAGGCCGAGATCGACGCCTATCGTGCGTTCGGCGATTGCTTCAGCTACCTGTTCCTGGTGATGCAGCGCCCTGCCTAGCCGACCGAGACCCCATGTCCCTGACCATTCGCCCCGCCCGCCGCGAAGACGCCGCCCTGATCCTGGGCTTCATCCGCGACCTGGCGGACTATGAAAAGCTGCTGCACGAGGCCAAGGCGACCCAGGCCGACGTGGAGGCGATCCTGTTCTCGGCCAATCCCCGCGCCTTCTGCGACATCGCCGAGCTGGACGGGGCGCCGGTGGGCTTCGCCCTGTGGTTCTACAACGTCTCGACCTTCACCGGCCGCCACGGGATCTATCTGGAGGACCTGTTCGTGCGGCCGCAGGCGCGCGGCGCCGGCGCCGGCAAGGCGCTCCTGGCCGGCCTCGCCCGCCGCTGCCGCGACGAGGGCCTGACCCGGCTGGACTGGGCGGTGCTCAACTGGAACGCCCCCTCGATCGCCTTCTACGACAGCCTGGGCGCGGGCCGGCAGGACGAATGGACGGTGCGCCGGCTCGAGGGCGAGGCCCTGGAACGGCTGGCGGGCGCCGCGATCTAGAACAACCGGTCCAGCGTCCGGTCCCGGGCGGCGGCGGTCTTGTCCAGGGCCGGCGCGTCGGCCACGTCGGCGCCTGCGGCCTCGGTCACCGCTTCCGGCGCAGGCGCGGCTTCAGCCTGAGGTTGGGGCGCCGGGGCCGGCTTTTCTTCGTCAAAATCGGGCAGGGGCTGGTCGGTCGGGGGCTTGCCCTCGTCGATCTTGCTCTGCTGGTTTTGCAGATAGACCGAGCGCAGGGTGGCGTAGGGGTCGGTGGCGTCGCTGATCAGGGCTTCGAAGGCGGCGTCGTTGACAGCGCGGGTGTCGACCCCGCCCACCAGCGTGCGGCTGACGCCCAGCGCCGTGCGCCCGGGGTAGTTCACCCAGTGCAGGGGGTCGATCACGCTGTCGACGCAGATCCCGAACAGGTCGCGCACCGAGGACGGCCCCAGGATCGGCAGGAAGACGTACGGCCCCGACTTGACGCGATAGCGGCCCAGCGTGAGGTCGAAGCCGTTGTCGTGGTGCGGCAGGCCGGTCTTGGCGCCGACGTCGATCATGCCGCCCACGCCGACTGTGCTGTCGGCCACGAAGCGGACCGTGGTCTTGGCCGCCTGCTTGAACCGCCCCTGGAAGACATCGTTCATCCCCACGACCGGCTCGCCGAGATTGACCAGCATGTTGTGGACGCCAGTGCGCACGACCTTGGGCAGGACGCGCTCATAGACCTTGGCCGCCGGGCGCATCACCACCCGGTCCACGGCCATGAAAATGCTGAAACCGAAGCGGTTGGCCGGCTCCCAGGGGTCGGCGTTCGCGGGGGCAGAGGCCTGGGCCAGGGCGTTGGTCGCCGCGCCCAGCATCAGACTGGCGGCGAGGGCTGCGGCGGATCGCTTCAAACCCGAAACTCCTCTTGGGTCGGACTTCGCGGTCCGCAGGCCGGCATATGGAGCGAACGCAGCGGGATGCAACCGTCCTTTATTGCGGATCGCTTGGAAAGCGCCAGTCTGGACGCGGCGGAGCCGAAATGTTGTATCGGCGCACCCGTCCGCCGCTCGTGTCAGAGGTCACCTTGCTGAAGGCGCCAAAACCGATGGATCGCCCCTCGCCGGTCGCGCGCCTGGTGGCCGCCTGCTGTGCGCGCCCTCGGCTGACCGCGATTGTCGGCCTGTTGATCGGCGCCATCGCGGCGGGATTCGCCGCGACGCACTTCGCCATCACCACCAGCACGGACGCCCTGCTCTCGCCCAAGCTGGACTGGCGCCAGCGCGAGGCGGCCTATGACCGGCTGTTCCCGCAGCACGACGACGAGATCGTGGTGGTGGTCGACGGCAAGACGCCTGAGCTGGCCGAGGAGGCCGCAGCCAGCCTGGCGGCGAAGCTCTCAGCTCAGCCGGCCCTGTTCACCCGTATCCAGCGACCGGACGGCGGCGACTTCTTCGCCCGCGAAGGCCTGCTCTACCTGCCGCTGAAGGACGTACAGGACTCCACCGCCCAGATGATCAAGGCCCAGCCGTTCCTGGGGCCGATGGCGGCGGACCCGTCCCTGCGCGGCCTGATGGGTGGATTGTCCACGGCCCTGACCGGAATCAAGGCCGGCCAGGCGAACCTCGCCGACCTCGACGCGCCGATCGCGGGCCTGGGCGAGGCCCTGGGCAAGGTCGAGGCGGGTCAGCCGTCCTTCTTCTCCTGGCGCGCCCTGGTCAGCGGCAAGGCGCCCGAGGCGCGCGAACTGCGCCACATCCTGCTGGTCAAGCCCAAGCTGGACTACGCCGCCCTGCAGCCGGGCGACGCGGCCGAGAGCGCCATCCGAGCCCAGGCCAAGGCGCTGAACCTGGATGCCGCCCACGGGGTCAGCGTGCGGCTGACGGGCGACGTGCCGCTGCAGGACGAGGAGTTCGGCAGCCTGGCCGACCGCGCGGCCCTGATCGGCGCCCTGGCGGTGGCGGCGATCCTGCTGATGCTGTGGATGGCGGTGCGCTCGCCGCGGATCATCGGCTGCATCCTTGTCACCACCTTCGTCGGCCTGGTGGTCGCCGCGGCCTGGGGCCTCTTGGTGTTCCACCGCTACAATGTGATCTCGGTGGCCTTCATCCCGCTGTTCGTGGGCCTGGGCATCGATTTCGGCATCCAGTTCAGCGTGCGCTTCCGCAGCGACTATGCCGACGAGCGCACCTTGCCCGAGGCCCTGGTCGAGGCCGGCCAGGGTATGGGCTATCCCCTGACCCTTGCGGCCGTCGCCATTGCGGTCGGTTTCCTGGCGTTTGTTCCAACCAACTATGCGGGCGTCTCACAGCTCGGCGTGATCGCCGGGGTCGGCATGCTGATCGCCCTGGCGCTGAACCTGACCCTTTTGCCCGCCCTGCTCCTGCTGACCCGGCCCAAGCGCGGCGGCGGCGACATCGGCCATGCGCCGCTGGAGAAGCTGGACGGCTGGGTGCTGGGCAACCGGCGGCTGGTGCTGGGGACCGCGGCGCTGGCTGCGCTCGGCTCGGCGGCGCTGCTGCCGCTGCTGCATTTCGACTTCAACCCCATGCACCTGCGCAGCGCCGCGACCGAGTCGGTCTCGACCCTGAACGACCTGACCAAGGACCCCGACCAGACCCCCAACACCTTGAGCGTCCTGGCGCCCAACCTGGCCGCGGCCCAGCCCCTGGCGGCGCGGCTGGCCAAACTTCCCGCGGTCGCCGACGTCATCACCCTGCAGAGCCTGATCCCCGACGGCCAGGCCGAGAAGCTGGCGGCGATCACCGACGCCGACACCCTGCTGGACCTGACCCTGAACCCGATCTCCACCAGCCCGCCGCCCAGCGACGCCGAGGTGGCCGCCAGCCTAGCCCAGACCGCCGCCGACCTGCGCACCGCGGCCGGCTCGGCCCTCGGCGCGCCGCAGGACCACGCCCGGCGGCTGGCGAGCCTGCTCGACACCCTGGCCAAGGGGCCGAGCGACAAACGCAAGGCGGCCGAGGCGGCGCTGATCCCCGGTCTGAACACCCTGCTGGATCAGATGCGCGCCTCGCTGCAGGCCCAGCCGGTGACGCTGGACAGCCTGCCCGAGGACCTGAAGCGCGACTGGATCGCCGCCGACGGCCAGGCGCGAATCTCGGTGGTCCCTAAGGGCGATTCCAACGACAACGCGACCCTCGAGCGCTTCACCGCCGCGGTGACGAAGATCGCGCCCGACGCCAACGGCCCGCCGATCAGCATCCAGAACGGGGGCAATACCGTGGTCGGGGCCTTTATCGAGGCGGGGGTGCTGTCCTTCATCGCCATCACCGCCCTGCTGTTCCTGGTGCTGCGCCGGACGCGGGACGTGGCCATCACCATGGCCCCGATCGTCCTGACCGGACTCTTGACCCTGGGCAGCTGCGTCCTGATCGGCCAGCCCTTGAACTTCGCCAACATCATCGCCCTGCCGCTCTTGTTCGGCATCGGCGTGGCCTTCCACATCTATTTCGTGATGGCCTGGCGGGCGGGCTCGGCGCACCTGCTGCAATCCAGCCTAAGCCGGGCGATCTTCTTCTCGGCCCTGACCACGGCCACGGGCTTCGGCAGCCTGTGGGCCTCGAGCCATCCCGGCACGGCCAGCATGGGCAAGCTTCTGATGATCTCGCTGATCTGGACTCTGGTCTCGGCGCTCTTGTTCCAGCCGGCCCTTATGGGACCGCCCGACCGGCGGACCAGCGACGCGCGCGACCCGCTGCACGCGGGCTGAAGCGGCCTATTTCAAAAGCTTGTCGGCCTGGGCGTTCAGGCTGGCGGCCACGGCCTTGGCGTCGCCGGAAGCCGAGACGCTGGCCAGGTCCGAGCGGCGGGTGGTCAGCTGGCTGACATTGCCCTGGTAGAAGACGTCGATGATCTTCCAAGTCCCGGTGCTGGCGCGCATGCGGTAGTTCAGCGGGGTCGGCGCGCCGGATTTGGGCACAAGCTTGGTCTTGACCACCTTGTCGACGCCACGGGTGTCGACCTGCGGGTCGACCGTGAAGGTTTCGCCGTCATAGCTGTCGAAATTGTGCGCGTAACTGGCCACCGACAGGCGCTTGAAGGCGTCGACCACCAGGGCCTGGCCGGCGTCGTCGAACTTGGTCCAGGCGGGGCCGACTGCGAAGCGGGCCATGGCGCGCAGGTCGAAGGCCTTGTCGACCGCCGGCTCGAGCTTCTTGTAGCGGCCTTTCACCCCCAAGGAGGCCCCCTGCTTCATGGTCGCAAGAAGGGCGTCGTCGAAGGCCTGCACGGTCTGAGCGGCGGGGTCGGCCTCGGCCGCACGGACGGCGGCGGCGGGCGCCAGGGCCAGGGTGAAGGCCGCGGCGGCGAGGGCGAGGGACGGGGTGGTGCGCATGCGGGGCCTTTCGGGTCGGGGACGCGTAGATAGTGCGTTTTTGCCAGGGCTGAAACGCCCTGACCCTGCGCAAGGTTGAGCAAGGCGGCTGAACCGCGGGTGAACCGAGCGCTTTAGGCGGCCCTGCGCAGGGCGAAGATGCTGTAGAGCGCGGCTGCCGCCGCCATCAGGCCGGCGGCGATCCAGAAGGCGCCGGTGACGTCCGCGCCGGCCACGCCGAGGGCGCTGAGCGAGGGACCGAGGCTGAGGCCCACCAGGGTGACGGCGGTCAGGAGCGTGGCCGCGGTGCGGGTCTCGTCCAGCCCGATCAGGAGCCGCACCTGGAACGGGTTCAGCGCCAGCCAGAAGAGGCCGAAACCCAGGGCCGGGGCGAGATAGGCCGCGGGCGTGCCTGCCACGGCCAGAAGAGCGATGACCCCAGCCTGGCAGAGGCTGCCCACGACCAGGGAAAGCGCATAGGGCAGGCGGTGCCCCCAGGCGGCGACGGCGAGCGCGCCCCCGACCTGGAACACCAGGCCCCCGGAGACGGCGATCCCCGCCGCCTGGGCCGGGAAATGATGCTGGTCGGCCAGGAGCTGCATATAGCCCCAGGCCCCGCCGATGGCGGCGTTCTGCAGACCCACGGCCAGAAGGGCCGCGAAGATCGGAACCGTCCAGGCGACCTTGCCCCCCCCCTCGGCCGCGACCTCGGGGGCCTGATCGGCAAGGAACAGGCAGGAGGCGGCGCTGAGGGCTGAAAGGCCGGCCAGGATCACGAAGCCGCCCTCGGGCCCGAAATGCGGCGTGACCCAGACCGGCAACAGATAGGCCATCAGCGCCTGGGGTGCGGTCGAGAGGGCCAGGAAGATGGCGTTCATCCGGTCCGGCCGGCGGTCCTGGATCAGGACGATGATGGTCGCCCCCATCATCAGCCCTTCGATCAGCCCGGCCACGCCGCGCAGCAGGTCCAGGGCCAGCACCCCGTGCACCGCATAGATGGCGAGGTTGGCGACGCCCAGGAGCAGCGACAGGGCGCCGGCTTTCAGCCGCATGCCCCCGCCCCGCATCAAGGCCGGCCCGACCGCCGAGCCGAAGGCCAGGGCCAACACCTCGGCGGTGGCCAGATTGCCGAGTTGCGCCTCGCTGACCCGCCCGGCCTGGGCCAGGGCGCCCAGCACCACCGGCTGCACGCCGAGGATCATCAGCGCCACCGTACCGACCGTCATGGCGGCCGAAACCACGCCCAACGGCTGGTCGGCGCCATGGGCGGCGGTGAGCTCGCCGATCTCGACGCCCTCAGCCCCGGGCGGCACGGGCATGCGGGGCAGGCGGTCGGCGTCGTCGGTCAAGAAAACCATCCTGGGGCGTGTACGCGGACAACAGTCGCACAATCCTGAGCCGGCGTAAGCCGGCTCACAGACATTCGGGGATCGCGACCTTAGAAGTGGTAGTTGGCTTCGACGCCGACGGTGCGGGGCGTGCCACGAACGCCCTGGATCAGACCGACAAAGCTGAGGTCGAACGCGTCCACATAGTAGTGCTGGTCTCCCAGATTGTGGGCGAAGGCGGCGACCTCCCAGTGCTTGTCGTTGAACTGATAGGCCACCCGGACATTCTCCAGCCAATAGGCCGCCTGGGTCGTGTAGGGGTCATTGGTCGTGTCGAAATACTGGTGGCTCTTGTAGCTGGCGTTGAACTGCAGATCGACCGCGTTGTCGCCGAACGGAATCTTGTAGTCGAAGCCGAGGGCGGCTGTGGTGCGGGGGGCGAGCGGCAGCTGATTGCTGACATATTGGCCGTTGACCGCGCCGTCGAGACGGGTGTTGAGCAGGCCGATCTGGGCGTTCAAGGTTAGGTTGTCGATCGGCCGGGCCAGGGCCTGGATGTCGAAGCCCTCGGTATGGGCGGCCTTGGCGTTGGTCAGGATATTGACGCCGATGCCGCCCTCGTCGACCAGCAGAAACACCTGCATGTTCTTGTAGTCATTATAGAAACCCGCGACGTTCAAGGTCAGCCGGCGATCGAAGAAGCTGGATTTTATCCCGACCTCATAGGCGGTGACGGTCTCCGGATTGATCGGCTTCAGCTGTGCGGGGATCAGGGTCGGGTCTTGGCCCAGGAAGCTGCCGTTGAACCCGCCGCTCTTGTAGCCGGTGGAGGCGCTGACATAGGTCAGGATATCGCGGGTGAAGCTGTAGTTGAGGGCCGCCCGCCAGGAGAAAGCCGAACTGTCCAGGTGGTGGCTGGAGTCGTTGACGACCTGGATGGGATCGAAGCCCCCAGTCGCCTCGCTGTCTTGGGTCTTGAACGAGCCGAAATAGTCGAAGGACTTGTGCTCGTAGGTCCCCCGCCCGCCCAGGGTCAATTTCAGCTTGTCGGTGATCGCATAGTCGCCCTGGCCATAGATGGCGTAGGCGTCCGTGATCTGGTGGCTGCTATCGTAGGCGACATAGCCGCCGCCGCTGCCCAGCGCCACGTAGAGCGGCTGGTTCTGGCGCAGATCTTCCTTGAGGTAATAGGCGCCCAACACCCAGTTGTAGCGGTCCTTGGTCTGGTGAACCTGAAACTCCTGGGTGACGGTGTTCGAGCGGACCCCGAAATCGATCTCGAGCAGCTGGTTGGGCGAGGCGTCGCTGTCTTCGGGGTGGATCTTGTCCACGTGCTCGACCGCAGTGATCGAGGTGTAGGTGAGCGAGTCCGCCGAATAGTCCGCCCGCAGGTACGAGCCGAGGCTGTTCACCTTCAGGTGCTGCTGGCGGTTATAGGAGCCGCCATAGAACTTGCTGGGCGTGCCGTAGCCGAAGGCGTCGACGCAGCCGCCGGCGTAGGTCGCGGCCACCGAGCACTGGCTCCCGTCGACGGGGCTCAGATCCCCGATGTGGCGATATTCGGCCGGTCGATTGTCCACATATCCGCCGTGGACATTGAACAGCAAGGTGAGCTTGTCCGAGGGCTTGTACTGCAGCATCGCTCGGAAGGCGGCGTTGTCGGCCCCGTTCTCCTTGTTCCCAGTCAGGGCGTTGGTCGTATAGCCCTCGGAATTGTTCTTTACGAAGGCGAAACGGCCGTCCAACCCCGGGGCGATCGGCCCGCCGACGCCACCCTCGAAGTTGAAGGTGTTGAAGGAGCTGTATTCGGCGTGGACGTCGGCCGTGAGATAGTCGGTCGGCTTGTTGCTGATGAAGTTGATCGCTCCGCCGCTCGAGTTGCGGCCATAGAGCGTGCCTTGCGGTCCCTTGAGCACCTCGACGCGCTGCAGGTCGAAGGTCTGGAAGGTCTGGGAGGCGGGCGAAGACAGATAGACCTCGTCGACATAGACCCCATTGGGTCCCGCATTGTTGGTGTCGTAGTCGTTCAGGCCGATGCCGCGGATGGCGATGATCGGCTGGTTGCCGGCGCCCGCAGGCAGGGCGATGTCGACATTGGGGCTCATCTGGCCAAGGTCCGACGAGGACTTGATCCCCAAGGCGCGGATGTCCTTGGCGGTGAAGGCCTGGATCGAGATCGGAACCTTCTGGATGTTCTCGCTGCGCTTCTGCGCAGTGACCACGATCTCGCCGATCGCGTCCGGCTTGGCCGCTGATTGCGCTGCGGCCGCGCCCGCGGCGCCCAGAACGATCGCCATGGCCGTCGTTGCGGCCCAGGTCCGTTGCATGACCCTATCCCCCTCAGCTGTTTGGCTGAGCGAAACGATAGTCTTCGCTATACGATATGCAACGCTATTTTTAGCGCCCGCCCTCAGGGCAGCAGCGAGTGCCTCAGGATCAGCGCTGCGTCGCGCAAAAGATCGTCACGCGGGATCAGGGTCTCTTCGTTCAGCATCTCGTCGGCGGCGAAGCCGAAGTCGATCGAGATGCGCACCCGCCGCCAGAGCACGTCGCGCGGCATGTCGGGCAACAGCGGCGCATAGGCCTCGGTCATGCGGTCGGTGACCAGGCGGTGGGATTCGATCCGCACGTGGGTCAATTGCGGCACGGCGCGCAGGGCCCTCAGCGTCCACACCGCCCCCGGCTCGCTGGCGGTGACGTCAGCGGTGGCGCGCATCAGTTCCTCGATCGCCTGGCTCAGCGCGTCCAGGCCCTGCGGCGCATAGCGGTCCAGCCAGTCGAACAGCACCTGGTTCTGCCGGTCCATCAGCCGCCGCCCCAGGGCCTCCAGCACCGCATACTTGTCCTTGAAGTAGCGGTAGAGGGCCGGCGGGGTCATGCCGGCGCGGGCGCAGATCAGGTTGGTGGAGATGCGCTCTATGCCGACCTCGCCCAGAAGCTCGCCGGCGACGTCCAGCAGCCGCTCATAGGTCTGCACCGCCCGCTCCTGGCGGGGCGGGGCTCTGCGCCCGGCGGCGGGCTTGGCGGCGGATTTCGGCAGCGCGGTCATCAGTCCATGGTCATCAGGCGAGGGGCGTCCGGCTTGGACCCGATCTGGAGCCTAAGCGCAAGGCCTGGGCCGTTTCGCCCCTCTTCGCCTCTTGCGCGCATGGCATAGCGCAGTCATTGTGCTAGTGAAAGCTATCTTTTTGCCGAGGAGGACGCCATGGCAGGTCTGGGCAGCAATGACAAGGCGCTGAGGGCGCGCGCCGAGGCGGTGATCCCGGGGGGCATGTACGGCCACCAGTCGGTGGCGCTGCTGCCGGACGACTATCCGCAATACTTCGCCCGAGCCGAGGGCGCGCGCATGTGGGACGTGGACGGGCGCGGCTATCTGGACTTCATGTGCGCCTATGGCCCGAACCTGTTCGGCTATGGCCATCCCGAGATCAACGCCGCCTTCGTCCGCCAGATGGAGACCGCCGACGCCCTGACCGGCCCCACCGCCCGCATGGTCGAGCTGGCCGAAGCCTTCGTCGGCATGGTCAGCCACGCCGACTGGGCCATGTTCTGCAAGAACGGCACCGACGCCACCTCGATGGCCATGGTGGTCGCCCGCGCCCACACCCGGCGCAAGACCATCGTCTTGGCCAAGGGCGCCTATCACGGCTCGGCCCCCTGGTGCACGCCGCGCCCGGCGGGCGTCACGGCGGAGGACAGGGCCCACCAGATCTTCTGCAGCTACAACGACATAGCCAGCCTCGAAGAGGCCGTGGCCAAGGCCGGCGACGACCTGGCCGCCATCTTCGCCGCCCCGTTCAAGCACGACGCCTTCATCGACCAGTCCCTGCCCGACGCCGCCTATGCCCGCCGCGCGCGCGAGCTGTGCGACCAGACGGGCGCGCTCCTGGTGGTCGACGACGTGCGCGCAGGCCTGCGCGTCGCGCGCGACTGCAGCTGGTCGACCGTGGGCGTGAAGCCGGACCTCTCCACCTGGGGCAAGTGCATCGCCAACGGCCACCCGATCTCGGCCCTCTTGGGCTCGGAGATCGCCCGGGGCGCCGCCAGCCACGTCTTCGTCACCGGCAGCTACTGGTTCCAGGCCGCGCCCATGGCGGCGGCCCTGACCACGCTCAGGCTGGTGCGCGAGACCGACTACCTGGAGCGGATCGAGCGTCTCGGCGCGCGTCTGCGCACGGGCCTGCATGAACGCGCTTCGGCGGCCGGGTTCTCGCTCCGCCAAACGGGTCCGGTGACCATGCCCCTGTTCCTGTTCGACGACGACCCGGACATGCGCAAGGGCTTCGCCTGGTCGAGCGCCATGCTGCAGCGGGGGATCTACGTCCATCCCTGGCACAACATGTTCCTCTGCGCCGCCATGACCGACGGCGACATCGACGAGACCCTCAACGCCGCCGAAGGGGCCTTCAAGCACCTGAAGGGCGTCGCTGGCGGCCTCGGCCCGGTGGAGAAGCTGGCCTTCCTGACCGCCTAGGCGGTCGCCGCGCAAGGATTGTTGATCAGCGCCGGATCGCCTGCGGCGGATAAGCACTTGCCTTGATCCTGTGACCAGCGTATCGCGCCGCCGGTTATGGCTCGGGGCGAACCCGTGCGCTCGGAGCGGGATGCGAAAAAGTGGCCGCCGGATTTTCGCACGGATCCCGCTCCGCACTATTGGATTCGATCAAAACGACTTCGGATCATTTCGATCCGAAGTCGTTTTGATCTAGGAGCGACCCTGCACATGCCTGGCGAACTTCCTGTCGCCGCTCAAGCCGCAGAACCCACCGCCCAGGCCCATAGCTCGCACGCGCCCGACGCCCACGGCGGACGGTTCTGGTCGCTGGCCCTGGGCGCCATCGGGGTGGTGTTCGGCGACATCGGCACGAGCCCCCTGTACGCCTTCCGCCAGGCCCTCAAGCAGGCCACCGGCGATGGTCATGTGCAACCTGAAGCGGTCTATGGTGTGGTCTCGCTCGCCCTCTGGGCCCTGATCATGGTGGTGACGGTCAAGTACGTCATCTTCCTGATGCGGGCGGACAACAAGGGCGAGGGCGGCGTCCTGTCGCTGACCGCCCTGGCCCAGCACGTCAACGGCCGCCGCACCCTCCTGGTGTTCGCCTTCGGGGTGATCGGGGCGGCGCTGTTCTACGGCGACTCCATCATCACCCCGGCGATTTCGGTCCTGTCGGCGATCGAGGGACTGCAGACCGTGCCGGCCCTGCAAAACGTGGTCACGCCCGGCGGCGGCGTTGTCATCGTGCTCAGCCTTCTGATCCTGACCGGCCTCTTTGCGGTGCAGTTCCGCGGCACGGCCAATGTGGCGATCTTCTTCGGGCCGGTGCTGGTCTGCTGGTTCGCCCTGATCGCGGCCTTCGGGGTGATGCACATCGTCCATGAGCCGGGCGTGCTGCTGGCCGCCAGCCCCAGCTACGCCGTCATGTTCCTGGCGCGCCACGGCATGGTGAGCCTGATGGTGCTGGGCTCGGTGTTCCTGACCGTGACCGGCGCGGAGGCGCTCTACGCCGACATGGGCCACTTCGGCCGCTGGCCGATCCAGGCCGCCTGGCTGTTCCTGGCCCTGCCCTGCCTGATGCTGAACTATCTGGGCCAGGGCGCCTTCGCCCTGCAGATGGTCCAGGCCACCCATGGCCAGGTGCAGGACATGGACTGGTTCTTCCAGATGACGCCGGTGATCCTGCGCGTGCCCATGGTGGTGCTGGCCACCGCCGCCACCGTGATCGCCAGCCAGGCGGTGATCACCGGCGCCTTCTCCCTGACCAACCAGGCCATGCAGCTGGGCCTGCTGCCCAGGATGGTGGTCAAGCGCACCTCGGCCACCCAGGCCGGCCAGATCTACCTGCCCCAGATCAACGGCATGCTGGCCGTGGGCGTGGTGCTCTTGATCGCGGTGTTCAAGAGCTCGGACGCACTCGGCCAAGCCTATGGCCTGGCCGTCACCGGGACCATGGCGGTGACCACCTCGCTGTCCTTCATCGTGGTGCGCAAGATGTGGCGCTGGCCGCTGATCGGCGCCCTGGCCCTGATCGGGCCGCTCCTGACCATGGACCTGTTCTTCCTGGGGGCCAATTCGCTGAAGATCTTCTCCGGCGCCGCCCTGCCGCTGGTGATGGGTGCGGCCCTGTTCCTGGTCATGGCCACCTGGGTGCGCGGCAACGACATCCTGGCCAAGAAGCTGCAGAAGGACACCCCGCCGCTGGACAGCTTCCTGGGCATCCTGCGCGCGCGCCCGCCGCACCGGGTGACCGGCACCGCCGTCTACCTGACCTCGGACCCGGCCCACGCCCCGGCCGCCCTGCTGCACAACCTCAAGCACAACCGCGTGCTGCACCAGCAGAACATTATCCTGTCGGTCGAGACCCTGGAGACGCCCCGGGCGCCCGAGGAGCAGCGGGTCAGCTGCCACAAGATCGACGACGACTTCACCCAGGTCACCGTGCGCTACGGCTTCATGGAGACGCCGAACATCCCCAAGGCCCTGGCCGCCTGCCGCAGCCAGGGGCTCCTGATCGACATGATGTCGACCTCGTTCTTCCTGGGCCGCAAGACGGTGGTGGCCACCAGCCGCAAGGGCCTGGGCCAGCTGCAGGACCGTCTCTACATCCTCCTGGCCAAGAACGCCGCCAACCCCACCGACTTCTTCCAGATCCCGCCCGGCCGGGTGCTGGAGATGGGCGCGCAGCTCAGCATCTGAGGCTCAGTCGAAGACCCCTGACAGCTCCACGTCTGTCAGGCCGTCACGGATGCGCCTCAGTTCGCGATAGATGAGGGCCGACGCGGCGGTGCTCGGGATGGAAGCCAGGGCGATCCACACATAGCCGAGATGCGAAGCGAAGCTGCGGGCCAAGGCCGCTCCGGCTATGAGGAGCACAATGTAGCCGACGACGAACGCCCCCTGATAAACCAGGATCACCGGCGCCAGGCGCCAGCGATTGCCGCTCGAAAGGGTGGCAGCGCGCAGGAGGGCGCGGGCCGGGTTCTTGCGCTCCTCCAGCGCTACCGGCATGGCCGACCCCACCACCAAATTCAGACCGAAAAGGATCAGGCTGTTGGTCAGGATCAGGCCGATATAGCTGGCCCAGTCGGTCGGTGGCCCAGTGAACATTGCGGCCAAGGTCGGGGCGTTGCCCAGCACTTGCAATACTACGCCAACCAGCATTGCAGGCAGGGCGAAGAAAAGCGGGCGGGCCGGCCGTTCACCCCCATCCAATCGCCGAAACAGCGCTTCCAGCGACAAGCAAATCCCGAGGTTATAACTGGTGATCAGACTCAGATAGCCGGCGATGTGGGCCAGTTTGACAGGCCCAGTCTGCAGGCCGCCCTGGCTCTGCACCAAGTAACCGTAGGCGAAAGCGTAGAGCTCGTAAGGCGCCCAGAGGAACAGCACCGCCAGGATCGCCAGCCGGCGCCACTCCAGCCGAACGAGGTGGAAGCTGCGCGGGATGATCGCGCCGAGCTCGATACGTCCGACCGTGGCGAAATCAGCGGCGACCATGGCCAGCACCATAGCCCCAAGTCCGGCGAGCCTGTCCAGCTTGGCCTTTTCCGGCGGCAAGGCGATGGTCCGTTCCGTGGAAGCCGCCCGCCGCGTGCAAAAAATGCCCGGAAAACGCCAGGCCTGCCCGAGACTGTTGCGCTTCAGACCCCAAATACGCACGAGCCTTCCCCGCCAATGCGCGCTTGACGCCGGGGCGCGGGCGCGTAGTCTCCCCCCACTCTCCGGGGTGTCCCGCTCAAGGGGCTGAGATATCGCTGGGCGCGAGCCGGCGCGATGACCCGCCGAACCTGATCCGGATCATGCCGGCGAAGGG
This sequence comes from Phenylobacterium montanum, assembly GCF_018135625.1. Taxonomy (NCBI): domain Bacteria; kingdom Pseudomonadati; phylum Pseudomonadota; class Alphaproteobacteria; order Caulobacterales; family Caulobacteraceae; genus Poindextera; species Poindextera montana. Next base: position 3,089,993 of record NZ_CP073078.1, read on the forward strand.
ATGAGATTGGGGTCCTGGGATCCCGTTTCTACCGACGTCCGTGAGGCCGGGCCGAAGCCGCAAGGAGCCTCGCGCCCATGAATATCCAGACCCCCATCGACAAGTCGATTCCCACCGGCGAGCGCCCCGGCTCGCACAAGGTCTATCAGGCCGGGACCCTGTTCCCTGACCTGCGCGTGCCGTTCCGCGAGGTGGCCGTGCATCCCAGCGCCGGCGAGCCGCCGGTGACCATCTACGATCCCTCCGGCCCCTATACCGACCCGAACGCATCGATCGACATCCATAAGGGCCTGGCCCGGCCGCGCGACGCCTGGGTCCTGGCCCGCGGCGACGTCGAGCGCGTCGAGCCCCGCCAGGTCAAGCCGGAGGACAACGGCGGCGCGGCCGGCAAGCACCTGGCGCCCCAGTTCCAGTCCGACCGCAAGCCTTTCCGCGCCAAGGGCGGGGCGGCGGTGACCCAGCTGGAATACGCCCGCCGAGGGATCATCACCCCGGAGATGGAGTTCGTGGCCATCCGCGAAAACATGCGCCGCCAAGCGGCTGCAGGGACGCGCGACGGCGAGGACTTCGGCGCCGAGATCCCGGACTTCTTCACCCCCGAGTTCGTGCGCGACGAGGTGGCCCGCGGGCGGGCGATCATCCCGGCCAACATCAACCACGGCGAACTGGAGCCGATGGCGATCGGCCGCAACTTCCTGGTCAAGATCAACGCCAATATCGGCAATTCGGCGGTCTTGTCCTCGGTCGAGGACGAGGTCGACAAGATGGTCTGGGCGATCCGCTGGGGCGCCGACACCATCATGGACCTCTCCACTGGCCGCAACATCCACAACATCCGCGAATGGATCGTGCGCAACTGCCCGACGCCCGTGGGCACGGTGCCGATCTACCAGGCGCTGGAGAAGGTGAACGGCGTCGCCGAGGACCTGAACTGGGAGGTGTTCCGCGACACCCTGATCGAACAGGCCGAGCAGGGGGTGGACTATTTCACCATCCACGCCGGCGTGCGCCTGCCCTACATCCCGCTGACCGCCAAGCGCGTCACCGGCATCGTCAGCCGCGGCGGCTCGATCCTGGCCAAGTGGTGCCTGGCGCACCACAAGGAGAACTTCCTCTACGAGCACTTCGAAGACATCTGCGAGATCATGCGGGCCTATGACGTCAGCTTCAGCCTGGGCGACGGCCTGCGCCCCGGCTCGCTGGCCGACGCCAACGACGCGGCCCAGTTCGCCGAGCTGGAGACCCTGGGCGAACTGACCAAGGTCGCCTGGAAGCACGGCGTGCAGGTGATGATCGAAGGCCCCGGCCACGTTCCGATGCACAAGATCAAGGCCAACATGGACAAGCAGCTGAAGCTTTGCCACGAGGCGCCGTTCTACACCCTCGGCCCGCTCACGACGGACGTGGCGCCCGGCTACGACCACATCACCTCCGCCATCGGCGCGGCCATGATCGGCTGGTTCGGCACGGCCATGCTCTGCTACGTCACGCCCAAGGAGCATCTGGGCCTGCCGGACCGCGAGGACGTCAAGCAGGGGGTGATCGCCTACAAGATCGCCGCCCATGCCGCCGACATCGCCAAGGGCCATCCGGGCGCCCGGGACTGGGACGACGCCCTGTCCCGCGCCCGCTTCGAGTTCCGCTGGGAGGACCAGTTCAACCTGGGCCTGGATCCCGAGACCGCCCGCGAATACCACGACGAGACCCTGCCCAAGGAGGCGCACAAGGTGGCGCACTTCTGCTCCATGTGCGGCCCCAAGTTCTGCTCGATGAAGATCAGCCACGAGATCCGCGACGCGGCCGCGGGGCAGAACGACGTCGAGACCGGCATGGCCGAGATGGCGGACAAGTTCCGCGCCGGCGGCGGGGAGATCTATGTCGAGGCCGGCGCGGAAAAAGCCTGATCTCGTCAACGAGCCATGCCGCACCGGATCCACATCACCGGCGCTTCCGGCTGCGGCGTGACCACCCTGGGCGCGGCCCTGGCCGGGCGGCTGGGGCTGGCGCACCTGGACACCGACAGCTTCTATTGGCTGCCGACCGATCCGCCGTTCACCGACAAGCGGCCCGTCCCGGAGCGGCTGGCCCTGCTGGATCAAACCTTCGCCGATGCGCCGCGGGGCTGGGCGCTGTCGGGGTCGCTGGACGGCTGGGGCGATCCCTTGATTCCGCGGTTCGACCTGGTGGTGTTCCTGCAGGTCCCGACCGAGATCCGCATGGCCCGCGTCATCGCCCGCGAGCGCCAGCGCTTTGGCGCGGCGATCGATCCAGGCGGCGCGATGCACCAGGCGTCGCAGGACTTCCGGGCCTGGTGCGCGGGCTATGATGCGGGCGGCATGGCGGGGCGGAACCTCCAGCGTCATCTGGCCTGGCTCGAGGCGCTGCCCTGCCCCGTCCTGCGGCTGGACGGAACCGAACCTACGTCGGCGCTGGCTGAGGTCGTGACGCAGGCGATCGGCCGATGAGCACCCGGCTCCCCGCAGCCGGCGATCAGGTACGCGGCGAGCCCCTGGTCGGCCTCAACTGGGCCGGCGCGGACCTGAGCGATTGCCGCTTCGAGGACTGCGTGATCGAGGACCCAGCATTTTCCGAGACTGTGCTGGTCGGCGCGCGCTTCATCCGCTGTCGGCTGCTGCGCTGCCGTTTCGCCAACGCAGACCTGCGCGAGGCGGTTTTCGAGGACTGCGCCCTGGCCGACCCCGTCGCGCGCCAGGGGCCGGTGTTCGCCTTCAGCCGGCTGGACGAGGCGGCGTTCCGGCGCTGCGACCTCAGCCTCGCCCGGTTCGACCGCTCCAGCCTGCACGCCATCGTGCTGGAGGACTGCAATCTGCGGGGGGCGCGGTTCGAAAAGGTCGACTTCTCCCGCACGTTCGGTCGCAAGGTGATGACCACCCAGGCCAGCTTCCGCCGCTGTAGGCTGGACCTGGCCGACCTGTCGGGCGCGCGCCTGCCCGGCTGCGAGCTTTGCGAATGCGACCTGCGCGAGGCGGACCTGTCGGGCGCGGACCTGACCGATGCGGATCTGCGCCGCTCGAACCTGTTCGGCGCGATCCTGGACAATGCGCGGCTCGGGGGCTCCGACCTGCGCGGGGCCGAGGTCAGCGGCCTGGACCTGACCCGCCTCGCCGCCCGCGAAGGCCTCAAAATCACGCCGGACCAGCAATATCCCCTGCTCGACGCCCTTGGGATCGACGTGCAGCCGGATTGAGGGCCGAACCTTCCGGCGTCCCAGCCCCACCGTCCCGCTAGAATACCCCCAAGGCCAGCCCCGCGGCCAAGGCGGCGCCCAGTTCCTCGCCGCGCAGCAGCTCTGCGGCGCCCACGGTCTTGGGCGCCAGTATGGCCTCGGGTGTCTGGGCGTGGGTGCAGACGACGATCGGCTCGGCCACGGCCTTCAGCCGCCAGCCGGCGGCGATCCGCTCGATCTGGCGCAGGGCGTTCTGGCCGTCGCTTCCGGCGCAGATCACGGCCGCATAGGGCCGCCCCTGGATACGGTCGAGCACGGGATAGTAGCTGCGGTCGAAGAAAAATTTCATCCGCCCCGCCAGGGCGGCCAGCATCTCGGGCGTGGCGAAGACATAGCCGTCCGCCGCCAGCACATCCTCCGGCCCGGCCTCGCCGGCGTACAGCAGCCGGACCGCGACCTCGTCTTCACCGCCGGCTCCCCGCGCCACCGCCTCGGCCATCTGGCGCGTGGCGCCGGTGACTGTGTCGTAGACGATCAGCAGGGTCTTCACGCCGTCAGGCCGGTTCGCGGGCGGCGCCGATTTCGTCCCGGATCGCGGCCAAAAGCTCGTCCGAACCCATGCTGTATTCGCCGCTACCCGCGTGCAGGGCGTGCTCCGGCGGCACCACCTCAGGCCCGGCGCCGGCCGGCAGCGGCGGGGTATAGTAGCCCAGCGCATAGGAGCCCATGGCGTAGCCGATCAGCGCCTGCAGCTCCGGATCCAGGGTCGCGGCGATCTCCGGCGGGCACGACAGGTACTGGTTCTCCTCCTGCCGCAGCCATCCCAGCGCATAGGTGATGTTCAGGCCCCAGCGGTCGGCCTGACTGTCGTTGGCGCCGCCGCCGTGGAACACCCCGCCGGTATAGACCAGCACCGAGCCCCGCCGCATCTCGGCGCAGGTGACCGCGGCCGGATCGGGGACCCGCTCGTCGGGCCAGGTGACCGATCCGGGCGCGACCTGGGTCGCCCCGTTTTCGCGGGTGAAGTCGGTCAGGGCCCAGATGGTGTTCAGCTGCGGCTCGACATCCTTCAGGTGCTTGCCCCAGGCCCAGCGGTCGCGGTGCAGCGGCTGGGCGACCTGGCCGGGCATGATGCGGATCAGCTGGGTCAGGTGCAGCTGGTAGCGCTGGCAGAACGGCAGCAGCAGGCGGTCGCACAGGGCGCGGATGCGGGTGTCGAGCACCCGCTCCCGCGTCAGCGGCGACCTGGCCACCAGCGCGCCGGTGCGCGTGGTGTTGAAGCCGCTGAACACGTCCCGCCCCGGCTGGGTCGCCTCCACATAGGGCCCGATCTCCGCGACCAGGGCGTCGACCGCCGCCTGATCCAGCACATCGTCCAGCACCAGCGCCCCGTCGCGCGCGAGCGCGGCGAAGAGGTCGTCGGGCGACGTATCGGCGGGGAAGTGGGCGAGGTCTGGCATGGCGAGCTCCCTGTACCCGGAACTGTCGCCCAGCCAACGCCGCTCGGCAACTGGCCGCATGGAGCGGATGCTTGGCTGCCGCTCAACTTCGCTGCAAACGGGTCAGGGCAACGGATCGTCGTCGCCGACATCGGCCAGATAGCCGCCGCGGATGCTACGCAGGCGCCGCCGCTTGAAGGCTCGGCTTTCAAATAGGCGGCTGAGGTCTAGCCGTTCGAATGGCGAGACAAAGAACAGGAAAAGGATCCGCAGCAGAATTCTCATATCGTCCGCGCCACCTGATCCCCCAAGGCGTAGCCGAGGCTGAGACGATGATCCAGGGTGCTTCACGTCTCTCATAGGTGGAAGGCCATCGAGGCGATGAGCACCACGGCGAGCGCGCCGGCGGCGGCCAACCCAAAGCCCATGGTCAGTCCGCGCACGCGATTGGAAAGCAGGCGGCGGAACCGCTCGGGGTCTTCGTCGCGGCGGACCTTGATCGCGCTATAGCCCCGGCGGACAATGACGCCCTGCTTCTTGGCCGCCAGATAGGGCAGCAGGTCACGAAATCCGAAGTATAGGCCGGCGAAAAACGACCCAACCCCAAGCGCGAAAATCCGAAATGCCCACACCGATGGCGTCATCCCTGGCTTCTGTGCGCGCTGCTCAAGATCGCGTGGCTCGCCATTTTCGAGCGGCTTGAACCGCAATGAACAACAGAAGCAGCCCGCAGAACGCCATCCAGAGCCGGTTCCAGCCCGTCAGCAGATCGTGTCCGCGCGTCAAGCGAAACAGCAACGCCGGAACGACTAACGCGGACAAGCCTAACTGCTTCCAGGTCAGTCGCTCGAGCGCCACGCGGCGCGCTTCGGTCGCCGAGCGGCCCGGCGTCGCGGGTAGTCGGCCGCCCAAGGCTCTCACCGGTGCATACCAGAGCCAGTAGAACGGGCCCATAAAGCCGCCAATGCAAAGGGCGACTATGGGGGCGATTATCCATTCGGCCACAGACCTATTCTCGCCGGTCGAATAGAACGCTGCGGCCAGTACTAAGGCCACCGTCACACCAGCCGATACCCAGGTGAGGATCGTGACTCGCCGACCAAATTCATGGACGAACCGATCGCGTTCCCCGGACGTCACCCTCACGCCTGGCGCCTTCAGATTGGCGCGGAACAGATAGCCGTCGCCATCCGGCTCGAAACGATTTGCGAAAAGGTCCTTGGTGCGGGTCTGGCTTCCAAACATCGGGCAAGCTTAGCTTTGTGAGCCCAATGTGCAACATCGCTACGGAGCGCGCCCCTCAAACCCTGACCGCCCCCGACACCACCTTGGCGTAGACCGCCTTGGTCAGCTTCACATAGCCCTTGGCCGGGTCGCGCACATAGAGCGGGTGCTTGATCACCGCCGGGTCGAAGCCGTCGGCCACCAGGTCGACCTTGCGGTACTTGAAGGTGCCGGTGACCTCGATCTGCGGCTGCAGGCGCAGGAACACGGGGCGCGCATAGGCCGGAAGCTGCTCGTCGGCCAGGGCGGCCAGGGCGGTGATGTCGAAGCTCTTGTCCACCACCAGCGAGGCCATGCCGGCGCGCCCGTCCTGCTCGCCGACCTTGACCCCATAGACCGTGGCCTCCAGCACCCCCGGAACGCCGGAGAGGATGCCGGCCACCTCGCTCGTGGAGACGTTCTCGCCCTTCCAGCGGAAGGTGTCGCCCACCCGGTCGACGAAATAGAAATAGCCCTCCTCGTCCTGGCGCATCAGGTCGCCCGTGCGGAACCAGGCGTCGCCGGGCTCGAACACGTCGCGCAGGATCTTCTTCTCGCTGGCCACCTTGTCGGCATAGCCGGCGAACTCGCCGCGCACGTCGCCGCCGATGTGGCCGACGCATTCGCCCACCTCGCCCGGCGCCGTCTCCTGGCAGCGGCCGTCCAGTCCGCGCAAGGGGGCTTCGGTTTCGACATCGAACTTCACCAGCCGAGCGTTGAAGCGCTTCTTCACATAGGCCGGGATGCGGCCGATCGAGCCCGGCTTGCCGTCGAAATTGAAAAAGGAGACGTTGCCCTCGGTCGAGCCGTAGAACTCCAGGATCTCGGGGATGCGGAAGCGGTCCTTGACCGTACCCCAGACGTCGGGCCTGAGCCCGTTGCCGAAGGCGAGCCGCAGGCGGTGGCCATGCTCGGCCTCGCTCTCCGGCTGGTTCACCAGATAGCGGCACAGCTCGCCGATATAGACGAACAGGGTGCATTTCTCGGCCGCGACGTCGCTCCAGAAATGGCTGGCCGAGAACCGGCTCTTCAGCACCACCGAACCGCCGTTGAGCAGCGCCGCGCCCATGCCGCAGAGCCCGCCGGTGGCGTGGTACAGCGGCAGCACCTGGTAGAGGCGGTCCTCCTTGTGCGCCCCGGTCGCGCCGGCGAAGCCGCGCATGTAGAGCTGGGCGCGCATGTGGGTGATCTTGGCCGCCTTGGGCAGGCCGGTGGTGCCGCTGGTGTAGATGTAGAGCGCCACGTCGCGGGCGGTCATGCCGGCCCGGGTCGAGCGGTCGGGGCGCAGCTGGCTGCAGCTCTTCAGGGCCTTGCCGAGGTCGCGCTGGTCGCCGACGGCGGGGCCCAGGGTCCACAACACCATGTGGCGCGAAAGGCTCTCGCGCACCGAGGCGAACACCGGGGCGGTCTCCGCGTCGGCGATCACCTGGGTGGCGCCCGAGATTTCCAGGCAGTGGCTGAGCTGCGAGCCGGTCAGGTTGTTGTTGATCAGGGCGGTGGCGACCCCGATCTTGCTGAGGCCGTACCAGATCGACAGGTAGTCGATGCGGTTGGGCAGAAACAGGGCCACGGTCTGGCCGCGCCTCAGGCCATGCTCTTGCGCCCAATGGGCGTAGCGGTTGGCGACGCCGTCCAGCTCGGCATAGGTGATGGTGCGCTCGCCGAAGGTGATGGCCGGCCGCTCGCGCCATTGGTCGACCGCCGCCTCGAGGTCGTCGCAGATCAGGTTGGGCGAATCGGCGGCGATCGAGCGGACCCGCCGCAGGGTCCGGAGCAACCCGCGCAGGAACCGGACTTCACGCTGGACCCGCGCCTCGAACTTCATGCAAGCACCCTCCGCGGGGCAGGATGGCGGGACGGCGCCCGCGCGGTCAAGGCGACCGTTTGCGCCTTTGAGCTCAGAAGTGGAATCAGGCTTCGGGGGGGGCCCAGGCGCCGCTGTCCTCGCCCTGGCCGGGCACGACGCCCTCGTTCTTGTGGATCGCCCAGTGCAGGCCGACCACCGCCCCCTTGACCCTGGGCAAGAGGATCAGGGCCAGCGCCCCGACGGTCGGCAGGGCCACGGCCAGCACCAGAACCGGGTTCAGGGTCCAGATCACCGGCAGGACCACTAGGGGCGCGATCACCACGTGACCCAGGATCAGGATGGTGAAATAGGGCGGGGCGTCGTCGGCCGGGTACTGGCCATTGTCGTGGCCGCAGGCGGCGCAGGGACTCTCGACCTTCAGATAGGCGCGGAACAGCCGGCCCTGGCCGCAATGGGGGCACTTGCCGGCGAAGCCGCGGGCCATGCCGCGCCATAGATTGGGCTTGCTCATCCAGGGCTCCTGAAGGCCGCCTTGCCGGGGCGAGGCTGCGCTGGCTAGATACGTCCAGGACCTTGCCAAAGCCAGAACCGATCGCATGACATCGCGCCGCAGTCTCCTGATCCTGGCCGCCGCACTGGCCGCCGCGCCGCCGCTGGCGCGCGCCGAGGAGCAGAAGAAGAAGGGCGGCGGCCTCACCTACCTGCAGCTTCAGACCCTCTCGGCCACCGTGCTGCGCGGCGACGGCCGGCGGGGGGTGATGACGGTCGAGGTCGGGGTCGACATCCCCAACAACGGGCTCAGGGCCCGGGCCCAGATCTCCCAGCCCCGCCTGCGCGCCGCCTATGTCCAGGCCCTGCAGACCTACGCCTCGGGCCTCGGGCCGGGGGCGCCGCCTGACGCCGACTACATATCGCGCATGCTGCAGACCGAGACCGACCACGTCCTGGGCGGCCCGGGCGGCAAGCTCCTGCTGGGCACGATCCTGATCAACTGAGGCGGCGGCTCAGGCCCCCGCCGCCACCCGCCCCCCGATCCAGGCGCCCGCCTCGGCGATGGCGCGGCGGCCGGCTGCGAGCATGGCGTGGAAGAACGGCCAGACGTGGATCATCTCGGGCCAAGCCTCCAGCCGCACCTCGACCCCGGCCAGGGCGGCGCGCTCGGCCAGGGCCGTGGCGTCGGTCAAGAGCACTTCCTCCGAGCCCACATGGATCAGCATGGGCGCCAGGCCCGAGAGGTCGGCGAACAGGGGCGAGACCAGAGGTTCGTTCGCTGCGGCTCCGGCGCGATAAAGACCGGACATCTCCTCCAGGCCGGCCGGGTTGCAGATCGGATCGCTCGCCAGTTTGGCCGTATGAGCGGCGCCCGACTGGGTGAGGTCGGTCCAGGGGCTGATCGGATAGAGGCCGGCCGGCTGCGGCAGGCCCTTGGCTTTCAGCGCCACCGCCGTGGCCAGGGTCAGGCCCCCGCCTGCGGAATCCCCGGCGATGACGATCCGCGACGCCGGCCAGCCCTGCTCCAGCATCCAGCCATAGGCGGCCACGGCGTCGTCCACCGCCGCCGGATAAGGATGCTCGGGCGCCAGGCGATAGTCCAGGTTGATGGCCACCGTCCCCGCCGCTTCGGCAAGGCGCGCCACCATATGGGCGTGGGTGGCGGCGCTGCCGATCACATAGCCGCCGCCGTGCAGGTAGAGGATCGCCGCGCCCCGGTCGGCGCCGCGCGGGGTCATGCGCTGGGCGGGAACCCCTCCGGCCGAGATCGGCTCGACCTCGCAGCCGTCCGGCAGGGGAATCGAACGGCCGAAGGCCTCGTAGTCCGCCCGCTGCTTCTCCACCGAGGGCCGCGGCGCGTCCGCCGGCGCCACCAGCCCGGCGAGAACCTGGCGAATCTGGCCGATCTCGGGATCACGATAGCTCACCGCGCTTCCTCCGTTTTCTTGACGCACTATCTAGGCACGGACCGGGGCGCGGCGGTAGAGCGCTCTTCCCGCAGCGGGCCGGGCTGATAGGTTACCGCTGATAAGAATCATCGCCCGCCGGTTCGACGGATGGACGAAGCTGGGGCGAGGATGGACCAGGCGATCGAGATCAGCGAGGCGGAAGGCCCGACGCCGGCGACCGAGCCGACGGCGGAGGCCGCCTACGACGCCTTCGTCTGGGCCAACCTGCCGCGCAACTACGCCGGCAACTACATCCACGGCATGCTCGGCATGACCGGGTTCCGGCTGCTGAACGCCCCGACCTTCATCCCGATCTTCCTGCACGAGCTGTCCGGCTCCGACGCCATCGTCGGCCTGGGCGCGGGCCTTCAGCAGCTGGGCGCCCTGGTTTCGCCGATCATCTCGGCCTCGCAGATCGAGCACCGCAAGAAGGTGATGCCCGCGGCCATGCTGATCGGGAGCCTGATGCGCCTCGCGGTCCTGGGCATGGCGCTGGCCAGCTGGTTCATGCGCGGCATGCCGCTACTGGCCTCAATGCTGGTGCTGCTGTTCCTGTTCGGCATCTTTTCCGGCGCCCAGCGGGTGGCCTTCCAGCTCCTCCTGGCCAAGGTGATCCCGATCGTGCGGCGGGGGCGGTTGCAAGCCTGGCGCAACCTGACCGGCGGGGCGATCGCCGCGGTGCTGACCTGGGCCGCCGGGCGCTGGCTGATCGGGCGCAACATCTTCGGCCACGGCTATTCGGTGACCTTCGCCGTCGCCTTCGTCCTGACCAGCCTGGGCCTGACCTTCCTGCAGGTGCTGCTGCGCGAGCCCGAGCCGCCGACCCTTCGATCCCGCGTGCGCATGCTCGACCGCCTGCGCGATTTCCCGGCCCTGCTCAGCGACAAGGACTTCTCCTTCTTCATGCTGACCCAGACCCTGGCGGTGGCCGGGCGGTTGGCCGCGCCCTTCTACGTGCTCTACGCCAAGGGTTCGGTGGCGCTGGACGGCCCGACCCTGGGCCTGCTGGGCTTCGCCTTCCTGGGCGCCGACACCGCCTCGAACCTGGTCTGGGGCTATATGGGCGACAAGTCCGGCTTCCGTCTGGCCTGCCTCGCCTCCCTGGCCCTCTGGGTCGGCTCGACCGTGCTGCTGATCTACGCCCACAACCTGCCCATGATCGCCCTGGCCCTGGCCGGCCTGGGCGCCGCCTCGTCGGGCTACAACATGAGCTCGCAGACCCTGGTGCTGGAGTTCGGCCTGCGCGAGGACATCGCCATGCGCCTGGCCTTCTCCTCCACCGCCGAGGGCCTGGCGGCCGCCTTGGGCCCGCTGCTCGGCGGCCTGATCGCCAAGGCCTTCGGCTATTCGCCGCTGCTGTGGATTTCGGCCGGCTGCGTGCTGAGCGCGCTGATCGTGCTGACCCTGATGGTGCGGGAGCCGCGGGGGCGCACGGCTACAGCTTAGCACCCTCGTTCCGTTGTGTATGAACGGCCTATGTTGTGCGGTTCCGGTTGTGATGGAGCCAAGCTTGGCGAATCATCGTCCCGACCACAATCGCCAGCACCGCCGGCTCCAGCCAGGACAGGATAACGGCTTGGTTCGAGCCGAGCGCCATGCCTATGCGGGTCATCCGATGGACACCAAACAACCAACAGATCATCGCAAAGGGCAGAACAAAGCCGCCCAGAAATCCTGACAATACAATCCGCCGCCGTCCCTGCAGGGCTGCTATCGCGAGACCTGCCGCCGCAATGGCGATCGCGATGTGCTGATAGGTGTAGAATTGAGCTACGTGAGCAAGTTCGGCGCTGACAGCGTGCACACGCGGATCGGATATCTGGCTTGCATTCAGATTGTACCAGTCCGCTGGAAGCTCTCTATCGGGCCAATGCATCCTCTGATCCGCTCTTGGCGACGGTCTTCAAGCCGGACGATAGGCGGGAACAACGACTTTGGCCATATCTCACGGCCCCTATGGCCCCACCTCCCGACATCGGCCATTGTCCTACGCTCCAAAACCCATTCTAGTAGCGGTTGCAGGGGATGTTGGTCGGGGGACGAGCTTGGGGAGCGTGATCGGCGCCGGCCTTTCGCCGTCGAAGCTGGACCCCGTAGCGCGGGCGCATGCACAGCTGCTGCGCCAGACCGACCTGCAGTTTGCCTTCACCGGCCCGCCCAAGCTCGCGCCGCCGCCCGGCTGGCTCCTGGCCTTCCTGCGCTGGTTGAAGCACATGGGGCCTGAGCTGAAATGGGTGTTCTGGGCGGGCCTCGCCTTCCTGGCCTGCCTGATCCTCTACCTGGTGCTGCGCGAGGTGATCGGCCTGCGCTGGCCCGGGCGGCGGCGCAAGGCCAAGCCGGCCGCAGCCGCGCCCGACGACTGGCGGCCCAGCGCGGCGCGCGCCCGCACCCTTCTGGAAGACGCCGACCGCCTGGCGGCCGAGGGCCGCTTCGCCGAGGCCGTGCACCTGATCCTGTTCCGCAGCATCGAGGACATCGACCGCCGCTGGCCGCGCCTGGTCCAGCCGGCCCTGACCAGCCGCGACATCGCCCAGCACCCGACCCTGCCGGAGGCGGCGCGGACGACCTTCGCCGGCATCGCCCGGGTGGTCGAACGCAGTTTCTTCGGCGGCCAGGCCATCGGCGCGCCAGAGTTCGAAGCCTGCCGCCGCGACTACCAGGCCTTCGCCCTGCCGGCGGGCGCATGACCAAGGCCCACGCCCGTTCCCGCATCGCGCCGGTGTTCTCGCCAGTAGTCGCCGCCTGGCTTTTGGTCGCGGGCGTGTTCGGTTTCTGCGCCTTTCTGGTGTTGTCGGCCTTCGCCCCGGACCTGAAGAGCGGCTTCGACGGCGGCGCCCACGCCCTGTCGCGCTCGGCGGTGGGTTTCGCCGGGATCGTCCGCCTGCTGAAGGCCGAGGGCGAGGTGGCGACCGTCAGCCGCCGCGTTCCCGGCCAGGACGAAGAGCCGCCCGGCCTGACCATCATCACCCCGGACGTGACCTCCGACGGCGCCGCCCTGGCCAAGCGGGCCGCCAATGGCCGGGTGCTGGTGGTGCTGCCGAAGTGGGCGACCATGCCCGACCCGCGCCAGCTGGGCTGGGTCGAGCCGGTCTCGCTGGTCGACGCGGATTCCGTTCGCCGCCTGGTCAAGCCGACCCTGGGCGCCCTGACCGTGGGCCGCCGCCACGACACCGCCGCACGGCGGCTGATGAGCCCCGGTTCGCCGGCCGACAATGTCGCCACCGCTCCGGTGGTCAGCCTTCAGGTGATCCGCACCGCCGACAATCTGAAGCCCGTGGTGACCGACGACGCCGGCGACGTGCTGCTGGCCGGCAGCGCCGACGGGCGCCTGTTCGTGCTGTCCGACCCCGACCTGATGAACACCCGCGGCCTGCGCGAACTGGCCGGCGCCCGCGCCGCCACCGCCCTGATCCAGACCCTGAAGCCGCGTGGCGAAGGCGTCGTGTTCGACGTCACCCTGAACGGCTTCAACACCCCGCCGAACCTGCTGAAGCTGGCGGTCGAGCCGCCGTTCCTGGGCGCCACCCTGTGCCTGCTGGCCGCAGCCCTGCTGATGGGACTCCACGCCGTCAGCCGCTTCGGCGCGCCAGCGGCCGAGGGACGGGCCATAGCCCTGGGCAAGCAGGCCCTGGCCGACAATTCCGCCGCCCTGATCCGCCTGGCGGGGCGCGAGCCGCACATGGCCGCGCGCTACCTGGAGCTGGCCCGCGCCTCCGTAGTCCGCGAGCTGGCCATCACCAGAGTGCCGGCGGGCGAAATCGACGACTTCCTCGACCGGCTGGCCGAGCGCATCGGCGCCCGCCACCGCCTCGCCGACCTTTCCCGCGCCGTGGCCAACGCCCGGGGGCGAGACGACGCCCTGGCCGCCGCGCTGGCCCTGCATGAATGGAGACTGGAGATGACCCGTGAACCTCAGTGAGGTGAAGGACCTGGCGCAGAAGATCCGCGCCGAGATCGGCAAGGGGGTGGTCGGCCAGGCCGACACCATCGAGCTGATGCTGACGGCGCTGTTCTCCGGCGGCCACGTGCTCCTGGAAGGCCCGCCGGGCACGGCCAAGACCTTCATCGCCCAGTGCTTCGCCCGGGCGGTGAACCTGCAGTTCGGCCGCATCCAGTTCACCCCGGACCTGATGCCGGGGGACATCGTCGGCTCGAACCTGTTCAACTTCCAGGCCTCGACCTTCGCCCTGGTCAAGGGGCCGATCTTCTGCGAGCTCCTGCTGGCCGACGAGATCAACCGCACCCCGCCCAAGACCCAGGCGGCGCTGCTGGAAGCCATGCAGGAGCGCACCGTCACCCTGGACGGCGTCAGCCACGCGCTCAGCGCCCGCTTCACCGTGGTCGCGACCCAGAACCCCCTGGAGCACCAGGGCGCCTATCCCCTGCCCGAGGCCCAGCTGGACCGCTTCCTGTTCAAGCACGACCTCGGCTATCCGAGCCTGGAGGAGGAGCGGGCGATCGTCTCCAGCCACGGGTCCGGGGCGGAGAAGAAGCGCGACCCGGCCAGCTTCGGCGTGGGTCCCGTGGCCGATGCGGCGACCATCGCCGCCGCGGTCGAGGCGGTGGCCCAGGTGCGGCTGAACGAGGCGATCACCGGCTATGTGGTGGCCCTGGTCCGCGCCACGCGGGAGAGCCCGGACTTCTCTGCGGGCGCCTCGCCGCGCTGCTCGGCCATGCTGGCGGTGGCGGCGCGAGCGCGGGCGACCCTGGACGGGCGCGACTATGTGATCCCCGACGACATCAAGGCCCTGGCCCTGCCGGCCCTGCGCCACCGGGTGATCCTGTCCCCCGCCGCCGAGATCGACGGGCGCAAGGTCGACGACGCCGTGCGGCGCATCATCGACCAGGTCGAGGCGCCGCGTTGAGCGAAACGGGCGCCCCGCCCGCGGCGGCCGACGTCGCCTTCTACCCCACCGCCCGCGCGGTGGCGGCCGCCGCCTGTGGCGCGCCGGTGGCCGCCGCCGTGGCCGCCATCGCCCCGCGCTTCTGGCTGGTGGGTCCGGCCTGGCTGGTGCTGGTGGTGGCTCTGGCCCTGCTGGACGCCGCCCTGGCCGCACGACCGCGGGCGACCCGGCTCAGCCTCACGGCGCCCGACGCCGTGCCCGTCACTGTGCAAGGCCGCGCCCTGGCCCAGGCGGCGTTCGAGCATAGAGCCCCGACCGCGGTCGAATTCGCCCTCGAACCAGACCCGCACCTGGTGGTCTCGCCGCGGCGACGAACCGCCAGGACCGAAGAGCGTACGGCGGTCGCCGGCTTCGACCTGGACCCCGTGCGCCGCGGCCAGGCCCGGCTCGGCCGGCTCTGGGCGCGCTGGCGCGGGCCCATGGGCCTGGTCTGGGTCCAGCGGGCCGAGGACATGGCCCACGGCCTCGCCGTCACCCTCAACATCCAGGCGGTCAAGGACGAGGCTCAGCGCCTGTTCTCCCGCGAGGAGTTCACCGGCCCGCGCGAGCAGCTGGACCTGGGCGTCGGCGCCGAGTTCCACGCCCTGCGGCCCTTCCTGCCCGGCATGGACCGGCGGGCCATCGACTGGAAGCAGTCCGCCCGCCACGCGACCCTGCTGGCCAAGGAGTTCCGCGCCGAGCGCAACCACCATGTGATCCTGGCCATCGATTCCGGCCGGCTGATGTGCGAGCCGGTGGCCGGCGCCCCGCGAGTCGACCATGCCCTGAACGCGGCCCTGCTTTTGGCCTATGTCAGCCTGAAGGGCGGCGACCGCGTCGGCCTGTTCGGCTTCGACGCCCGCCCGAACGTGACCAGCGGGGTCCTCTCCGGAGCCAGCGCCTTCACCCACGTCCAGCACCTGGCCGCCCAGATCGACTATGGCGACGCCGAAACCAACTACACCCTGGGCCTGACCGCCCTCTCGGCCCGGCTGAAGCGGCGCTCGCTGGTGGTGGTGTTCACCGATTTCGCCGACTCCACCAGCGCCGAACTGATGCTGGAGAACGTCGGCCGCCTCCTGGCCCAGCACCTGGTGCTGTTCATCGTGCTGCGCGACGACGAACTGGAGAGCCTGGCCCGGCGCAAGCCGGAGACCCCCGAGGACGTCTCCCGCGCCGCCGTGGCCGCCGCCCTGCTGCGCGAGCGCGAACTGGTCAGCGAGCGGCTGCGCCGGCTCGGCGTCCAGATCATCGAAGCCCGCGCCGACCGCATAGGCCCGGCCCTCCTGGCGCGCTATTTCGAGCTGAAGCGGAAGGACGTGCTGTGAGGTCGCGCCATGGCTGAGCTGCGCCTGAAGAGCTCCCGCTTCCGCGCCGAGCGCGAGGCGGACTGGAAGCGGCTGGAGAACCTGCTCAACCGGGCCGAGGGCGGCGCGGCGCGGGTGCTGTCCGACGAGGACCTGATCGCTATCCCCGTACTCTATCGCTCGGCCCTGTCCTCGCTGTCGGTGGCGCGGGCGACCTCGCTGGACCAGAGCGTGGTCGACTATCTGGAGAGCCTGTGCGCGCGGGCCTATTTCTTCGTCTATGGATCCCGCGCAAGGCTGATCGAGCGCATCGGCCGCTTCTTCGCCCACGACTGGCCGGCGGCGGCCAAGGCCTGCTGGCGCGAGACCCTGGCCAGTGCGGCCCTGACCGCCGGGGGAGTGGCGGTCGGCATGTCCTTGTGCTTCGCCGACAGCGACTGGTTCCGCGCCTTCGTCCCGGATGATTTGGCCGCGGGCCGAGGCCCGGCCGCCAGCGCCCAGGCCCTGCGCGCCACCCTGTTCTTGAACCCGCACGATCAGCACCAGATCCAGCCGTGGCTGAGCACGCTTGCCACCTTTCTTTTCACCCATAATGCCCATGTCGCGTTAATGGCCTTCGCCTTCGGCTTCGCTCTCTGCCTGCCGTCGGCGCTGCTCATGGCCTATCAGGGCTGCATGCTCGGCGCATTTCTCGCAGTCTTCATCACTCATGGCCTTGGCGTCGAGGCCGGCGGCTGGCTGGTGATCCACGGGGTGACAGAGATTTCCGCCATCATCCTTGCCGGCGCCGCGGGCATGAGAATCGGCTCGACCCTGGCCTTCCCGGGCGAGCGGGGACGGCTGGAGGCCGTGGCCGCCGCCGGCCGCACAGCCGCCACCCTGATGGGCGGGGTGCTGGTGATGCTGTTCTGCGCCGGCCTATTGGAAGGGATCGGCCGGCAGCTGATCCAGACCACCTGGATCCGCTACACCATCGCCGCCGCCACCGGTGTGATGTGGCTGACCTATCTCTATGGGCCGCGGCCGCGCCGCAACGGAGCCGCCCATGGCTGAGGCCGCCGCCCGCCAGCGCGCCCTGGTGACCCCCGAGGGCATGGACCTTCGCCTGCGCCTGGCCGAGGCCAGCGAGCGCGCCGCCGCCTTCCTGATCGACGTCGCCATCATCATCGGGGCCCTGGTGGTGATGACCATCCTCTGCCTCTGGGGCTTGGCGGCGCTGGGCAAGGACAGCGGGCCGGCCATGGCCGCCATCTGGCTGCTGGGCTTCTTCGTCCTGCGCAACCTCTACTTCATCCTGTTCGAGATGACCCCGCGGGCGGCCACCCCGGGCAAGCGCGTCCTCGGCCTGCGCGTCGCCTCGCGCAGCGGCGGCCCCCTGACGGCCGACGCCATCCTGGGGCGCAACGCCATGCGCGAACTGGAGGTGTTCCTGCCGCTGACCTTCCTGCTGTCGCACATGGAGACCGCCGACGCCTGGATCTCGCTGACCGGCCTGCTGTGGACCGGCGTCTTCGCCCTGATGCCCCTGTTCAACCGCGACCGCCTGCGCGCCGGCGACATCGCCGCCGGCACCTGGGTGGTCAAGGCGCCCAAGCAGAAGCTGCTCAAGGACCTGGCCGAGCGCGACAATGGCGCCCACGCGGCCTTCGCCTTCACCCAGGCCCAGCTCGACGCCTACGGGGTCAAGGAGTTGCACGTCCTCGAAGACGTCCTGCGCCGCTTCGACGCCAAGACTGTCAAGGCGGTGGCCGAGCGCATCCGCAGGAAGATCGACTGGCCCGACAACCCGCACGAATCCGACGGCGACTTCCTCGACGCCTACTACCGCGCCCTGCGTGGCCGGCTGGAAACGCGGCTGCTGTTCGGCAAGCGGCGGGTGGACAAGTTCGATCGGGACTAATTTCCCTTCCCCCCTTGTGGGGGAAGGAGGGGCCCGCCTGCGTCAGCGGGTGGGAGGATGAGGGGTCGCGCTGACCTCTCACAACCCCTCTCCCGCAGCGCCTACCCATCGGAAAGGCTGGTGCGACCCCTCATCCTCCCGCGGCTTCGCCGCGGGCCCCTTCTTCTCCCACAAGGGGAGAAGGGGTAGAGCAACTGGCCTGAAGCAGGAGCCCACCCATGTCCCGCCCCACCAAGATCGGCGCCGCCGCCGCCCTGGCCGAGCTTTCCGGCTGGGCCGCCGCGCCGGATCGCGACGCCATCGTCAAGACCTTCAAGTTCAGGGACTTCAACGCCGCCTTCGGCTTCATGACCCGCACCGCCCTGGCTGCCGAGAAGCTGGATCATCACCCCGAGTGGTTCAACGTCTACAACCGCGTCGAGGTGCTGCTCTCCACCCACGACGCCGACGGGGTCACAGCCCTCGACGTCGCCCTCGCCAAGATCATGGACGAGGCGGCGGGTTCCGGTTCAAACTAGCGTTTGAACGCAAAACCTATCGAGGAGACTCCGATGGCGCAGAACGAAGGCCGCGTGGCCGGCAAAAAAGCCTTCATCTCCGGCGGCGCCCAGGGGCTCGGCGCGGCGGCGGCCCGTCGACTGGCCGAGGAGGGGGCCAAGGTCAGCCTGGCCGACATCAATCTCGAGGGCGCGACCAAAACCGCAGCCGAGATCAACGCCGCCTTCGGCGAGGGGACCGCCTTCGCCTTCCCCCTGGACGTGACCAAGGAGGAGCAGTGGATCTACGCCCTTGAGGAGGCCGACGAGGCCATGGGCGGCATCTCGGTCCTGGTCAACAACGCCGGCATCTCCATCGGCGGCGACATCGAGCACCTGTCCTTCGACGACTGGAAGAAGGTGATGAGCGTCAATGTCGATTCCGTGTTCCTGGGGACCAAGCACGCCCTGAAATACCTGCGCCAGAACCAGCCCGGCTCGATCGTCAACATCTCCTCGATCGCCGGCCTGATCGCGGCGCACAATTCGCCGTCCTACAACGCCTCCAAGGCGGCGGTCTGGCTGCTCTCCAAGGGCATCGGCCTGCACTGCGCCAAGCAGAAGCTGGACATCCGCTCCAACTCGATCCACCCGACCTTCATCGACACCCCGATCCTGGATCCCCTGCGCCAGATGTTCGGCAAGGAGGAGGCCGAGTCCAAGCTGGCCCGCCAGGTGCCGCTGGGCCGCATCGGCGAGCCCTTGGACATCGCCAACGCCGTGCTCTACCTGGCCTCGGACGAGAGCCGCTTCATGACCGGCGCCGAGCTCAAGCTGGACGGCGGCATATCGGCCATGTGAGCGGGCGCCTGCCCATCCTGGGCAGTCAGCGGCCCGAGCGCATGGTGCGGGATTTCGCCCCTTAACCCGATGTTTACCTCGTGCGTCCCAATCGAAGAACGTTGATCGGGCAAAAAGCCCTTTCAGTTCAAGAGATTGTAGCGCGATGAGCGATCGCACCGGCCTGGGCGGCTTCCACATCCTGGTGATCGACGACAATGCGCAGATGCGCACGATCATCGGCACAGTCCTGGCCGCCGCAGGGGTGCGCAACCTGCACTATGCCCAGGACGGGCGCGAGGGTCTGGTCATGCTGGCCCAGCGCCCGATCGACGTGGTGTTCGTCGACCTGGAAATGCCGGTGATGAACGGGCTCGCCTTCATCAGGGCGGCTCGGGCGCTGGAAGGCGACAAGCGGCGCACGCCGATCATCATGCTGACAGGCCACAGCGACACCCCCTCGGTGCTGCGCGCCCGCGATCTCGGCGTCGATGAGTTCCTCGGCAAGCCGGTGACCGCCAAGTCGATCCTGCAAAGGCTGGAGATGGTTATCTTCCGGCAGCGCGCCTTCGTCATCGCCCAGCGCTACGTCGGCCCCGACCGCCGCCGGCGGACGATGCTGAACTATGCCGGCCCCCGCCGCCGCGCCAGCGAACTGGTGGACGTGCTGGAGCTGTAGAGGGCTTGCAGCGGCGCGCCGACGGCTCCAGCCTCCTCCTGGATCAATGGAGGAGGTCGCCATGTCCCTGTCCGGCAAGCGCGCGATCGTCACCGGCGGCGCCTCGGGCTTCGGCGAAGGCATAGTCCGCCGCTTCGCCGCCGAAGGCGCGCGGGTGGTGATCGCCGACCTGGACCGCGCGCGAGGCGAGGCCCTGGCGCATGAACTCGGCCCCTCTATCCGCGCCGTGCGCGCCGACGTCGCCGACGCCGCCAGCGTGGCGGCCCTGTTCGAAGAGGTTCTACCCGGCTGGGGCGGCCTCGACATCCTCATCAACAACGCCGGCCTGGGCGCCGAGCCGCGGCCGCTGGAAGACATGGACGAGGCGGGGTTCGACCGGCTGATGGCGGTCAACGCCCGCTCGGTCTACCTGACCGCCCGCCACACCGTGCCGCTGATGAAGCAGGCGGGCGCCGGCGCCATCCTCAACATCGCCTCCACCGGCGCCGTCAGCCCGCGGCCGAACCTCTGCTGGTACAACGCCTCCAAGGGCTGGATGGTCGCCGCCACGCGGGCAATGGCCGTCGAGCTCGCCCCCTTCGGCGTGCGGGTCAACGCCCTCAACCCCGTGGCCGGCGAGACCCCGATGCTGCAGACCTTCATGGGCGGGGACACGCCCGAGGCCCGCGCCCGCTTCCTGGCCTCGATCCCTCTGGGCCGGTTCTCCACCCCGACCGACATAGCCGCCGCGGCGGCCTTCCTCTGCAGCGACGAAGCGGCCATGATCACCGGCGTCGCCCTGGAGGTCGACGGCGGCCGTTGTCTTTAGGGGTCGCCCGAACGGAGTTCCCGCATGACCGAGCTTGCCGAACATCCGCCCGTGCTGGACCAGGTCCTGCGCCGGATCGAGGACCGCCGCGACGACCTCGTCGCCCTGACCCAGGACCTGATCCGCTTTCCCACCGTCAACCCGCCGGGCGAAGCCTATCGTCCCTGCGCCGAATATCTGGGCGAGCGGCTGCGCCGGCGCGGCTTCGAGGTGACCTATGTCCGCGCCGAGGGCTCGCCAGGCGACTGCGACGCCTATCCGCGGATCAACATGATCGCCCGGCGCGAGGGATCGCGGCCGGGGCCTTGCGTGCACTTCAACGGCCATATCGACGTGGTCGAGCCGGGTCAGGGCTGGACCCTGGATCCCTTCGCCGGGACGCTGAAGGACGGGCGCGTCTGGGGCCGCGGGGCCTGCGACATGAAGGGGGGCCTGGCCTCGGCGGTGATCGCGGTCGAGGCCCTGCTCGACTCAGGGATCGACCTGCCCGGCGCGATTGAGATCTCCGGCACGGTGGACGAGGAGTCCGGCGGCTATGGCGGCGTCGCCTACTTGGCCGAGCGGGGCTGGTTCTCCAGGCCTCGCGTCGACCACGTGATCATTCCAGAGCCCCTGAATGTCGACCGGGTCTGCATCGGCCACCGGGGCGTCTGGTGGGCCGAGATCGAAACCAAGGGGCGCATCGCCCACGGCTCCATGCCGTTCCTGGGCGACAGCGCCATCCGCCACATGAGCGCGCTGCTGGGGCGGATCGAAAGCGAACTCTATCCTGCTCTCGCGCGCCGCCATTCCGACATGCCGGTGGTGCCGGAGGGTGCACGCCAGTCAACCCTGAACATCAATTCCGTGCACGGCGGACAGGCCGAGGGCTTCGAGGGCCTGCCCTCGCCCCTGGTGGCCGACAGCTGCCGCATGATCATCGACCGCCGCTTCCTGATCGAGGAGAGCCTGGAGGACGTCCGCGCCGAGGTCGGCGAAATCCTGACCAGCCTGAAGACCGAACGCCCCGGCTTCGACTATGTGCTGCGCGAACTGTTCTCGGTGGCGCCGTCCATGGCCGACCGCGACGGCCCGGTGGCCACCGCCGCGGCCCGCGCGGTGCGCCGGGTGCTGGGACGCGAGCCGCAGTTCGTCTGCTCGCCCGGCACCTACGACCAGAAGCACGTCGACCGCATCGGCAAGCTGCGCGACTGCATCGCGTACGGGCCGGGCGTGCTGGATCTGGCGCACCAGCCCGACGAGTGGGTCGGCGTGGACGACATGGTCGCCGCCGCCAAGGTCATGGCCCTGGCCGCCCACAGCCTGCTGACCGGCCGGGTTTGAGAAGGGCGCCAAAAGAACCCCCTCCCCCTTGCGGGGAGGGGGCAGGGGGCGGGGGTATCGGCGCGGAGCTCGGCCGTTGCGGTCGCGAGCGGAGTTCAACTACGAACTTCCGCGCACGCACCCCCACCCCAACCCCTCCCCGCAAGGGGGAGGGGCTTTTCGCGGTCCTCCTGACCCTCCTTCTCCTCCTCGCCGCCCCCGCCTTGGCCGCCGGCCGTCTGACCCTCGGCGTCCAGCTCGAGCCGCCGAACCTCGACCCAACCTCGAGCGCCGCGGCGGCGATCAAGGAGGTGACCTTTCCCAACGTCTATGAGGGCCTGGTCGAGCTGGGGCCGGGCGGGGCGGTGCAGCCGCTCTTGGCGACCGGCTGGACCATCTCGCCGGACGGGCTGACCTACCGCTTTCGCCTGCGCCAGGGGGTGCGCTTCCACGACGGGACCCTGTTCGATGCGAGTAGCGTCAGGTTCTCCCTGGACCGCGCCAGGGCCAAGGCTTCGACCAATTCGCAGAAGCCCCGCTTCGCGGTGATCGACCGCGTCGACATCATCGATCCGTATACGGTTGATATTCGCCTGAAGCGTCGCTACGGGAGCTTCCTGCAGGTGCTCGGCTGGGGCGATGCGGTGATGCTGTCGCCGGCCTCGGCCGCGAGCGACGCCGTGCGCCCGGTCGGCACCGGCCCGTTCCGCTTCGCCGACTGGCGGCGCGGCGACTCCATCACCCTGACCCGCAACCCTGACTACTGGGGGCGCCCGGCGAGCCTCTCGGCGGTCACTTTCCGCGTCATCCCCGACCCCTCGGCGGCCCTGTCGGCGCTGAAGGCCGGCGACGTGGACGCCTTCGCCGGCTTTCCCGCCCCCGAGGCCCTGGGCGAGCTGAGGAAGGACCCGCGCTTCGTCGACCGCATCGGTCCCTCGGAGGCCGAGACGCTGGTGGCGTTGAACAATCGCATCCCGCCCCTGAACAACCTCCTGGTCCG